>NZ_CP077311.1:470000-787500 GCF_019048265.1 Aeromonas sp. FDAARGOS 1405 | reverse complement strand
ACACAGCACTCTGCAAACACGAAAGTGGACGTATAGGGTGTGACACCTGCCCGGTGCCGGAAGGTTAATTGATGGGGTTAGCGCAAGCGAAGCTCTTGATCGAAGCCCCGGTAAACGGCGGCCGTAACTATAACGGTCCTAAGGTAGCGAAATTCCTTGTCGGGTAAGTTCCGACCTGCACGAATGGTGTAACCATGGCCATGCTGTCTCCACCCGAGACTCAGTGAAATCGAATTCGCCGTGAAGATGCGGTGTACCCGCGGCTAGACGGAAAGACCCCGTGAACCTTTACTACAGCTTGGCACTGAACATTGAACCTACATGTGTAGGATAGGTGGGAGGCTTTGAAGGCGTGACGCCAGTTGCGCTGGAGCCGTCCTTGAAATACCACCCTTGTATGTTTGATGTTCTAACGCAGGGCCCTGAATCGGGCTCGCGGACAGTGCCTGGTGGGTAGTTTGACTGGGGCGGTCTCCTCCCAAAGAGTAACGGAGGAGCACGAAGGTTGGCTAATCCTGGTCGGACATCAGGAGGTTAGTGCAATGGCATAAGCCAGCTTAACTGCGAGACGGACAGGTCGAGCAGGTACGAAAGTAGGTCATAGTGATCCGGTGGTTCTGAATGGAAGGGCCATCGCTCAACGGATAAAAGGTACTCCGGGGATAACAGGCTGATACCGCCCAAGAGTTCATATCGACGGCGGTGTTTGGCACCTCGATGTCGGCTCATCACATCCTGGGGCTGAAGTCGGTCCCAAGGGTATGGCTGTTCGCCATTTAAAGTGGTACGCGAGCTGGGTTCAGAACGTCGTGAGACAGTTCGGTCCCTATCTGCCGTGGGCGTTGGATGATTGAAGGGAGTTGCTCCTAGTACGAGAGGACCGGAGTGAACGAACCTCTGGTGTTCGGGTTGTCACGCCAGTGGCACTGCCCGGTAGCTAAGTTCGGAATCGATAACCGCTGAAAGCATCTAAGCGGGAAGCGAGCCCTGAGATGAGTCATCCCTGACCCCTTGAGGGTCCTAAAGGGCCGTTGGAGACCACAACGTTGATAGGTGGGGTGTGTAAGCGCGGCGACGTGTTGAGCTAACCCATACTAATTACCCGTGAGGCTTAACCATACAACACCCAAGAAGTGTTCTAAGGCTTGTAGCAAACCTAAGCGAACTACTAATTCAGTGATAATGACTCAGTCGTTATTCACGTCAGCTTTCTGGATTGAAGAATTTGCTTGGCGGCCATAGCGCCGTGGAACCACCTGATCCCATGCCGAACTCAGAAGTGAAACGCGGTAGCGCCGATGGTAGTGTGGCATTCGCCATGCGAGAGTAGGACACTGCCAGGCACCCAATACAAGAAACCCCGCTCATCGAGCGGGGTTTTTTATTGCCTGCAATTTAGAGAATTGCCTGATAATTGACCCATCTTATCTCTTTTCTTCTGTTCTTATTGTTACTCGCCGCTGTTTTCTGGTTCCACAAATAGCCTGATATTTCGCTTGGTACTCTTCCTTAACTGAACCGCTGTCGCTCTGTGCGGTGGCTCTGCAGTTGTCATATCCCGTGCATCCCATGATCGCCTATACGTCATGACCTCTTGCTTGGAATCTCTGCTTCCTGAGTTAGCCATCCGCTCTTTTTAAGCCGCAACCCCATCGCCCCTGCTTTTCTATGACTGTGTTAACCGGTCCTGACTTTATTCCGAAGAGGGGTTATTGGCTATGCCATGCCAATCTGGATCTGTTGTGGGAGCGTTTGGTCGCTGTGGTTTGGAGTAGGAAGGGATGTGCACAGGAACGCAGAGGTTCGATATTGATAGGTGATCTTGTGGCAGCTGTTGAGCCCGCAGGTGAGAAGATCAAGACAGGTGTTGGAGAAGGCTAGTATTTTGAGAGCTATTAGGAATGGCAAATCGCAGGCAAATAAAAAGCCCACGCAACATGGTTGCATGGGCTCGGTATAAATGGCGGAGGAGGTGGGATTTGAACCCACGGATGGTCGCCCATCGCCGGTTTTCAAGACCGGTGCATTCAGCCGCTCTGCCACCCCTCCGCAGCAGTGCGGCGAATATTACCATGCTGATCCGGCTTGTAAATCCCCGTCCGGTTCGATTGCTGGTTAATTGTGCTAAACAACATGAAAAAGTGGCAATCAGGGCGCATCAAGCGCTTTTTTGGCCAGATAACTTGACTTGAAAACAGACTCAACCACTATAGTTGCCTCTATCATATCCTCTGCAAGATAACGTTATGACTATTAAAAATGCCCTGTTTTGCGCGCTGGCTGGCGTGACCCTGCTGGCGACGCCGGTACATGCAAGCGAGCTGACCAAAAGCGATGTCGAGCAAATCGTTCGCGACTATCTGGTCAAGAATCCCGAGATCTTGGTCGAGATGTCCAATGCCCTGCGTGCCAAGCAAGAGAGCCAGCAGGCCGAGAGTGACAAGGCGCTGATCAAGGCTCACTCCAAGCAGCTTTATGCCAATCAGGATCCCGAGATGGGGAATCCGAAGGCGTCGCTGACCATTGTGGAGTTTTTCGATTACAACTGCGGTTACTGCAAACGGGCCCATCCACTGGTCAAGCAGCTGATGGCGGAAGATAAAGATATCCGTTACATCTACAAGCAGTTCCCCATTCTGAGCGAGTCCTCCTACTTCGCAGCCCGTGCTGCGCTGGCGGTCCAGCTGGGTCAGCCTGACAAGTACCAAGCGTTCCACGAGAAGCTCTATACCCATCAGGGCCCGCTCGCTGATGAAGCACAGGTCAAGCAGTTGGCTGTGGCGGCCGGCGTTGACTGGAGTAAGGTGGAGGCCAAGATCAAGGATGGTAGTATTGACCAGAACCTCGGTACCAACCGTGCGCTGGCTGAAGCGCTCGGTATCTCCGGTACCCCAGCCTTCATCATCGGTGATCAGATCCTGCGCGGTGCCCCCCGTGATCTGGCCAGCCTGATGGGGTTTATCAAGGACGTGCGTGCCGGCAAGAGCATTCAATAAGCAGTTGTCATGGTCGAGGGCCCAGCGCCCCGGCCAGATACAGAAAGAGGGTCGGTATCACTACCGGCCCTCTTTTTTATTATGTCCTTTGGCACAAGTGGTCGTCGCGAAAGGACCATAACAACGTGCTCAGGACCCGGCCTGTTGGCCTCAGTAACAAGTATTAGCAGAGTCGTTCGGAGTCTATTGATAAATATTTCGCCTCGCCGAGGTGTGTCGTGAGCATTGCTTAATTCCGGTCAAGATTTTTTCTGCTGCTTGCCTTAGAATCGCCGCCCGTTGCAGGAGAAACCCCTATGTTAGTTGATATTTTACGGCTGGTTTTTATAGCCGGAGGCCTTGTATTCATCTTTATGCTGGTGCAAGCCTGCTGGCGGAAGAAGCAGAGTGGATCCTTTGAGGCGACCCCCTTCTGGCCGGTGGCGTTGATCGGTGGGGTTGCCAACTTCCTCGATACCCTGGGGGTGGGCAGCTTTGCGGTAAAGACCGCCTGCTACAAGCAGTTCAAGCTGATCGATGATCGAGTGCTGCCGGGTACCCTCAATGGTCAGTGCGTGCTGCCGACCGTAACTCAGTCGCTGATCTTCGTCGGTGCAGTCGCAGTGGAGCCGCTGACGCTGATCAGCATGATGATGGCCGCCGCAGCGGGCGCTGCCTGGGGGGCTCGCCATGTGGCCTCGTTTGATCGGCAGACCATCCGGTTGGTGATGGCTATCTCCTTGCTGGTCGTTGCAGGGCTTATCTTTGCCGGTCTGCTGGGGCTTTTTCCTGTAGGCGGCGATGCGATGGGGCTCAGCGGCTACAAGCTGACGATTGCCCTGCTTGGCAATTTCATCTTCGGGGTGCTGATGAATGTCGGTATCGGCCTGTTTGCCCCCTGCATGACGTTGGTTTATCTGCTGGGGATGAATCCGCTGGCGGCGTTTCCCATCATGATGGGCTCCACCGCCGTGCTCAGCGTTTTCTCCGCAGGCACTTTTATCCGCAAAGGGGCGTTTGATGCCAAGGCGGTGCTGGCGGTAGCCATCTTTGGCCCCATCGGTGTGGTGCTGGCCGCCATGCTGGTCAAATCCATGGATATGGAGATGCTGAAGTGGCTGGTTGCCTTTATCGTCATCTATACCTCCTGGACCATGTACGCTTCCTGGCGGGCGGCGCGTCGCTCCCCTGTGCAGCTGACGGTGGAGAGCGCAGGCTAGCCTGTACCAGTGCCGCTTCGGCCTTGGCCCCCAGAAAAACATAGAGGCCAAGCGCCAGCAGCAAACCCACCGCACACCCCATCACTCCGACCGCTGGCCAGAGCAGCTCGCTCTGGCCGAGCGAGCCTTTGAATAGCAGCAACAGCCCCTCGATGGAGACCGCGATCAGAATGGCGGCGATAAAGCGGGTGATGGTGCGGCGAATAGCGCTGTGGCGGAAGATATCCTTATGCAGCAGTACCTCCTCTTCCAGAATGGTCTTGCCCAGATCGAACACCGCCAGTGCCAGCGTCAGGAAGATGATGGCGCTAAAGGCGCCGAGCTGGTTCTGCTGCTCACCGCACAATAGCTGGTAGAGCTGCTCCAGCCCGTGCCAGATCAGGGTGGCGACGATCAAAAACAGCGCCATGCTGAGCACCACATAGACCGCCTTGAACCAGGGCATGGCGCGGCGGCGCTCCCTGTCCCCCATCAACCAGCCAATCAGCTGATTCAGACAGACGGTGATCTCCCGTCCTTGCCCCTGCACGATAAGGTGCAGCCGGTTATGGGCCGTCGGTGCCGCAGGCTGGATGCACATCGGCCCCTGATAGTGGTCAATGCTGACAACAAAGGGATACCCCTTGAGCGAGACAAGGGGGGCGCTGAGCAGCCCCTGCAGTAGCGGGGTCAGCTCCTCCTGATACTCCTGATAGCGCCGCAGCACATCGATGGGGCTCATCTCTGCCATATGGACCTCGGTGACGTGGGCTCTTGTGGTGAATGTGCAAATAGTGGGCCTGCTTTATGACAGGGATGATGGGGCAAGTTGCACCAGAGGATGACAAATCGGCGGATGACCAGGGGACAATGCACCATAAATGGGCGTATTGCCGCCCTGTGTGGTGATGGAGTCTCTGTAATAGAAAAGGGCCCATGACGGGCCCTTGGCGACAACCAGCGGTGATTTAGCCAGCCAGCTTGGCGAAGCTGCGCTCGGCGGCGGCCAGGGTGTGTTCAATCTCCTTGTCGCCGTGAGCCAGCGACAGGAAGCCCGCCTCGTAGGCGCTCGGCGCCAGATAGACGCCCTCTTCCAGCATCAGATGGTAGAAGCGCTTGAAGCGTTCCATGTCGCAGCGAGTGACCTGCTCGTAGCGGGTGATTTCGGGCTCGTCGGTGAAGAAGAAGCCGAACATGCCGCCCACATAGTTGATGGCGAGCGGGATGCCGTGTTTGGCTGCGGCCGCTTTCAGTCCCTCGGCAACACGAGCCGTCTTGGCGCTCAGCTGCTCATAGAGACCCGGCTCCAGCAGCAGATCCAGCATGGTCAGACCGGCTGCCATGGCGACCGGGTTACCGGAGAGAGTCCCCGCCTGATAGACAGGGCCGGTCGGTGCGATGTGTTGCATCACCTTCTTCTTGCCGCCGAAGGCGCCCACCGGCATGCCGGCACCGATGATCTTGCCAAGGGTGGTGAGATCCGGGTCGATGTTGTAGTGACCCTGAGCACCGCGCAGGGAGACGCGGAAGCCGGTCATTACTTCGTCCAGGATCAGCAGGGCACCGAACTTGTCACAGATGGCGCGAAGCCCTTCCAGGAAGCCGGGGACCGGTGGGATGCAGTTCATGTTGCCTGCGACCGGCTCGACGATGATACAGGCGATCTCGCTGCCGTACTGGGTGAAGGCTTCACGCACCGAATCCAGATCGTTGAAGACGCAGGTCAGGGTGTGTTTGGCGAAATCGGCCGGAACGCCCGGGCTGTTCGGTTGACCCAGGGTCAGGGCGCCGGAACCGGCCTTGACCAGCAGGGAGTCGGCGTGGCCGTGGTAGCAGCCCTCGAATTTGACGATCTTGTCGCGGCCAGTGTAGCCACGGGCCAGACGAATGGCGCTCATGGTGGCTTCGGTGCCGGAGTTGACCATCCGCACCTGCTCCATGGAGGGGACGATCTGGCGGACTTTCTCGGCCATCAGCACTTCGATCTCGGTCGGCGCACCGTAGCTCAGCCCTTTCTCAACGGCCTTGATGACGGCAGCCTTGATGGCGGGGTGGTTGTGACCCAGCAGCATGGGGCCCCAGGAGCCGATGTAATCCACGTAGGCCTGACCATCCACATCATAGAGATAGGCGCCATCGGCGTGATCGATGAAGCGGGGCGTGCCGCCGACCCCATTGAAGGCGCGGACCGGTGAGTTGACGCCACCCGGAATGGTCTGGCGGGCCTGTTCAAACAGCTGATCTGATTTTGACATGGATCATCCTTAATGGGATTTTGGGCGTCACACAAGGGATTGCAGCCGATTGAGACTCGGCAGGCCGGAGCATCAGGAGTATGCTTTGCGCTCTCGCCACCCGGACTCTCGGTCTGCTCCCGTGACAAAAATTTAACGGGCCGACTATAGCAGAAAGCCCCAGCCCTGGGCAGCCGAGCAACGCGCCGGGTGATCCTGATCTCAGCTAGCTGACGATATGGTTTTTCCAAGTTGGTGTAACAAGATGGCGCAACAAGCTCTCTCCTCTGAAGCCGATACCTCTGCGCGGGGGCCGCTTTCCCGCATTATCTGGCAAGACAAGATGCCCTTGCTGGTGCTGCTGCTGGCGGCGCTGGTCGGTACCCTGGCCGGACTGGTGTGCGGCCTGTTCGAATCGGGAGTCCACTGGCTGGCAGAACAACGTATCGCCTTGCTGGCAGACCGTCCCTGGTGGCAGCTCGGTCTGCTTGGCTTTGGCTTCAGCGCCTTGCTGGGATTTGTCGGTTACTTCCTCACTCATACCTTTGCCCCGGAAGCGGGCGGCTCCGGCATTCCCGAGATCGAGGGGGCGATGGACGATCTGCGCCCGGTTCGGTGGTGGCGGGTGTTGCCGGTCAAGTTCTTCGGCGGCATCTGCACCCTGAGTTCCGGCATGGTGCTGGGGCGGGAGGGGCCTTCGGTACAGATCGGCGGCAACCTTGGCAAGATGGTGGCGGATATCTTCCGGCTGCCCAAGGAGCATGGTCACGCCCTGCTGGCCGCCGGTGCGGCGGGCGGTCTGGCGGCAGCCTTCAATGCGCCGCTGGCGGGCATCCTGTTTGTGATGGAGGAGATGCGGCCGCAGTTTCGTTACTCCTTTCTGGCCATCAAGGCGGTGGGGATCTCCGCCATCATGGCGACCCTGATGCTGCAGAACATGAAAGGTCAGGGGGCGGTGATCACTCTGCCCCACTACGATGCGCCAGCCCTCAAGGCGCTCTGGCTGTTCCTCTTTATGGGGGCCACCTTCGGGGTGCTGGGTTTTGTCTTCAACAAGTTGGTGCTGGCCTGTCAGGATGGCTATCTGGCGCTGCATCAGAACAAGCGCCACCGTTTCGTCGCCATCGGTATGCTGGTCGCTGGAACGTTTGGTGTGCTGTCGCTGTTTGCCCCCGCAGTGACGGGGGGCGGCACCGAGCTTATTCCACATCTGATGGGGGATGAGTATGCGATGGCGACCCTGTTCCTCATCTTCTCGGTGCGGCTGGTCGCGACCCTCATCTGCTTCTGCTCCGGTGCCCCGGGCGGGGTGTTTGCGCCGACCCTGGCGCTGGGCACCCTGTTTGGCGTGGTGTTCGGCCATCTGTTTCATGCGGCGTTTCCCGAACTGGGTATCGAGCCCGGCGCCTTTGCCATCGCCGGGATGGGTGCGCTGTTTGCCGCCACCGTGCGTGCCCCCATCACCGGCATCGTGCTGGTCACCGAGATGACCGACAACTATCAGCTGATCCTGCCCATGATGATCACCACGGTTGGGGCGACCCTGGTTGCCCAGTGGCTGGGTGGCCGACCCATCTATTCCCAGATCCTGGAGCGAACTTTACGGCTTGCCGCGCGTCAAAAGCGGGGTGATGGCAGCGCCACGGCCAGTTAATTTTTCCCTTTATCGCCTTTGACCCCGGTCAGGGCGGTATAGTGAAGGGAGAGGCGCTGCCGTAAATGGCGTGATAACGGGATGAGGGGCTATGTCCAATCTATTGAAGTTATTGGTCGTGTTAGCCGTTGGCGGGCTCATTGGTTACTTTGTCGGTAACCGGCAGGAGCTGGCCCAGAGCAGTCTGTTGGTGGTACAGCAGGAGACGCTGGATCGTCAGGGCAAGGCCATCGGCCAGCTCAAGACCGAGTTGGGGGTGAAAGATACTCAGCTGGCGACCCAGAAAGCGGCCTTCGAGCAGTTGCAGACCACCCTGAAGAGTCAGGAGGCGCAGGTGCAGGAGCTCAAGCGCCAGCTGGCCTTTTTCGAGCGGATCATGCGCCCCACCGGCGAACAGGTGGGGGTGGTGATCGACAACCTGACCCTGCAGGAGACCAGCATTCCCGGTCGCTACCACTACCGTCTAGCCCTGACCCAGCCTGCCAAGAAGCGGGAGCTGTTCCGTGGTCAGGTGCAGATCCGGGTCGAGGGGAGCCTGGCCGACAAGCCGAAGACGCTGACCGGTCGCGATCTCGGGATGAAAGTGAGCGAGTGGCGCTATGCCCTGCGTTATTTCCAGCTGCTGGAAGGGAATTGGCAGTTGCCGGAAGGCTTTGTGCCGGATCGGATCCGTGTCACCATCAACAAGGACGGCAGGCAACCGGCGCAAGAGCTGCTGGTTGAGTGGGGTGAGGTGATCAAGCCGCTGGTTGCCGCACCGCCAGCTCCGGTTCCCGCTGCCGGTTAAACGTGGTGAATACTTGAACTGAATGGTCGGGTATTGGATAATTTCGCGGTTTCCATGTTTGTGGATCTAATGGTTGTGAGGTCAGTAATGAGTGCAGTAGCAGAAGCCCCGCTGCCCATCCAGATGACGGATGCGGCGGCCAACAAGGTGAAGAACCTGATCACCGAGGAAGAGAATCCCGAGCTGAAGCTGCGGGTATACATCACGGGTGGGGGCTGCTCCGGTTTCCAGTATGGCTTTACCTTTGATGAGAAGATCAACGACGGAGACACCGTAGTCGAGAAGAATGGCGTCACCATGGTGATCGATCCCATGAGCCTGCAATATCTGGTAGGCGGCAGTGTGGATTACACCGAGGGTCTGGAAGGCTCACGCTTCACCGTGACCAACCCCAATGCCACCACGACCTGTGGCTGTGGCTCCAGCTTCTCCATCTGATCGGCGTTATCGGTCTGATGAAACGGCTCTCGGCAACGAGGGCTGTTTTTGTTTGTGGTGATCAGTGCGTTCCATCAAACAGCATTTCTCTGAAACAACAAAGGCGCCTCGATGGCGCCTTTGTTGTTTCAGGATAGCTTAGCGGGAGCTTGCCGCCGCGACTAGCGGGATCCGGTTCACGGCCTTGCCCATGTAGGCGAGGGTGATGGTCACAATGATGCAGGTGAAGCTCAGCCACATGTAAGGCAGGTAGTCGAGGGTTGCCACCCCCAGAACCCCAGCCATGAAGATGCCGTTGTCGCTCCAGGGCACCATGCCGCAGGTGAGGGTGCCGCCAAACTCGGCGTTGCGAGAGAGGTTCTTGCGCGCCAGTCCCAGTCGGTCGTAGTTTTTGGCCATGATCTTGGGGGTCAGGATCAGCGACACATACATGGCCGAGCCAAACACGTTGGCCAGAAACGCGGTACCGATGGTGTGGCTGGTCAGGCTGCCGGCGCTGTTGA
Source organism: Aeromonas sp. FDAARGOS 1405 (assembly GCF_019048265.1). Taxonomy (NCBI): domain Bacteria; kingdom Pseudomonadati; phylum Pseudomonadota; class Gammaproteobacteria; order Aeromonadales; family Aeromonadaceae; genus Aeromonas; species Aeromonas sp. FDAARGOS 1405. The sequence continues at coordinate 777,710 of NZ_CP077311.1, read as the reverse complement.
TGCGCTTCTCGAAGGCGCTGGCGATCACTTCCAGAATACCGACCTTCTCCAGCAGGCCGCCAAACCCGAGACCGAAGATGATGACCGCGACCGAGCCCAGCATGGACTCCATGCCACCGCGACCGAGAATGTTGTCGATAAAGTCGATGCCGGAGGTGATGGCAAACGGACTATAAGCCGAGTGCATCGCCTTGACCGGATCCATGCCCTGGAAGGCGATTGCCCAGATCAGGCCCAGCAGGGCGCCGAAGCTGATCACCGGGAAGGCGGGTTTGCGGTTGGCCAGCAGACCCAGCACCAGCACCACGGGGACTATGGCCAGCGGGGTGATATTGAACTGGTTGTCGAGAGCCTCCATCACCAGATTGACCTGCTCCAGGCTGACGTTGCCTGAATACTGCATGCCCACCACGGTGAACAGCACGGCAGTGATGACATAGGAGAGCAGGCTGATGGGCAGCATCCCCTTGATGTGTTCCACCACGTCGACGTTGGACATGGTCGAAGCCAGCACTACTGAGTCGGAGAGCGGAGAGAGCTTGTCACCGAAGTAGACGCCGGAGAGCACGGCACCGGCTACCAGCGGCGCAGGCACGCCGAGGCTGTGGCCGATCCCCATCATGGCGATACCGGCGGTAGCGGCAGAGCCCCAGGAGGTGCCGGTGGCCAGCGAGGTCAGGGAGCAGATGATCAGGGTCGCCAGCAGGAAGATGGACGGGTGGATGACCTTGAGGCCGAAGTAGATGATGCTGGGGACTATGCCGCCAGCAATCCAGGTACCGACCAGGGCACCGACGGAGACCAGGATCAGGATGGCCCCCATCCCCTTGGCAACGCCGTCAACGGCAGCCTGTTCCAGGGATTTGTAATCGTGACCGAGTTTGATGCCAAGCCCCATGATGACGAACCAGGCGATGAACAACGCCAGCTGGATCGGCAGATCGAGCACGTTGGTGAACGAGAATGCCAGGGCCAGGAAAATGGCCAGACAGGCAAACACCTGTGCCATGCCCGGTAGTCGGATGTGGTTTTGTTGGTTTTGCATAGATACTTCCTAAACTCTTGCTCGCCAAGGTCACTCCCTCTCGTCCTGTGGATACATCGATCCCGAGGAGGCAACCCAAAAAGAGGCCGCAATCTACCACAAACCCGGCGGGTTAAAGCCCCATCAAATTGGCAAAAATGCACATTTGATTGAAAAATCACAAATTAGTTGATCTCATAACCCGTTTTTGAGCGGCCTGTTGACACAATGGGTCACATACGAAGCTTTCCTGTGACGCCACTTGCATCCCCAGTAGATGAAGATGATAATTATTATCAATTGTTGATTGGGGAGAAAACAATGCGCTGGATATTGCGGGGTATGATGTTGCTGGTGGCGGTGGCCGTACTCGCATGGGGTCAGGATAAAGAGTACGGCACCTGGAGTGCCGGTTTTCTGCTGGCTGCCTGGGTGATGCTGGAGCCCGGATTGCGGCCCGCCTTGATCTTGCTGCCAGTGGCCGGGTTGACCGGTATCGTTACCCTGCTCTGGCAGCAGCCCTGGTTATGAGCTTTTGACGGGAGCCTGCTTGATCTTCTGCTGTGCCACCTTGAGCGATTCGACCACCAGCTTTTCCATTTCGGTGCGCTTGGCGTCGGTCAGGAAGTAGATCATGTCGACATTGTGTCGAATATAGTGGGCCGGAAGCTGGTTGAGGGTGAGGCAGCAGAGGTCGGCCATCTGATCGCTGTTGAGTTTTTGCTGCAGCCCCTGTTTCTCAATCTCCTTGAGCACCAGATGTTCGTAAAAGTTGTGAATGTCGGTATCCAGTATCATATGCGTTCCTTGGCATGACGATGAGCGGGCAGTCGTCAAAAGCATAGCCATAACAAGGAGTAAAAACAAAAGGCCCATCACTTTCGTGATGGGCCTTTTGCGTAATGAATGGTGCGAAGAGAGGGACTCGAACCCTCACATCCGTGGGACACTAACACCTGAAGCTAGCGCGTCTACCAATTCCGCCACCTTCGCACACTGATTTTCTCCAGCTGGTTTTTAAATGCGGTTGGAGCGCATTGCTCTGTGTTTACATGTCAGAATCATGGTGCGAAGAGAGGGACTCGAACCCTCACACCCGGGGGGCACTAACACCTGAAGCTAGCGCGTCTACCAATTCCGCCACCTTCGCACATTCGGGTTTCCAGTCTGGATTTACATGCTGTCTGGATAAAGCATGGTGCGAAGAGAGGGACTCGAACCCTCACATCCGTGGGACACTAACACCTGAAGCTAGCGCGTCTACCAATTCCGCCACCTTCGCACATTGTCTTACCAGTTTTGATTTACATGCTGTCTGGAGAAGCATGGTGCGAAGAGAGGGACTCGAACCCTCACACCCGGGGGGCACTAACACCTGAAGCTAGCGCGTCTACCAATTCCGCCACCTTCGCACATTCGGGTTTTCTAGTTGGATTTACATGCTGCTGAATCAGCATGGCAGTATTGGTGCGAAGAGAGGGACTCGAACCCTCACATCCGTGGGACACTAACACCTGAAGCTAGCGCGTCTACCAATTCCGCCACCTTCGCATCACTGCGGAGGGGGATTCTATAGAGTTTTGGGGGAGCGTCAACAGCCAAAGGGGACTTTTTTCGCTGTTGACGCCCAAAGTGGCGCCAAGGGTACAAAACTTCAGCAATTAGCCGACGTCTGGCATTCAGTAACGGCCCAATGCGTTCTGATACATCCGTTCATACTGGGTGACCGAGTCAGGCCAGTTGAAGCGGGTGTTCATGGCATTGCGCTGCACCTTGGCAAAACGCTCCTTGTCCTGCAGGAAATAGAGCAGGCTGCGGCGCATGGTATCGAGCAGGATGGCGGCAGTCGGATCGTTGAAGCAGAAGCCGGTAGCATGCTCGGGATCCGCATCCCAATCCACCACGGTATCTTTCAGACCCCCCACGGCGCGCACCAGTGGCAGGGTGCCATAGGCGAGACTGTACATCTGGTTGAGGCCGCAAGGCTCGAACAGAGAGGGCATCAGGAAGAAGTCGGCACCGGCTTCGACCAGATGAGCCAGCCGATCGTCATAGGTGTTGATGAAGGCGAGCTTGCCCGGATAATCCCGGGCCATGGTTTGCAGTTGCGTGGCGAGCGCAGGATCGCCAGAGCCGACGATCACCACTTGTACCTGATGGTGGAGGAATTTCTCCAGCGCAGGGAGCAGCAGGGGAACGCCCTTCTGCTCGGTCAGGCGGCAAACCATGCCGTAGATGGGCAAGTCCGCCACGGCCAGCCCCGCCTCCTGCTGCAGGCTCTCTTTGCAGATCTGTTTGCCAGCCATGTTGTCGATGCTGTAGGTCGCAGGCAGGAATTCGTCGAACTCAGGATCCCAGTCCTTGTAGTCGCAGCCGTTGAGGATGCCGCAGAGATCTGCCGCCCGCTGCTGGAAGATATGCGCCATGCCGTGGGCGCCGAGGTGAGTCAACAGCTCCTGGGCATAGTTGGGACTGACCGCATTGATCTTGTCGGCGTAGAGCACCCCGCATTTGAGCAGATTGACGTGGCCGTAGTCGTAGTTGATGCGGCGTTCGTAGTCGGCGATCTCGGGCATGGCCCAGAACTGCTCCCGCCCGAATACTCCCTGAAACGCCGCATTGTGAATGCTGATCACGCTGCGAGTCTGCTGGAAGAAGGGGTTGTGGGCGTGACGGGTTTTCAGCAGCAGTGGCAGCAGGCCGGTGTGCCAGTCATTGCAGTGGGCGATATCCGGGGCAAAGCCGAGCTGCTCGCAGGCATGGAGGGCCGCGGCAGAGAAGAAGGCAAAGCGCTCGCCATTATCCGGATAGGCCTGATTGTTCTCGGCGTAGAGCTGGGGACGATCGAAATATTGCGGGCAATCGAGCAGATAGACGCAGACGCCATCCAGCTCCATCTGGTAGATGCGATAACCGATATCCGGCAGCCCGGGGTGGGTTGGCAACCAGCGAGAAGCGACCAGTCTGGCCTCATCCCGTCGCTTTATCGTCTTGTAGAAGGGGAGCATGATCCTGACATCATGCCCCTTCTGGGCCAGGTACATCGGCAGGGCTCTGGCGACATCCGCTAGGCCCCCGGTCTTGACCAGCCCCTCAACTTCCGAGGCAACAAACAGGATTTTCAGTGGGTTAATAGCCAACTCTTGCTCCCTTAGGTACCACCACGATACCGCCTTCGGATACGGTAAATCGCTCTCTATCGTGGTCCAGATTTTCACCGATAACGGTGCCGGGCGCAATTTCAACATTTTTATCTATAATCGCGCGCCGGATGGAGCACCCCTCACCAATCTTGATATCCCCCAGTAACACCGACTCACTGATGTGGCTGCAGGGGCCAATATTGCAGCGGAAACCGAGGATGGAGCGCTGGATCTGGCTGCCCTGAATGAAACAACCGGCGGAGATCAGGGAGTTGGCTATCTTCACCTTGCACTCGTCGCTGTCGATGAAGGTAGCTGGTGGCAGCGCCGGATAGTGGGTGTGCAGTGGCCACTTGCGGTTATAGAGGGAGAAGGGGGGATTGTCGGCCACCAGGTCCATGTGCGCTTGCCAATAAGAGTCGAGAGTGCCCACATCCCGCCAGTAGACGTGCGGTTTCTCGCCGGGGATGACGTTGGTGCTGTAGTCATAGACATAGACGGGGGCGCGCGGGTAGAGGCTCGGGATCACATCCTTGCCAAAGTCGTGGCTGGAGTTCTCCTCGGCGGCATCCCGCTTCAACTCACGGCAGAGGGCATCGGTCTCGAAGATGTAGTTGCCCATGGAGACCAGCGCCTGGGTCGGATCGCCGGGAATGTGCTTGGGCTGCTTCGGTTTCTCCTGAAAGCCGATCATCCGTCCTTCGGTATCTACCTCGATCACCCCGAAGGCGCTCGCCTCTTCGATGGGCATGCGCAGGGCCGCGACTGTCATGGCAGCATTTTTTTGTTTGTGGAAAGTGACCATCTGGCTCACATCCATCTTGTAGATGTGGTCGGAGCCGAAGATGCAGACGTGATCCGGTTCGGCCCGCTCGATAAAGCCGAGGTTCTGGTAGATGGCATCGGCGGTGCCGTCATACCAGCGTTTGCCCATCCGCATCTGGGCCGGGATGGGATCGATAAAGCGGTCGGTGATACCGACGATATTCCACCCCTTCTTCATGTGCAGATAGAGGGACTGGGATTTGAATTGGGTTAGTACATAGATGCGTAGAAAGTCTGCGTTGACGAAGTTGTTGAGGACAAAATCGATCAGCCGGTAGCTGCCACCGAAGGGGACGGAAGGCTTGCTGCGGGTGGTGGTCAGAGGCTGCAGGCGAGTACCTTCGCCACCAGCCAGGATCATGGTCAAAATGCCAGCCATCGTATTTCTCTCCCTGAATGAACAACATGAAAAGGTTTTCAAAGCTCGGTATAAAAACACCCCTAAAGGGGTGGTTTTTATCGTGCTCTTAGTACCTTACCAGATCCCGTATGGGGCTCTCTAGCTGTTTTCTTGTACTGCTTACACTTAATTACACTTTGCTCAGATAGACCTTGAATTTGGCATCACTGCTGATCACTTCAGTCCGTTTGAAGTGTGTCTCCAGTATAGGCTGGTAGCGCAAGAAGGCGTTGGCAACAATGGTCAGCGAACCATTTGGCAGCAAAAATTCCGGCGCCTTGGCCAGGAACTGCTCGGTCGCCGCATAGAAGGTTTTGAGACCCGCATGGAATGGCGGGTTGGAGACTATGTGCTGGAAACGGGTGGAGAGATCCGAATAGACATCGGAAGCGGTGACCTTGCCCTGCAGACCGTTGATCGCCAGGGTGCGGCGGCTCGATTCGAGCGCCAGCGCGCTGATATCCACCATGTTGACCCGCAGATCCGGATTGCGCTTGGCCAGCACAGACCCAATTACCCCGGCGCCGCAGCCAAAATCGAGCAGCTCGCCCTTCATCGGTGGCACGGCGGCCAGCAGCATCTGGGTGCCGAGATCCAGCTCGGCGGCGCTGAAGACGCCGGGCAGCGCCAGCACGGTCAGCTCGGTATCACCCGCCTTGCACTGATAGCGGCCAAACCAGCTATCCAGATTGAAAGGTTCAACCGGCTTGCTCAGCTCACCGTGATAGAGCGAGCAGCGGCGCGCCGAATCGCGCTTTATCGGCTTTTCGCCATAGGGGGCCAGCAGCTTGTCGGCGCCATTGATGCCGCCGCGGTTTTCACCGGCCAGGAACAGATCGGCACCCGCTTCCAGCAAGGGGGTCATCATGGCCAGCAGATATTGTGCCTCGGCCTTGGCCTTGGGCATCAGCAGCAACAGGGCATCGAAGCGGGGGGCACCACCTAGCTGGTGGTCAAACAGGATCGCCTCGCCGAGGGCGGCCTGCTGGCTGCGGTAGTAGCAGTAATCGGTGGTAAATACGGTCAGGGTCTGGGCCAGGCTCGCCAGTTGGCGGGGGTAGTCATCCTCCAGCGCGCCGCAGACAAGTAGCCGCTTGCCGACAAAGAGGGCTTGGTTTCGTTCCAGCATCTGGCTGACGGCACTGATTGGGCTGCTCATCGGGTCTCTCCACGCAATTTTGGGCGGCCATTATACATAGCCCCTTTCGCCTTGACATTTATGCCGTGTTCCCGAAATATGCCCAGACACCATTTTTTGACCAGAGATGACGAAATGCGGTTCAACGGGTTGAAACGAAAGCACAAAAAAAGCCTGAAATTCGGGCCTGCCGACGTTCGCGCGTAACCTCTCATCCCTGAGAAGCTTCAAACCCCGGTTGCGCACATCGTACCGGGGTTTTTTATTGCCATATGCGCGTCATTTAGGAGAAGGAGATCCCATGTTTCAAGGTTCAATCGTTGCGTTGATCACCCCGTTTCGACAGGGAAAGCTGGATGAAGAGGCGCTGCTGCGTCTGGTGGAGTGGCATATCGAACAGGGCACTCACGGCATTGTGCCGGTGGGCACCACGGGGGAAAGTCCGACCCTGACCCACGACGAGCACTGCCGGGTGGTGGAGCTGGTGGTCAAGCAGGTCGCTGGTCGCATTCCGGTGATTGCCGGGGCCGGTTCCAACAATCCGGTCGAAGCCATCGAGTACACCCTCCATGCAGAGCGGGTGGGGGCCGATGCCACCCTGCATGTGGCTGGTTACTATAACCGTCCCAATCAGGAGGGGCTCTACCACCACTTCAAGGCGGTACACGACGCCACCGCCAAGCCGATCATTGTCTACAACATCCCGCCGCGCGCCATTGTCGATGTGCAGCCCGCCACTCTGGCCCGTCTGGCCGAACTGCCGCGCATTGCCGGGGTGAAAGATGCCACCGGCGATCTGGCCCGCCCCTGGACCGAGCGTCAGCTGATCAAAAAGCCCTTCGCCTGGCTCTCCGGTGAAGATGCCACTGCCGTCGCCTACAACATCGGCGGTGGTCAGGGCTGTATCTCGGTGACCGCCAACGTGGCCCCCAAGCTGGTGGCCGAGGTGCAGAACCTCACGCTGGCTGGCAAGTGGCAAGAAGCGCGTGAACTGCAAGACCAGCTGATTCCGCTCCATCAGGCGATGTTTGCCGAGCCGAGCCCGGCCGGTGCCAAGTATGCCGCCTCTCTGCTCGGTTTCTGCAGCGAGGAGTGCCGTCTGCCGGTGATGCCACTGTCGGAAGCGACCCGCGAGCGCATTCGCAGCGCCATGCAGCAGCTCAACCTGCTGTAATGCAAAACGGGTGAGCCAAGGCTCACCCGTTTTGTTTTTGGCTTTTGTTTCCGGTCTTTATTTCCGACCTTTAGTACCGGTATGGCCACGCTCAGGCTGCGTGATGCAGCCATGTGGCGATGGCCAGCTGCAACTCGACATACGCCGGATAGAGGAAGAGATCGGCCAGTTCGGCAGGCCACTCGTTTTGCTCGTCCGATTGGGCTTGCAGATGGGCGTGCAGGCTGGTCAGAGCTGGCAGCCAAGGTGCGGGTTGTGGCAGCGCGGCCGCAGTGCGGGCGACCAGATCGATCCCCTGGCACAGGGCCGCGAGTGCCTGCTGTTGAATGCCTTTATCCTGAGGATGCTCCAGCCAGAGCTGCTCGTGGTGCTGCCAGTGACGCAGCCCCTCGCTTACCCCCGTTATGCCATCCATACCTTCATGCTCGACCAGCGCCTGCAGGGACAGCGGTTTGCCAAGACCAGCCAGTCGATAGCCGCGCTGGGCCTTGGATTGGGCGCCAAGGCGCAGCCCGCCGATCCTAGCGAGGCGTTGGGCCAGCGCAAACAGCGCCGCGGTAGCGCCTGATTTGAGCTCCAGTTCCAGTTCGTTGATGGTGGTGCTGCCTTGGCTGCCGACTATCTCGCCCTGATCCCAGGCCAGCTCAATCTTGGCCCCCTCGAAGACGATCAGCCAGTGGCGGCGCAGGAAGTCGGTGCGAAACTGGGCGACCAGCTGCTGCTGAATGTGGTCACGCTCGGTCAGGGTCGGCCAAATTTCATCGGGAAAGGCCGAGAGGGTCGGCAGATCGCCGCTCACGGGGGTGTTGTACTCGGGTCTGGCGTGCAGGCCGCCCACCACCTGGCCACGGCATTTGATGGTCTGTTCGGCGAAGGCGTTGCAGCGGCGAATGCGCAGCCCCATCTCCAGCTGGCGCAGAGCCAGGGTCGGCGTATCGAAATAGACGTTGCCGAGCTGCTGTTGTGACGATTCTTTAATCTCAAGAGAATTCAGCAGGTTGGATAACTTGGCTTGAATGTCGCGGGCGACAAAAAACTTTATCTCGATCTCAGTTTGCATAGTCATTCCGGGCTGGCAGGCAACTTTGGGGGGCAGGATTCGGGTCGCGGGGATATAATGCCCGCGAGACGACTAGATTAATTCGCGGTTTAATTGAGGGCGCAGTTCGGTTACCATGCGCGCCTCATAAAATCGTATCGAGTGTTTTTTCACCGACACAGGTTTGGCCATGCCAGTAAATACTATTTTGGGGCTTTTTGCCAAGTCCCCCATCAAGCCGCTGCAGAAGCATATCGTCAAGGTTCACCAGTGCTCCCAGCAGTTGGTTCCCTTCTTTGACGCCGTTGCCGAAGACCGTTGGGAAGATGCCGAGAAGATCCGGCAGCAGATCGCCCAACTGGAAAAAGAGGCAGATACCCTCAAGCGCGAAATCCGTCTGAAACTGCCTCGCGGCCTGTTCCTGCCGGTTGCACGTACCGACCTGCTGGAGCTGTTGACCCAGCAAGACAAGATTGCCAACCGTGCCAAGGATATCTCCGGCCGCATGCTTGGCCGTCGCATGGAGTTCCCCGCCGAAATGCGGACGGATTTCATGGCTTACCTCAAACGTTGTATTGATGCGACCGCTCAGGCCGAGAAAGCGATCGGGGAGCTCGACGAGCTGCTCGAGACCGGCTTCAAAGGACGGGAAGTGGAAATGGTTGCCGAGATGATCCATCAGCTGGATCTGATCGAGGACGATACAGACACCATGCAGATCGGACTGCGCCAACAGCTGCAAGCGGTTGAGCACAATTACAATCCGATCGATGTGATGTTCCTTTACAAGATCCTCGAATGGGTAGGTGACCTGGCAGATCAGGCCGAGCGCGTAGGCGCCCGTCTGGAACTGATGCTGGCTCGTTCGTAATCGACTGACTGGGTAAACACTACTAATGGACATTATCGCGAATTACGGCACCACTCTGGTGCTCGTGGCGGCCTTGTTCGGCTTTTTGATGGCTTGGGGTATTGGCGCGAATGACGTGGCCAACGCCATGGGCACATCGGTCGGCACCAAATCCCTGACCATTCGTCAGGCGATCATCATTGCCATGATCTTCGAATTTGCCGGTGCCTATCTGGCCGGTGGCGAAGTGACGGCCACCATCCGTAACGGCATCATCGACAGCAATGCGTTTGTCGATAGCCCGGACCTGCTGGTGCTCGGCATGATCGCCTCCCTGCTGGCGGCGGGCGCCTGGTTGATCCTCGCCTCCTACTTCGGCTGGCCTGTCTCCACCACTCACTCCATCATCGGCGCCATCGTCGGTTTCGCTGTGGTGAGCATTGGCCCGGAAGCGGTGCAGTGGAGCAAGTTTGGCGGCATCGTTGGCTCCTGGGTCATCACCCCGGCCATCTCAGGTGTCATCGCCTACTTCATGTTCATCAGCGTGCAGAAGCTTATCTTCAACACCGATGATCCCCTGAACAACGCCAAGCGCTATGTGCCGTTCTACATGTTCCTGACTGCGCTGGTTATCTGTCTGGTGACCATCAAGAAGGGGCTGACCCACGTCGGTCTGCACCTGAGCGATGGTGAGGGCATTCTGCTTTCCATCGCCATCTCCATCGCAGTGGCGTTTGCCGGCTGGATCTACATTCGCGGCCAGAAGTACAACCCGCAGGATGACAGCAAGATGCACTTCGCCAACGTGGAGAAGGTGTTTGGCATCCTGATGGTGATCACCGCCTGTGCCATGGCCTTTGCCCACGGCTCCAACGACGTGGCCAACGCCATTGGCCCGCTCTCTGCGGTGGCCTCTATCGTGGCTTCCGGTGGCGAGATTTCCAGTCAGGCTGCCATTGCCTGGTGGATCCTGCCCCTCGGCGGTATCGGTATCGTGATCGGTCTGGCGACCATGGGCGAGAAGGTGATGGCGACGGTCGGTACCGGCATCACTCACCTGACCCCGAGCCGTGGTTTTGCTGCCCAGCTGGCCACTGCCGCGACCGTGGTGATTGCCTCCGGTACCGGTCTGCCCATCTCTACCACCCAGACCCTGGTCGGTGCTGTGATGGGTGTTGGCCTGGCGCGCGGTATTGCGGCGTTGAATCTGGGGGTACTGCGCAACATCGTGGTCTCCTGGATCATCACTTTGCCTGCCGGTGCCATTCTGGCTATCGCCATCTTCTACGTGCTGCAGGCCTGCTTCTCCTAATCGAAGCGGCATTCAGCAAAAAGCCCGAGTCATCGACTCGGGCTTTTTTATTGTGCGCGGGAGAGAGGTGCAGCTCCCTTTGCAATCTGCTTTAGAGGCTGGCGCAGATTTGCCACAGATCGTACTGGATAGCGGCGGCGGTCACTTCCCGACCCGCCCCCGGCCCCTGGATCACCAACGGGTTGGTGCGGTAGCTGTCGCTCTCGATGGCGAAAATGTTGTCGCACGGCAACAGGTTGGCAAACGGGTGGTGGGGCTCCAGCGCCTCCAGTCCGACCCGCGCCTTGCCGTCATGCTCGAAGCGGGCCACGTAGCGCAGCACCTTGCCGAGGCGCTTGGCCCCTTCGAAGGCGGTCTGGATCGGGCCATCCAGCTCTTTCAGTCTGTCCATGAACTGATCGGCGGTCACCTTGCGCAGCGGGACGGGCACCAGATTCTCCAGCTCGATATCGGCGGAGTCGAGCTCAAAGCCTGCTTCCCGCGCCAGAATAAGCAGCTTGCGCCGTACATCCTGACCGGAGAGATCCTCGCGGGGATCCGGCTCGGTCAGGCCGTGTTGCCATGCTTCGTCCACCAGCTCGGAGAAGGGGCGAGTGCCGTCATACTGCTGGAACAGCCAGGAGAGGGTGCCGGAGAAGATGCCGGAGACCCCCTGAATGCGGTCGCCGCTCTGACGCAGCATCTGGATGCTGGACTGGATTGGCAGCCCGGCGCCCACGGTGGCGTTGTAGCGCCACTGCACCTGATGGTCACGGCAGGTCTGCTTGATGCGCTGGTAGAACTCGCTGTCGGCGGCGCCGGCAAACTTGTTGGCGGCGATGATATGAATGCCGAGCTGGGCAAAATCCGGATAGTAGCGGCTCACCGTTTCGCTGGCGGTCATGTCCAGCGCAATCAGCGCATCGAAGCCGTGCTGCTCAAGCTGGGAGAGCAACTCCGGCCAGATCAGCGGCTTGGGGTTGAAGTTGTCCTGTACCTTGAGGGGGTTGAGCCCCTCTTCATCGAGCAGGCCCCCTTCCGAGCTGAACACGCCGTAGAGGGTGAGCGCCAGATTGAGCTCATGTTCCAGCCGTGCCTTTTCACGGGCGTAGAGGCTGAGCCAGTGGCCGCCGATATTGCCCTTGCCGAACACCACCAGTCCGACCCGGGTCGGGCGGCTGAAGAGGGCGCTGTGCAGGGCGATGAGCAGCGGCTCCAGCACTACCTGACGCAGCACGGCCACCAGACTCAGGCCATCTCGGGCCACCTGGACGAACTCCAGCGGTTGATCTGCCAGCAGCTGATAGAAGCGGTGACACTGCTCCGCGTTGTCGGTGACACCGGCGCCGACCAGCGCCACCAGACTGTACCCCTCTTTCTGGATGAGGCCGGTGAAGCTCCCTTGCAGCTGGAAGTCGCGCAGCAGCTCGAAGGCGCCCTGTGCTACCTCAAGGGTGTAGGCGAGGCGCAGGATCCGGCGATCCGGCTGGCGCTGCAGGGTGAGCGGGTTGAGACGGTGACGAGCCAGATGGGCCTCGATGGTGGCCACAGTCTGCTCATAGTTGGTCTGTGGCAGCACCTTCAGCTCGATGAGGGCGATCTGATCCACCGAGGAGACGATGCGGGCGCCGCCGGAGCGGGGGGCGCGGCGCAGGATATGGGTACAGCCCTCGTCCGGGTTGTAGCTGCAGCGCAGGGTGAGGCGTTGGCGGCTGTCGGCCACCGGTTGCAGGGTGCGCGAGTGCAGCACCGAGGAGCCAAGGCGGGCCAGCTCGTTGGCTTCGGCGAGGCTCAGGCGCTCCAGCAGACGCGCTTCTTTCACCCGACGCGGGTCGGCGCTATAGACCCCGGCCACATCGCTCCAGATGGTGGTGGATTCGCCGTCCGCCAGCAGGGCCAACAGGCTGGCGCTGTAGTCGGATCCATTGCGACCGAGCAGCAGGGAGCGCCCCTCCATGTCGGCGGCGATAAAGCCGGTTACCACGATGCGACCGGCATGCTCCGCCAGTCGCGCCTTGAGCAGCTCGCTGGAAAGCGCGGTATCCACCTTGACCAGAGCGCCATCCTCGGCGCGCAGGAAACTGCGGGCATCGAGCCAGATGGCCTTGTCGCCGCGGCTGGTGAGCAGGGCTGCCAGCAGGCGCGCCGACCACACTTCGCCAAAGGCGAGCAGGCCGTTGCGGGCGAAGCGATCAAACTGTCCCTCCAGCGTTTTGGCTATCAGTTGCATGTCGTCGGCCAGCTGCTTGCTCAGATCGAGCTGCAGTTCACCCTCCAGCAGGCCGTCGATCAGACTCTGCTGATAGGCCTGCAGGGCAGAGATGGCTTCACCGGCGGCTTCGTCCCCCGCTTCGGCCAGCTCCACCAGCTGGATCAGCCGGTTGGTGGTCTTGCCGGCGGCGGAGACCACGATCAGTTCATCCCCGCCCACCTGTTGTTCAACGATACTGGCGACCCGGCGATAACAGACCGGATCCGCCAGACTGCTGCCACCAAATTTGTGGACGTGACGCCGCTTCAATCCTGCTTCTGTGGCCACCGCGATCTCTCCTTGTTGCTGCTGTTCCATTACTTCGCTACCTGTTCTGCCTGCTGCGCCTGTTCAAAAGCCTGAGCCAGATCGGCCACCAGGTCTTCACCGTGTTCAATACCGACCGACAACCGCAGCAGTTGGGCGCTGATGCCTGCTGCTTGCTGCGCCGCCGGGGTCATGGCCCTGTGGGTCATGCTGGCCGGATGGGCCACCAGACTCTCCACCCCGCCGAGGGACTCGGCCACCGAGAAGAGGGTGAGGGCCGCGAGGAAGGCGCGAATGCCTGCCTCGCTGCAATCGAGTTCAAAACTTAGCATGGCGCCGAAGCCGGACTGTTGACGGCGCGCAATATCGTGGCCCGGATGGCTCGGCAGGCTGGGGTGATAGATGCGTTTCACCAGTGGCTGCTGTTGCAGGAAGGCGAGGATGCGATCGGTGTTCTCCTGATGGGTGCGCAATCTGGGGGCCAGAGTGCGCAGGCCGCGCAGGGTGAGGTAGGAGTCGAACGCCCCGGAGGTGAGCCCCAGACAGTTGGCCCACCACACCAGCGACTCGGCCAGTGCGGCCTCCTTGGCAATCGCCACTCCGCCCACCACGTCTGAGTGACCGTTGATGTACTTGGTGGTGGAGTGCACCACCACGTCGGCACCGAGGGCCAGCGGCTGTTGCAGCAGGGGGGAGAGGAAGGTGTTGTCCACCACCACCTGCGCACCCACCTCGTGGGCGGCGCTGGCGATGGCGTTGATATCCACCACCCGCAGCAGCGGGTTGGAGGGGGTCTCGACCCATACCAGCGCAGGCTTCAGGGCCAGCGCGGCGGCCAGTGCGGCCTCGTCTCCCTGATCGACAAACTGCACCCGGTAGTGGCCCTTGGCCGCAAGATACTCGAACAGGCGCCAGGTGCCGCCGTAGCAGTCGTGAGGGGCGATCAGCAGATCTCCCGCCTTGAGCAGGGCGGTGGTGACCAGATGGACGGCCCCCATGCCGGTGCCGGTGACCACGGCGCCAGCGCCCCCTTCCAGCGCCGCCAGCGCGTCCGCCAGATTGGTACGGGTCGGATTGCCGGAGCGGGCATAATCGTATTGGCGGGGCTCGCCAAAGTCGGCAAAGGTGTAGTTGCTGGAGAGGTAGATGGGGGGCACCACGGCACCGTGCTGTGTGTCTGTCTCAATCCCGGTGCGAACCGCCAGGGTGGCCTTGTGGGTCATGTTTCTCTCCTTGATCTCTCTGGACGGTGGCCGCTCTTCCTGCCACGCTGCTTTTGCCACACGCAATCGTGCCAATGCTGGCATCATGATGAACCACACTACGCCAGCTTAAAAAGGCCGTCAACACTTCCAGACGTCTAAATGGCTTTGCTGTTGGATTGCCATTAATTTCCTTAAGGGTTAAAATCCGCGCTCACGGCTAAATGAGAACAGGTGAGTCATGGGAACAGAGTGGAACGGCGACTACGTCAGCCCCTACGCGGAACACGGTAAGAAGAGCGAACAGGTCAAGAAGATTACCGTCTCGATCCCGCTCAAGGTGTTGAAAGTGTTGACCGATGAGCGCACCCGCCGTCAGGTGAACAACCTGCGTCATGCGACCAACAGCGAGCTGCTCTGTGAAGCCTTCCTGCACGCTTTCACCGGCCAGCCGCTCCCTTGCGACGAAGATTTGCGCAAGGATCAACCGGACAGTGTCCCGGCCGAAGCGCGCGCCATCATGGAAGCGCTGGGCAAAGAGATCGAAGATTTCGACAAGGAATAACCCCCAATGACGCGGCCCTGGCCGCGTCATTGCTATCTGCCATGTCCCGCTTCAGCCTGCGCCACTATCACCACCATGTCTGCAGCCATAGCCACGATTTTGCTCAGCTGGTGATCCCCCTCGACGGCCCCCTCGAGATCGAGGTGCAGGGCCGAGGGCACAGGCTTGTCCCCGGTTCTGCCTGCATCATCGCTCCCGGCGAGCGGCACGATTATGCCGCCGATCCGGCGCTTTCGTTTCTGGTGCAGGAGAGCGACTGGCTGCCCGGCGATCTGGCTGCCCGCCCCTTTATCGAGCTGGATGAGCCCCAGCGCCACTACCTCGCTTTTCTGCACCGCATGGTGGCCGAGGGGCGGCAGGTGGCGGGCATGGAGCAGGTGTGGCTCTCCCTTCTGGCGGAAGGGCAGGGGATGCAGAGCGCTGTCACGCCGCGTCTTGCCGCCCGCATCCTCAAGGTGCAACGCCATATCGATGCCAACCTCGCCGCCCCGCTGACCAATCAGCAACTCGCCGCCATCGCCTGTCTTGGCCAGAGCCAGTTCAAGCTCGCTTTTCGCCAGCAGCTGGGTATGAGCGTCTCCCACTACATTCGCAGTCGGCGCATGGCACTGGCGCGAACCCTGCTTGCCGGTACGCAACTGCCCGTTGGCGAGATTGCCAGCCGCTGCGGCTACCAGAATCAGGGGGCCTTCAGCGAGCGCTTCCTGGCCGAGACCGGGCTTACTCCGTCCCTCTGGCGCCAGCAAAACGGCCGCCTGCCGCAACGAAACGGCTGATCGCCGAAGACGGGATGCTCTCTTTGGGCCATGCTGCGGGTCATGCAAGTGCACGATAAACAGGAGCCGAAATGGAGACGATTAGCTGGCAGGATTTCGAGATGGTGGAGCTGAGGGTGGGCACCCTGGTGCGGGTCGAGCCGTTCCCCGAGGCACGTAAACCGGCCTACAAGGTGTGGGCGGATTTTGGCCCTGAACTGGGGATTCGCAAGAGCAGTGCCCAGATCACCGCCCTCTACCAGCCAGAGCAGCTGGTGGGCCGCCAGATCATCGCCGTAGTCAACTTCCCGACCAAACAGATTGGCCCGTTTCAGTCTGAATTTCTGCTGACCGGTTTCTACCGGCCGGATGGCGCCGTGGTGATGGCCATTCCCGAGCGGGCGGTGGAGAACGGCGCCAGGCTGGGCTGAGTTCACACCCGAACAGAGAGAAGAGAGGCGACCCAAGGTCGCCTCTCTTTTTGTTATCTGCTGCGAGTCGTTACTTCAACAGGCTGAAGATCAGCGCCGATACCGCCAGCGACCCGGTCAGCAGGATAAAACCGTTGGTCCAGCCGTGACGGAAGCGGGCCAGCGCATCCACCTTGTAGATCGCAATCACCGGCATGATGAACAGGATCATGGCGATGACCGGGCCGGAGAGGGTCTCCATCAGTCCCAGAATGCCCGGGTTGATGACGGCTGCGCCCCAGATGGCGAAGAACATCAGGGCGATACCCAACTTGTCCGCCTTGGCCAACGGCAGGCCGGTGGGCTTGGCGATCAGGCTTTTGAGGCTTTCGCGGGCACCGAGGAAGTGACCGAGGAAGGAGGAGCTGATGGCGATAAAGGCGATGAGCGGCCCCAGAGTCACGATCACCGGGTTGTCGGTGATGTTGGCGAGATAGGAGAGCACAGAGACGTTCTGGGCCTTGGCTTCAGCCAGCTGGGCTGGCGAGAGGCTCAGCACGCAGGAGAAGACGAAGAAGAGCACGAAGCCCACCAGCATTACTGTGGTGTTGCGCAGGATCAGGCCGCTCTTGGCTTCCGCCTGCTCGCCATATTCACGGCGCTGCACGTTGGCAAAACCGGAGATGGCAGCGGCGTGGCTGAAGGCGAACACGGTGACCGGCAGCGCCAGCCAGACAGTGTTGAGGAAGCTGACCCCTTCAAACGCGGTCACTTCCGGCCATTGCCACTGAGGGATCAGATAGCAGGAGAGGGCCGCCAGAATGGCCGCCAGCGGATAGACCATAAAGGCGAAGGCGCGCAGCATCGCTTTCTCACCCGCCAGCATCACGGCGATCATGGCGAATACCAGTACGCCGGAGAGCATCACCCGATCCGGGGTTGCCATGCCGAGCTGGTTGACCATAAAGCTCTCCACCGTGTTGGTCAGCCCGACCCCGTAGATGAGCAGGATCGGGAAGATGGAGAGGAAGTAGAGCGCCGAGATGAGGCGACCGGCCATTTTGCCGAAATGCTCCTCCGCCACTTCGGTGAAGTCGGCGTGGGGGTGTGACGAGGAGAGCACGAAGCGCGCCAGCCCGCGGTGGGCGAGGAAGGTCATGGGGCCTGCCAGTACCGCGACGATAACGAGGGGCCAGATGCCGCCCAGACCCAGATTGATGGGCAGGAACAGGATACCGGCGCCAACGGCGGTGCCAAACAGGCTGATAACCCAGTGGGTGTCGTGACGGCGCCAGCGGGGGGTGCTGGCAGTGGTGGAGCAGGAACCGGATAGCTCCTTGGTAGCCTCTACAGATAAACTCATTACTAATTCACTTTTTGTTAGTGTTTTAATCTGAGTTCATTATGGTTTGTCGGGATTTAATTCTCAAAAAACGAGACTGAAACATATCACTGCTATTGCGGGGTTTAGCCAGCGAGATTGGGAATGGAATCTGGGTCACAGAATGAAACAAAACTGATATTTGTGGTTTTTGTGAAATATAAAACCAAAATTTGATCTGCACTCGTTTTTTTATTTTGACTAATCAGGTGTTTTCAGAATTACGTGAAAAATTGCACCATTTCTCGCCGACCGACTGTGATGTTTCACTGTCATTTTGCCGCTTTGCCAGCGTATCACGCTGTTCAAGAGCGCCTTGACCAGAGGATCACTCCGGCCATTACCCGGGGTAACTTCCCTGAAAAAGCAGGCGGCCATCGGGCCGCCTGCTTGTCTGGTGTGATGATATCGCTATCCGTCTAGTGGGCCAGAATGTTGCCCCAGGCGAGATCCGGATCCCCCATCACGATAAAGTCAGGGTTCTCCAGCGACTCGGTTTCGTTGTAACTGAGCGGCTGCAACGCCAGGCTGAGGATGCGGCCACCAGCCGCCTCGACGATGCACTGGGCGGCGGCGGTGTCCCACTCGCCGGTGGGGCCGAGCCGCACGTAGCAATCGGCCGCCCCTTCCGCCACCAGACAGGATTTGAGGGAGCTGGAGCCGAGCGGGATCAGCTCGTAGTTGATGGCCGGGTTGAGGCGGCGGGTGAGCTTCTCCAGCTTCTGGCGGCGGCTAATGGCCACCACCAGCGAGTCGGGCTGGTCATGTTCGTGATGCATGGCGCTGATGGGTAGTACCTCGCCCTTCACCTCCTTGAAGGCGCCGTAGCCGCGCACCGCCCAGTAGAGCACGTCAGACTCGGGGGCGTAGATGACCCCGAGCACCGGCACATTGTCCCGCACCAGAGCGATCAGGGTGGCGAAGTCGCCGCTGCCTGCGATAAATTCGCCAGTGCCGTCGAGGGGATCCACCAGCCAGTATTGCCGCCAGTTGGATCGCTGGCTGAAGGGGATGTCGGCCGCCTCTTCGGTCAGCACCGGCACATGGGGGGTGAGCGCCGAGAGCGCCTGTTTGAGGTAGGCATCGGCAGCAAGATCGGCACTGGTGACCGGGGTCGCATCCTCCTTCAGCTGACGCTCGAACTGACCGCCGTGATAGATGTCGTGAAGGATCCTTCCGGCTTCGCGGGCAATCTCCTTGACCCCCGGCACCCAGGCCAACAACTCCTGCATCTCGTTATCCTCTGTCTGTTAACTGCCCGTCTGCGGGCTACTCTGCCTGCTCCGCCAGCCACTTCTGGGCCAAGAGCAGGGCACTGATGCTGCGCGACTCGGTGAAGTCGGGTCGCGCCAGCAATTCGTCGATCCTGTTGAGTGGCCAGGGGATTACCTCCAGCGGTTCGGGCTCGTCGCCGATCCGCTGCTCGGGGAAGAGATCCCGTGCCAGTAAAATGTCCATCCGGCTGGAGAAGTAACCGGGCGCCAGCGACACCTGTTTGAGCAGGGTCAGGTTGTTGGCGCCAAAGCCCGCCTCTTCCATCAGTTCCCGGTTGCCTGCCTCGAAGGCATCTTCGCCCGGGTCGATCAGCCCCTTGGGAAAGCCCAGCTCGTAGGAGTGGGTGCCAGCGGCATATTCGCGCACCAGCAGCAGGGTCTGCTCATCGAACAGCGGCACCACCATGACGGCGCCACGATTGCCGCCGCGCATCCGCTCGTAGACCCGCTCCTCGCCGTTGGAGAATTTGAGGTGGAGGGATTCCACTCTGAACAGCCGACTCTCGGCCACGATCTCGGCCTTGAGGATCTCCGGTTTGCTCTTCTCCTGCTCCAGCTGGTCGATCGAAATCTGTTCGGGGGGGCTTTTGTGGTGCTCACTCATCAGGGGGGACGGCTCGTTAAAAAATCGTGCTTCAAGAGTAAACGACTCCCACACCGAACACCACGGGGCAGGGAGGGGAAAGGGGGAGGAAAAATCCGTTATACTGCCGCCCCGTTTTCCGAGATCCGCGATCAAGAGGCCCGATGCCACACTCCCGCTCAAACACCTTGCCATGGCACCAGATAGATACCGTCTTGCTCGATATGGATGGCACCCTGATCGATCTGCATTTTGACAACCACCTCTGGCAGCAGCTGGTGCCGGAGCGTTACGCCGAGCGGCTCGGGCTGCCACTGGATGAAGCCAAAGCGCAGATCGACGTCCACTATCAGGCGGTCAACGGCACCCTCAACTGGTACTGCGTGGATTACTGGAGCGAGACCCTGGGGCTCGATATTCGTGCCCTCAAGCAGGAGCTGCTGGCGAAGATCCGGTGGCGTCCCCACGCCATCCCCTTTCTGGCCGCGCTGCGCGCCGCGGGCAAGCAGCTGGTGCTTTTCACCAATGCCCACCCCGCCAGTCTGTCGGTGAAGGATGCGCAGTTGGGACTAAGCGACCATCTGGATCTGATGGTGAGTACCCACGAGCTGGGCTGGTCGAAGGAGAGTCAGCACTGCTGGCTGGCGCTGGCACAGCGGCTGGCGTTCGATCCGGCCCGCACCCTGTTTGTGGATGATAGCGAGCGGATCCTGCGGGCTGCCGCCGACTATGGCATCGGCTATCAGCTGGCGATCCTGAATCCGGACGGCTGCAAGCCGGAGCAGAACATCACCGCTTTTCCGGCGATCCGCGACTATGCCGAGTTGCTGCCGCTGGTAATTTGAATCAGTTCAAACAAGAGAGGGCTGCATCATGCAGCCCTCTCTGTATCTGAAACCTGGCGGTGAAAAATCACAGCTCCCGAAACGGGCGCCGTTTCTCCTCTTCGATGACGATCGCCTCCAGATTGGCGACCCGCTCCTGTAGCTCTCGGATGACCAGATCCTGCTTGCCGAGGCGGTCGGTGATGCGGGCATCCCCCATCTGATAGCGGGCCCGCTTGCCGAGATATCCGAACAATAGGCTGATAAATACGATCAGGACTATGCCTGTCCACATGGTCATGTCACGACTCCTTGTCGTCTATAAACGGCGAAAACGCTGATGAGATCCGTTCTGTTTTCTCACAGCCGCCAATTGGCCGCAATGGGGCCCATTGTCCCTTTGTGACGCAGACAGCTATTGCTGCCAGAGGGGGCGGCCAAGCCAGAGTCCCCACAGGGTGAGGTGCAGCAGCACGATAAACCAGAAGACCAGCCGGTAGCTGCGCTTCTGGGTCTTGTGGCGCAGCCACTGGCGGGCCACCAGTGCCCCCGGCCAGCCGCCGCACAGCTCCAGCAGGTGCAGGCGAGATTCGGGAATGCGCCACTCGCCCCGCACCGCTTGCCGCTTGTCCCAGGCGTAGGCGGCTACCGTCAGCAGGCTCATGAAGAGCAACACGGCCAGCGGCCACCACTGCTGCTCGCCGAGGCCGAGCCAGAGGGCGGCGCCCAGTGGCAGCAGCGCCAGCGCCATCACTGGGCCAGCTCCCAGCAGCGCTCCTCGTCCTGCTTGAGGGTGCGGATCACCTTGGCCGGATTTCCCACCGCCACCGAGTCGGCCGGGATGTCGCGGGTGACCACGGCGCCTGCGCCAATGATGGAGCGCGGCCCTATGGTGACGCCGGGGCAGATGATGGCGCCGCCGCCGATCCAGCAGTCATCGCCGATCTGCACCGGCTTGTTGTAGGCGGTCCAGTTGCGTCGCTCCAGATAGTTCATGGTGTGGGTGGCGGTGTAGATCTGCACGTTGGGGGCCAGCAGCACATGGCTGCCGATATGCACTTCACCCAGATCGAGAATGGTGACGTTGAAGTTGAAGAAGGTCTTCTCGCCGATATGGATGTTGCGGCCAAACTCGCAGGTGAAGGGCGTGCTGATCCAGCAGGAGTCGGGGCAGTGGCCGAACAGCTCGCGGCAAATCTGCTGGCGCAGAGGGGCATCGCCTGCAGGTGAACCATTAAGCTGGGCCAGCAGCGCCTGACCGCGGATCCGGTCGTTCGCTATCTCCTCGCTCTGGCCATCCAGCGCCCCGCCTGCCAGTATCTTGTCCCAGTCGCTCGCCATTGCTACCTCCTCATGCTGCAAGAGGGGGCAGTATACGTGACTGTCTGGGGCGCCGTCAGTCTGTCACTTGTTGCAGGTGATCCCCGTCAACCTGCGGGCCAGACGAGGGGCAGGATCAGCAGGGCCGAGACGAAGTAGGGGAGCAGCACCCGCAGCCCCAGACTGCGACCGCCGATGCCGAGGGCCAGCAACCCCTTCACCAGCGAGTTGACCAGCCCGGCCAGCAGAATGCCGCGAGCGGCGACCTCCAGTGCCAGCTCCTTGTGGGAGAGCTGGGAGAGCGACAAGGTGATGGCATCCACGTCGGTGATCCCCGACACCAGCGCCAGCAGATAGACCCCCGAGTTGCCTACCTTGTCTTGCAGCAGAGTTGCCATAAAGCCGATCAGCGCCAGCAGCAGGCCGAACTTGATGGCGGTGGCCAGATCGAGCGGGTTGCTGGTTTCCGGCTGTACCGGGCCGTCTGTCAGCTCCTCGCGCTGGCGCCAGAACCAGAAGGCAAAGCCGTAGACGGTGGCCGCCAGCAATACGAGCGGGGCGGCGAGGCGCATCGCCAGTTCGCTGTGAATCAGCAGCACCAGCACCAGCAGCCGCAGCCACATGGTGGCCCCTGCCAGCAGGATGCCGGTAGCCAGCAGTCGCTCCAGCCCTCCTTGTTCCTTGTTGAGGCGGGCAAACTGTAGGGTGAGGGCGGTGGAGGAGGCCAATCCCGCCAGTATGCTGGTGAGCACCAGTCCGGCGCGAGTACCGAGCAGCCGCACCGCGAAGTGGCCACAAAACGAGATGCCGGCGATCACCACCACCATCAGCCAGATCTTGAAGGGGTTGAAGGCATCGAGGGGCCCCATCTCCTCGTTGGGCAGTACCGGCAGCAGTACCAGCGAGATGAGCAGAAAGCGCAGGGTGGCGTGGAATTCGGTTTCGCTGAGAAACAGCATCCCCTGCTGGATCTTGCCCTTGAGCCCCATCAGCAGGGCCGCCAGCACGGCGCAGGCCACCGCCTCGCTCGGGCTCAGCAGCACCGACATCAGCCCCAGCAGATAGGTGAGCAGCATGGCCACCGAGCTGGTGAGGCCGAACTCCCCTTGCCAGCGCTGGGCCAGCCAGACCGAGAGGCCGCAACCGATCACCACCGCCAGCAGGCCGAGCAGCGGCAGCCAGGGGCCCAGGGTGGGCAGCAGCAAACCGCACACCCCGCCGAGCAGGCCGATAAGGCCGTAGGTACGCATCCCGGCGATGCGCTGGTTATCCCCCAGTTGGCGCACCTGCCAGCCCCGCTCCAGCCCGATGATAAGGCCGATGGCCAACGAGACCAGGGCTCCGTTGACCGGTTCTGCATTGATCCACATAACGACTTCCTTTTCGTCATCTGCCTGCCTTGTTCCCATGATGGCACAGCGAGCAAGGGGCCAGAGGGGCATGGCTCACAGAGTCTGCGTCCGGCTCCCGGTGCGGGTGGCTGAGTTGATATGAGCAAAAGAGATAAGCAAAGAGTTATTTCTTTCTTCTGGGCATAACAACTCCACGGCATGCTGTTCTCAACCCAACAAGATATGGAGAATCACCATGAAACTGCGAATGACCGCCCTGACCCTGCTCTCTCTGCTGGCATTTGGTCAGGCCAATGCCGCCGAGATCCGCCTGCTCAACGTCTCTTACGATCCGACCCGCGAGCTGTTTCAGGAGTACAACGCCGCCTTTGCCAAGGAGTGGAAGGCCAAAACCGGCGACGACGTAGTGGTGAGCCAGTCTCACGGTGGCTCCGGCAAGCAGGCTCGCGCCGTGGTGGATGGGCTGGAAGCCGACGTGGTATCGCTGGCGCTCGCCTACGATGTCAGCGCCATCGCCAAGGCGGGGCTGACCGCTGCCGACTGGCAGAGTCGCCTCGGCAACAACGCCTCGCCCTATACCTCCACCATTGTCTTCCTGGTGCGCAAGGGCAATCCCAAGCAGATCAAGGATTGGGATGATCTGGTGCGCAAGGATGTTGCCATCGTGACTCCCAACCCCAAGACCTCCGGCGGGGCACGCTGGAACTATCTGGCTGCCTGGGGCTATGCCCTGAAGAAGAGCGGCAGTGAAGAGGGGGCCAAGCAGTTTGTTGGCGATCTCTTCAAGAACGTGAAGGTGCTGGACTCAGGCGCCCGCGGTGCCACCACCAGCTTTACCGAGCGCGGTCTCGGTGACGTGCTGCTGGCGTGGGAGAACGAAGCCCTGCTGGTGCTTGGTCAGGCGGGGGCCAGCGACAAGTTCGAGCTGGTGGTGCCTTCGGTCTCCATTCTGGCGGAGCCGCCGGTCGCGGTGGTGGACAAGGTGGCCAGGAAGCACGGTACCGAAGCGGTGGCCAAGGCCTATCTCGATTATCTCTACTCTGACGAGGGGCAGCATATCGTCGCCAAACATCACTATCGCCCCAGCAACCCGGCGATCCTGAAGGAGACCGCGGCCCAGTTCCCGCAGCTTGCCTTCTTTACCGTCAAGGATCTGGAAGGGGATTGGGAGAAAGCCCAGAAGAAACACTTCGCCCAGGGCGGTCTGTTTGACCAGATCTACCAGCCGGGTCGTTGATAGCTTCGTTATCCATCACTGAACTGGCCCCTGTGCCAGCCGATAGGAGCACCAAGATGAACAAGATCCTCCTGGTTCCCGGTCTGCACAACAGTGGGCCGGATCACTGGCAGAGCCGCTGGCACGATCATTTTCCCCAATGGCAGCGGATGACCGGGCTACCGTGGGACAAGCCGAACCTCAGGGTCTGGAGTGCCAAGCTGGCGAGCAAGCTGAAACGTCGCCGCAGCCGGGTCCATCTGGTGGCCCACTCTTTCGGCGCCCTGACCGCCATCGCGGCGGCCCGCTTGCAGCCGGAGAAGGTGGCCTCGATCTTTCTGGTGGCGCCCGCCGATCCCGCCCGTTTTGGCATTGCGGATGAGGCCTTGGCCGGGCCGCTGCAGGTGTCTGCCCAGCTGGTGGCCAGCCGCAATGATCCCTGGATGAGCTTTGAACGGGCCGAATACTGGAGCCGTCAGTGGCAGGTGCCGCTGTTCGATGCCGGTGAGGCGGGCCATATCAATGCCCAGTCCGGTCATGGGGATTGGCATCAGGGGCTGCATTTGCTGGGGGCTCTCTACCGCCGTGGTGAGCTGGTAGTGGCACCGGTCAAGGCCGCATCGCCCCGGCCGGTCGTATTGGGCTTTCGCTAGGTATCTGTGAAGTGGTTGGAGGGTTGTCGGGCGCGCTGTTCGCTGGCTACTCCATGCCCCCGTTCTTTGAATGCTCCGCTCCGTATTGCTCCATTTCTTAGGTCTTTTATTTATATAAAAGACCTTTTTTTATTGGAGTGCGCCAAGAGCCTTGTGACTCTGCGGTTAGACAAAAAAGTGATTAGCAAAGTCGCAATTGATGTTTGTTGCCGATGAGGGGAGTGCGCAGAATCACCATATCGAAAATTCTTCATAACAGATGGATGTGTTATGCGATTTGGTTCTTATTCTGTCCTGCCCGGTTTTGGTCCCACCTTGGGGTTCAGCCTGCTCTATCTGGGCCTGTTGGTGCTGTTGCCGCTCTCGGCCCTGGTACTGTTTGCGATCAACAACCTGACCGCCGCCGAGTTCTGGCAGGTGATCGGTTCACCCCGGGTGCTCGCCTCCTTTCGCCTGAGCTTCGGGGCGGCCTTTGTCGCGGCGCTGCTCAACAGCCTGTTTGGCCTGATCCTGGCCTGGATCCTGGTGCGCTACACCTTCCCCGGTCGTCGTCTGGTGGATGCGCTGATCGACCTGCCATTCGCCATGCCGACCGCCGTTTCCGGCATCGCCCTGTGCGCCATCTTCGCCCCCAACGGCTGGATCGGCCAGTTGCTGGCGCCGCTCGGCATCCAGCTCGCCTACAACCCTATCGGCGTCGTTATCGCCCTCACCTTTATCGGATTGCCGTTTGTGGTGCGTACCCTGCAGCCGGTGCTGCGGGAGGCTGAAACCGAGCAAGAGGAGGCGGCCGCCAGCCTCGGCGCCGATCGCTGGCAGACCTTTCTGCGGGTGCTCTGGCCGACCCTGGTGCCTGCCCTGCTCACCGGTTTTGCGCTGGCGTTTGCCCGTGGGGTGGGGGAGTACGGCTCCGTCATCTTCATCGCCGGCAACCTGCCGATGGTCTCGGAAATCGCGCCGCTGATGATCATGAGCCACCTGGAAGAGTATGACTACGCAGGTGCCTCCGCCATCGCAGTGGTGATGCTGCTGATTTCGTTCATTTTGTTACTGCTAATCAACAAGTTGCAGGCCTGGAGCTGGTCTCGCATCGGAGGGAGCCGGATATGAGTTCATCTGCTATCGCCATTGAGGCGGCCTCTGTGGAGGTTGCTCCCGTGCGCAAGGCTCCGACCGTGATCCGCGAGCCCCAGTGGGTCAAATGGCTGCTCATCACGGTGGGTCTCGGCTGGTTTGCCGCCCTGTTGCTGCTGCCGTTGGCCACCGTCTTTATTCAGGCGCTGACGCCGGGGCTCGCCTTCTTCTGGCACGCCATCAGCGAGCCGGATGCCCTGAGCGCCCTCGGTCTCACCGCGTTGGTGACCCTCTGTGCGGTTCCACTCAATCTGCTGTTCGGGATTGCGGCGGCCTGGGCTATCGCCCGTTTCCGCTTCCCCGGTCGGCAGCTGCTCATCACCATCATCGATCTGCCCTTCTCGGTGTCGCCGGTGATCGCCGGTCTGATGCTGGTGTTGATGTTCGGCAGCCGCGGCTGGTTTGGTGACTGGCTGAGCGAGCACGACATCAAGATCATCTTCGCCACCCCGGGGATCATCCTGGCCACCACCTTCATTACCGTGCCCTTCGTGGTGCGCGAGCTGCTGCCCCAGATGGAGGCGCGCGGCCCGGAAGAGGAAGAAGCCGCCATCATGCTGGGGGCGAGCGGTCTGCAGATGTTCTGGCGCGTCACCCTGCCCGGCATTCGCTGGAGCCTGATGTATGGCCTGCTGCTCTGTACCGCCCGCGCGGTCGGGGAGTTTGGCGCGGTGTCGGTGGTCTCCGGCCATATTCGCGGCCAGACCAATACCCTGCCGCTGCATATCGAGATCCTCTACAACGAGTACCAGACCGGCGCCGCCTTTGCAGTGGCAAGCCTCTTGGCTCTGTTCGGGATCTTTACCCTACTCGGGGAAACCCTGTTGGCCCGGCTGCGTGCCCAGCCCACCAAATCTCACTGATCACCGTTTTAAAGAGGCAGCCATGAGCATTCAGGTTCAACAACTCAACAAGCATTTCAATCAGTACGCGGCGCTGGCAGACATCAACCTCGACTTTCACGACGGTGAGCTGGTGGCGCTGCTCGGCCCCTCCGGCTGTGGCAAGACCACCCTGCTGCGGATCATCGCCGGGCTGGAGCAAGCCGACAGTGGCCACGTCATCATTCGTGGTGAGGACGCCTCGGATCTCCATGTGCGCGAGCGCAACGTCGGCTTCGTGTTCCAGCACTATGCCCTGTTTCGCCATATGACGGTATTCGAAAACGTGGCGTTTGGCCTGCGGGTCAAACCGCGCAGTGAACGCCCGGCCGAGGCGGCCATTCGCGCCCGGGTCAAGGAGCTGCTGGATCTGGTGCAGCTCAGCCATGTGGCCGAGCGCTATCCGACCCAGCTCTCCGGCGGTCAGCGTCAGCGGGTCGCGCTGGCCCGAGCCTTGGCTGTGCAGCCCAAGGTGCTGCTCTTGGACGAGCCCTTCGGCGCTCTTGATGCGCAGGTGCGCAAGGAGCTGCGCCGCTGGCTGCGCGAGCTGCACGACGAGCTGCACGTCACCAGCCTGTTCGTCACCCACGATCAGGAAGAGGCGCTGGAGGTCGCGGATCGGGTGGTGCTGATGAATGCCGGACGGGTCGAGCAGATCGGCACCCCGGCCGAGGTCTACGACCAGCCTGCCAGCTCCTTCGTCCACAGCTTCCTCGGCAGTGTGAACCAGTTCCGCGGTCGGGTGGCGGAGCAGGGATTCGGTGTCGGTGAGCAGCTGCTCGGCGGGCCGTCGGCTTCCCATCTGGCTCACGGCAGTACCGCCATCGCCTATGTCCGCCCCCATGAACTGGAGATCTTGCCAGCCGATGCACCGGGCGGGATCCGTGCCACCATCACCCGTCTATTGCCCATGGGGCCACGCATTCGGGTGGAGCTGCGTGGCGATGGCGAAACGAAAGGGGCCCACTATGAGGCGGAGCTGAGCAAGGAGGCGGCCAAGCAGTTTGCCCCGGGACAGGGGGTGAAGCTGGTGGCCAGACAGGCGCAGTTCTATCCCGACTATCAGATTTGATGCTGTGTTGCGGGCGGTGTGGCCGCCCGGTTCTGGCTGTCAGCCGGGCATGATCCGGCCAAATAACAAAAATGAGAGGGGCGAGCAGATTGTGTCGCCCACTCTTCGCAGGAGGCGACAAGGTGAATTTCCAGCAGTTACGTATTATCCGGGAGGCAGCGCGGCGGGATTACAACCTGACCGAGGTAGCCAATGCCCTTTTTACCTCGCAATCCGGGGTGAGTCGCCATATCCGCGAGCTGGAAGAGGAGCTCGGTATCGAGCTCTTTATCCGCTACGGTAAGCGGCTGCTCGGTATGACCGAGCCTGGCAAGGAGCTGCTGGTGATTGCCGAGCGCATTCTCAATGACGCCAACAACATCCGCAAACTGGCCAGCACCTTTGCCAACCGCGACTCGGGCCGCTTGCTGGTGGCGACCACCCATACCCAGGCCCGCTATGCCCTGCCGCGGGTGGTGAAGGCGTTTCGCGAGCAGTTTCCGCTGGTGCAGCTGGAGCTGCGTCAGGGCAGCCCGGAGGAGATAGTGCGGCTGGTGCAGAGCGGCGAGGTGGATATCGGCATCAGCAGCGAGCAGCTCGACAAAAGCGAAGGGGTAGTGGCATTCCCCTACTACCGCTGGCACCACAATATCGTGGTGCCCGAGCAACATCCGCTTACTGGCGAGCGGGATCTGACGCTGGCGGCGCTGGCCAACTGGCCCATCGTCACCTATCAAGCCGGGTTGACCGGGCGGGTGCGGGTGGATGAGGCGTTTGCTGCGGCTGGCATCGAGCCGCAGATCCTGCTGACGGCGCAGGACTCCGATGTCATCAAGACCTATGTCGAGCTGGAGATGGGGGTCGGCATACTGGCTGATATGGCGTTCGACGCCCAGCGTGATCAGGGGCTGGTACAGCTCGACGGCAGCCATCTGTTTGCCCCCCACACCGCCTGGATTGGCCTCAAGCAGGGGCAGTTCCAGCACAACTTTGCCTGGCAGTTTATCCAGCTCTGCAACCCCGAGCTGGCGCTGGCGGATATTCAGGCCCGCGCCATGGGCAGCGAGCCCGCCCTCGACTTCCAGATTTGAATGAGAAGAGATAGCAAAAGGGGTGCCATTGGCTCCCCTTCTGCTATCCGGTGGCGAGTTACTTCACTTCATCCCACGCCATCTGCCAGTGGGAGCCGATGCCCGGCTCGTACTGGGTGGCTGTGGTGGTCCACTGCTGGCAGTAGCCGCTGTAGGGGAAGGGCTTGCACTGATAGACCTTGCCATTTTTCGGCTGCTGCACCTTGGTGCTGGCGGTGTAGGACTTGATGTTGTTCGGGAAGACGAAGTCGTATTCGCCGCTGCTCTGATCCTTGAACATCAGATCCATGGTCTGCTGGATGGTCTCGCCGCCCGCTTTCGGGGTGGCCTTGATCACCAGCTGATGGTGACCAGCCTTGAGCCCTTCCAGCGCCATGGTGAAGGTGTGGCTGCTGTCCTTGATGTCGGCACTGCTTTCACCCTTGGCGACGCCGCCGTGGTCATAGAGGGTGTTGGTGACGGCCAGATCGCCCTGTGCGGTGACGGTGAAATCGAGGGTTGCCTTGCCGTTGTCCAGTACATAGTCGCTGGCCAGACCGCTGACGCTGATGCTGTCCACCACTGGCGGTTGCAGCTGTTGCAGGTCAATCTCGACTCGTTCCAGCTTGCTGTTTCGCTTTAGATAGACGGGGTTCATACCGTAGACCGGATTGAACTGGCCATCGGCTCCTTGCTGACCTGCGCGGATCAGGCTCTGCTCGGCGTTGATCTTGCTGGCGAGGGCATGGGCCCAGTTGTTCTTCTGGCCCTGCTCGGCATTGGTGATGGTCAGCACGGTCTGCAGATCGGGGCGCTCGCCGTTGGCATCGAATATCCGGGTCATCGCCTTGTCACCCACTGCGAGGTCGATGGAGGGGTAGATGGTGCCTGCCTGGCTCCACTCCAGCGGCGGCTGACTACCATCTTTGAACTTGGCATCGATGATGTTGTAAAAGCTGTTGCTGGTGTCGCCCACTTCCCACACGCCGAGGATCACTTGATAACCGGTGCGCTCCGGCAGGACACAGTTGTGGGTCACTTGCTTGGGCGGCTGCACCATGTTGCCGTCGATGACGCAGAAGGGGGTCAGGTCGAACGAGGCGCGGGTGAGCGGCTGGTTGGGGTTCCAGTCCTGCTTGGTGAGGTAGTAGCGCCAGTTGCGGGTGACGTGGTTGGCAGTGAAGGTCCAGCTGATGGCGAAGGGTCCGGGCTGTACTTCACGCTTGGTCCAGCGGTCGCTGGTCTGGATGTTCAGCTCGCTCCAGCGCGGGCTGCCCGCCGAGGCGATTTGACCATCCTGCGGGCCGGTTTGCGGGAAGCCTGATGGCCCCTCCACGCTCTGGGGTTCCCACTGTACGCCTCCACACTGGCTGTTGCCGCCGGTTTTGCACAGGTAGTTGCGGCTCTCGGGCTGGCTGATGTAGCCATGAGCCAGGGCGCTGCCGCTGGCCAGCAGGGCCAGCACCGCCGCGATGTGATTGAGTTGGATTTTTGCTGCCATACATTCCTCTGTTCGATAGATGTGGGCAGTCAGTTGGCCGGGGAGTTCCCCGATGCACACTTGCGTGTGGCAACCCCGCTATCCTGGACAAAACGTCTGTAGACCGGAGGCTTTGCGTCCCGACCTTTCGGTCAGTTTGCCAAATGACTAGATGGTTAGTGATGGGCCAAATGTTCGGCCATCAGCATTGTGCCCCGCATTGATTAATTATTTGAAGTCACATGTTTAAATACGTCATTCAATGGCGCGAAAATCATCCTAACTGGCTGTTTTTAAATTGTTCTCTTGTTTATGAATGGCGTCGAATACCGTTGAATATGCCGATAAGATGCATGCTTGCTGCGCGTTTTTAGGCGTAAAAAAACCTGCCAGCCGAGCTGGCAGGCCGGGTGACAATGCGACACGGATTGACGCCATCAATGACGGGCGCGCTGTTCTCCTGAGGGGGGAGATACGGGAGCTATCATTGGCGCAGTGGAGGACTCCTTGCCCAGTTTGAACACCGCAAGCCGCTCATCCAGGCTGCGGGAGAGGCCGGCCAGCAGCTCGCTCTCCTGCGCCAGTTGCGAGGCGGACTGGGACATCTCCAGCGCCGAGTCGTTGATGCCGCTGACGTTGCGGTTCATATCCTCGGCCACCATGCTCTGTTGCTCTGCAGCGGTGGCAATCTGGGTCGCCATGTCGCTTACATGCTGGATATGGTTGACGATCAGGGTGAGATCCTGACCCGCTTGTTGTGACTGGTTTACGCTGCTTTCAGCCAGTTTTCGGCTGGCATCCATGGCATTGGCTGCAGTGACGGCCCGTTGCTGCAGCTGGGCGATGGTGCTCTGGATCTCTTCGGTGGATTGGCGGGTACGACTGGCCAGCTGGCGCACTTCGTCGGCGACCACGGCAAAGCCACGTCCCTGCTCCCCTGCACGGGCTGCTTCTATGGCGGCGTTGAGCGCCAGCAGATTGGTCTGATCCGAGATTGAGCTGATAACGGCGGTCACTTCACTGATCTGCATCACCCCCTCTTTGAGCTGGTTGACCTGCAGAGTGGCCTGCTCCACTTCGGTTGCCAACGCCTTGATGCCATGCACACTGGCGTGAACGTCGCGGTTGCCGAGCCCGGCTTCACCTGTCGCTTCCTGGGTATCCCGCGCGGTATTTTCGGCGTGCCCGGCCACATCGGAGATGGTGGCGCTCATCTCGTTCATGGCGGTGGCGAGCTGGGCCAGTTGATCCCGCTGGCTGGTCACCGCCTGATTGGTCTGCTCGGCAGAAGCGGCGATGCGCAAGGCGGCATCCGCCACATTGCGAGCCCCCTGGCTTGCCTCCAGCAGGGCGTGGCGGATGGCGTCAAGACTCTGGTTGGTGCAACGGGCAACAACACCCAGCTCATCCTTGCCCTGTACCGGGATGCTCACCACCAAATCCCCCTTGGCGACCCGTTGCATGGCGTGGTTGATCTGGCTGAGGGGGGAGACGATGGAGCGGGTGATGCGCCAGCCCAGCAGCCCCATCAGCAGGATCACGATGGCGGTAGCGGTACCCATCTTCATGTACTGGGCCCAGATGGTCTGCTGAATATCCTGCAGCAGCATGCCGGAGCCGAGGATCCAGCCCCAGGGTTGATAGCCGGAGACCATGGAGAGTTTGTCAGCGGTTTCGCCCGACGGGCCAGTCCAGACATATTGCAGGGTCCCATGCTTGCCCCCCTTGGCGATATCCACCATCTGATACCAGAACTGCCCGGCGGTGGCAGCGCCCCCTTCGCCCATTTTCTGACCGATCAGTTCGGGGCGGATGGGGTGAACTACCATAGTGCGGTTCTCGTCGATGACAAACAGGTAGTTGTTGCCATCAAAGCGGGTGTTGGTCAGCAGTTTACGCGCCTCCTGCTGGGCCTGTTCCATGGGCAGGGTGCTGGCCAGAAACTGGATCTGGCTCATGGCCTGGTCCAGCACGGCATTGAGCCGTGCCTCTCGCTCGCTCATCAGATTTCGCTGGAGCGCATTGGCCGAGATGAGCAGCAGCGAGACAAAACCGACAAACGCCAACGTGAGCAGCAAGATCAATTTGCGGCTCACGGTGATATCACCGAGCTTGAACATGATTAAACCCTCGTTATCCCGTTTTATGGTGGCTCTGTACCGCTGCAGCCAGTTCGTCAAAGTTAACAACTCATTTACTTTCAGCCGTTTGCCGACCGTTTCTGATGAGCGTTTGAACAACAGTATAGCCAGCAGACAGCGCTCCCCATTTTTTGGTAGCGTGTTCATGCGCATCCCTGCGCAATTTTTGCCAAAGAGTGTGAATCATTTGGCATTTCACTAAAAAAAGGAGTGGGCCCCGCTGCGGGTGACCCCATCACAAGAGGGAATTTATGAGTTCCATTGCCAGGAATTACTTCAACCAACTCAACGCCGATTATCTGCAGGTACACAGGTGCAAAGAGGATCTTTTCTGGTCCACTTATATGGGCACCAGCGACGATCAGGCCGGTTTTACCGCGGCCGAGCAAGCCTACAAGGCTTTTTGTGCCAATCCTGCCCGTCTGCCCGAATTGCGGGAGATGCTGGCGCAGGCCGAAGAGGATGATCTCAAACGCGGCCTGCGGGGCTGGCTCGCCTTCTTCGAGTGCAATGTGATTGAAGATCCCACCGCTGCCGCCCTGATGGATGAGCTGGTGGCCGCCGAAGCTGAGCTGTTTGCCCGCCGCCGCGAGCTGAAACTGACACTGCTGGATGAGCAGGGCCAACGGGTCGCGGGTAGCCTGCCCGCCGCCAGCACCTCCCTTGCAGCCAGCCCGAGCGAGGCTGTGCGCCAAAGCGCACTCGCCATGTTCTACACCCTGGAGCAGTGGGTGGTCAGCAACGGTTTTCTCGAGGTAGTGGCGATCCGTAACCGCTTTGCCCGCGCCATGGGCTATCGCAATTACTTCGACTACAAGGTGCGCAAGAACGAACAG
This sequence comes from Aeromonas sp. FDAARGOS 1405, assembly GCF_019048265.1. NCBI lineage: Bacteria > Pseudomonadati > Pseudomonadota > Gammaproteobacteria > Aeromonadales > Aeromonadaceae > Aeromonas > Aeromonas sp. FDAARGOS 1405. The sequence continues at coordinate 744,180 of NZ_CP077311.1, read as the reverse complement.
ATGAGCCCGGATCAGCTGTTCGTCATCCTCGATGACTTTATTGCTCGCACCGACGCCCGGCTGCAGAAAAGCCTTGCCGAGCTGAAAGCGGCCAAGGGGGAGGCGGCCCTGCTGCCCCATAACCTGCGCTACGCCATCAGTGGTGATGTAACCCGCCAGCTCGATCCTTATGTGCCCTTCTCGCGGGCGCTGAAGGATTGGGTCGAGAGCTTCCGTCGTCTCGGCATCCAGTATCGTGGGGCGACCCTGACGCTGGATTTGTTGACCCGGGAGGGGAAATACGAGAACGGCTTCTGCCACGGCCCGGTGCCGAGCTTCTTCCAGCAGGGGGAGTGGGTGCCGGCGGTGGTCAACTTCACCAGCCTGGCTGATCCGGCGCAGGTGGGCAGCGGCTGGAGCGGCCTCAACACCCTGTTCCACGAGGGGGGCCACGCCGCGCACTTTGCCAATGTCACCGGCAACGCGCCCTGCTTCTCACAGGAGTTTTCGCCCACTTCCATGGCCTATGCCGAGACCCAGTCGATGTTCTGCGACAGCCTGCTGGACGATGCCGACTGGCTGAAACGTTACGCCAGAAATACTGAGGGAGAGGCGATCCCCGACGCGCTTATCAAGGAGATGATCGCTGCACGCCAGCCGTTTCGCGCTTTCAACGAGCGCCAGATTGCGCTGGTGGCCTACTTCGAGCGGGATCTCTACGCCATGGATGATGCCGAACGAACTACGGATGCCGTGCTGGCGCTGGCCCGCCAGTGGGAGCGCAAGATTGTCGGGGTGGCGAGCCCGCGCCCGTTGCTGGCCATCCCGCACCTCCTGAATCAGGAGTCGGCCTGTGCCTATCACGGATACCTGTTGGCACTGATGGCAGTGGAGCAGACCCGTGCTTACTTCCTCAAGCGTGATGGCTACCTCACTGACAACCCGCGTATCGGACCGGATCTGGCCGCCCATTACTGGGGACCGGGCAACGGCATGACTCACGATGAGACGTTGCGCAGTCTGACCGGCGAGGGGTTCAGCGCGGTACCGCTGGCCGAGGCATGCAACATGAGTGCTGCTGAAGCGTGGCAACAGGCGCAAGCCTGCATGGCCGCGGCCCAGCAACGCCCTGCGGCTGGTGAGGGCACCCCGCTCGATGCCCATATCCGGGTGGTCCACGGCGCAGAGCTTATCGCCGACAACAGCGAGTCGGAAACTCGCATGTTGGCCGACTTCGAGGCATGGATCGTCAACCATTACCAATAAGCGCCTGTCGCGTAATATACACAGCTCCCGCATCGAGGGCGGGAGCAGTGCTGTGTATGGCTGTTTATTGTCGCAAGCGTGGTAGGCGCTATCGTTTTATGGGGAAGTTCGCGACATAAATTGTCGCTTTGTCGATTGAAACCATATTTTATCCATCAAATATGTATTCGTATGAACATGAATATGAATTGCAGGCTACAAGATAGTGGACTCCTTGAGCCCCGCTCTTTTCATCTTTTTGTTAATAGTGTTTTTTGTGGTCATCTTTGTGCATAAAGATTGTTCCACTCACCTATTTGATATCTATTCTCATCTTATCGGGTTGACTAAATTGTCCACAACTGCAAAATCGCCTCCCTTGCCACCCCCGATGTGAGTCGGGTTCGGAAAGCTTCAGATCTCTTCCCCCCGAGATGGCTGGGCCGCACATAGGAAAGGTGCTGGCCTGTTCATGCCCGCCTTTCACCCTCGAAATCAGCACACACTTCAGGAAGTTCTCTTGTTATCCAGCAGGAGCGGACGGGTGTGGATATCCGTATGGCCGTGCAGGGACGATATGACCAGCGTTTGTTATGGGTGGTATGTTGCGAATGAATCGCATCTTTTTGATGTTGGCGCTGTTACCCCTGCTGGTGTGCGCCAGTGAGATAGACAGGGCTCGCGAAGCCTGGGTGCTCAAGGCCCGAGCCGGGGAGCTGGATGGTGCGGCGTATGGGCTGGATGCCCTCTATCGGCAGAGTGGTGATGGCAAAGTGCTTGATGACTTGATAGCCGTGCAGTTGTGGCGTGGCGACCGCAAGGGGGCGCTGGCCGCCTGCGAGCCGTGCGAGTTCAGTCCCATCAGCAACATCACGCTGGAAGGGGTGGCCCGTGCCGCCCGTGACGAGAAGCGTTATTCCGAGGCGATCAGCTATTACCGCATCCTGCAGGGGCGTGATCCTGCCAACCGCAATGGTTGGCTCGGACTGTTTCTCACCGCCAGCGATCAGGGAAACCGCGAGCTGGCCCGCCGCGCAGCGGCTGACTATGAAGCACGTTTTGGCCGCGATCAGGCGATCCTTGATGCCCGTATCTATGCCGCCCGTCAGAGTGAAGATCCCATGGGCGAGCTGCTGGCTCGCCAGCAGTGGCTGGAGCTGGAACCGGATAATCACGAGCAGGTATTGGCACTTTATCGGGTAGCCGTGAGTCTGGGGGCGGGTCCTGCCGCTGCGGAGTTGATGGGCCGTTATCCCGAATTGTTCAAACCGGTCGACCGGCTCTGGCTCGACTACTACCAGGCGGTCAATCTACTGCGGGTCTCGGCCCAGACCGAGGATCCGGCGCTGGCCCGTCGCTCCCTTACCCGTACGCTGGCGCTGCAGGACAGGATCCTGGCACGTGCGCCACACGATCATGTGCTCTACACCAGTGTTCGCCGCGATGTAGTGGTGACGCTGGTGGCCCTGGGCGATTTTTTCCGGGCCGAGCAGGAGTCCGCCGCGCTGCAGGCCGAGGGGCCATTGCCTGACTATGTGCTGGAGGCGCGCGCCGATGCGCTGGCCGGGTTGGGACGGGTGGATGAGGCCTCCGTGATTTACCAACAACTGGCGACCCCGGCGCGAGCCAACGACAAGCGGCTGCTGGAGAAGCGCTTCTACGCCTATTCGGATGGCGAACGTTATGGCGCGGCGCAGGTGCTGTTGGCTGGTTGGCAGGAGCCGCCGACTCGCTGGGATTTCACCGGCAACATGCGCATGGCCAACGACGACTACGAAAAGGTATTGCAGCTGAAAACCCTGCTGCAGGCCTGGCGTGGTGAGGCGGGTGCAGCAGAGAAACAGCTGGAAGTGTGGTTGCAAACCGCGCCAGCCAACCCCTGGCTCTGGCTGCAACTGGGGGATATTCGGCGCTGGCGGGGTCATTCCGACGAGGCCGAGCAGGCCTATGAACAGGCGGTGCGCTGGCTGCCAGCCGAACGTGCTGTGCTGGCCGAGCCCGGTCGCCTCAACGCCCGGCTCGACAGGGGCGACTGGCAGGGCACGCCGCAGGCCGTGCGTGCCCTTGGCAACCTGACCCGCGATCGTCAGGAGTTGCAGCAGCGGCTGACCCTGGAACAGGCCCCGCAGTTTGTCACCGACCTGACCCATGGTCGCAATGAAGGGGGCTCGGTACAGGCCAGCCGTGACTGGAGCTACGACAGCCGCCTTTACAGCGCTCGCACTGATGGTGGCGATCGGCTGTTTGTCCGTCGTCAGGGTAGCTTTGGCGAGTTCGATCTGCAGCCCGAACGTGCCGCCTATACCGGGCTGGGGGCCGAGATCTTTTTCTACCCGCTGCAACTGACGCTGGAGGGGGGCACGGGCAGCGAGCTCAACCACAAAGGCTATCTGTGGAGTCGCATCGACTGGCGGCTGGACGAGCGCTGGACGTTGGGCACAGCCATCAACCTCAACAGTGCCGACACCCCGCTGCGGGCATTGGCGCGCGGCAACTACGCCGATCAATACCAGCTTGATCTGGGGTGGCGTCAGGACGAGACCCGCGAAGGGGCGCTGCGGTTGGAACGGATGGATATCAGCGATGGCAACCGGCGGCTGAGTGTCTCCGGCTGGCTGCGTCAGGATCTCTGGCGTCGTGATCGCTGGTGGTTCGATACCACCTTGCGCGGGGCCACTTCTCGCAACGAGGTGGTAGACGTCGACTACTTCAACCCCCTGCAGGATCGCAATCTGGAGCTGGAGCTGGCGGGGCGCTATCGGCTGCCGCTGGATGGGCGTCGCTTCCTGCTGCAGAGCCTGATCATGAGTGGCAACCACTATTGGCAGCAGGGCTATGGCAGCGATCAGGGGTGGCAGCTCAGCTACCGCCACGACTGGATCCTCTCTCCCGCCCTCAGCCTGGGTTATGGCCTGGGCCGCCGTCAGGCCATTTATGACGGTAACCCGGAGTTCGGAAATTTCATCTTCGCCAATCTGCAATGGAGTTTCATGTGATGAGACGCTGGCTTGCTTCTTTTGTTTTGCTGCTTGCACTGTTGCCTTCGCTGACACAGGCGGCTCGGCACCCCGATGACTATGTGGTGCTCTGCTACCACGATATCGTCGACCTGAAATTGACCCCTAATCTCAAGCTTTACCCCCAGACCATCCGGCGCGACACCCTGATCCGCCACTTCAACTGGATCAAACAGCAGGGCTATCACCCGGTCAGCTTCCAGCAGATCCTGGATGCCAAAGCGGGTAAAGCACCACTGCCAGAGAAGGCGATCCTGCTCAGTTTCGACGATGGCTATGAGAGCTTCTACCGGCTGGTCTATCCGTTGCTCAAGCTCTACAACTACCCGGCGGTCTTTGCGCTGGTGGGCAGCTGGCTGGACGTAGCCGATGACCAGATGGTCCCGTACGGCAATGACAAGCTGCCACGCAGCTACTTCGTGAGCTGGCCGCAGATCCGCGAGATGCAGGACTCCGGGTTGGTGGAGTTGGCCTCCCACACCTTCACCTCCCACTACGGGCTACTCGCCAACCCGCAGGGCAACGTGCAGCCGGCGGTCACAACCGCAGGCTGGAGCCAGCGTGGCTACGAGAGCATGGCCGACTATCGGGCGCGGATTAAGGCTGATTTCGACGCATCGGCCCATCAGCTCAGGGAGCAGACCGGTCGGGCACCACGGATCCTGGTCTGGCCCTACGGCGCCTTCAACCAGGCTGCGCTGGAACTGGCGGGGGCCGCCGGGATGCCCTACACCTTCACGCTGGCGGAAGGGCTCAACAAGCTGAGTGACTCTGGCAACACGGTACGCCGCTACCTGCTGGAGGAGGACACCAGCCTCGAAACTCTGGACGAGATCATGGGGGGCAATACCTGGGAGCGGCAGGTGGAGCGCTTGGTGCATGTGGATCTCGACTATGTCTACGACAAGGACCCGCAGCAGATGAACAAGAACATCGATATGCTGCTGGACCGGATCAAGGGTTACGGCATCACCACCGTCTATCTGCAGGCCTATGCCGATGACAACGGTGACGGGGTGGCGGAGGCGCTCTACTTCCCCAACCGCCATATGCCGGTCAAGGCGGATCTCTTCAACCGGGTGGCCTGGCAGCTCAAGACCCGTGCCGGGGTCAAGGTGTTCGCCTGGATGCCGGTGATGGCCTACGACATGGGGCCGAACCATGCCTATGTCACCGACAGCCGTACCGGTGCTCCGGCCAAGGGGCAGTATCTGCGCCTGTCGCCATGGGATCCTGCCAGCCGTCAGCTGCTGCTGGATATCTACGAGGATCTCGGTTTTTACACCAAGTTCGACGGTCTGCTGTTCCATGACGATGCCTTCCTCAGCGACTACGAGGGGCCGATGCCGCTGGCGCGCACTCCGGATGCGCTACAGGCGCAAGGGGAGCAGAAGACCGATCTGCTTATCGAGTTCACCATGGCGCTGCGCGATGCAGCAGCCCGTTACCGGCAGGGGGGAGCCGACGGCCTCAAGACCGCCCGCAACATCTATGCGGCGTTGGTGACCGAGCCGCAATCCCAGCAGTGGTTCGCCCAGAGCATGGCGGCGTTTGCCAAGGCCTATGACTACACCGCAGTGATGGCCATGCCGTACATGGAGCAGGCAGATAATCCTGATGAGTGGCTGGCCAGGCTGGCGGAAGATTCACTGGCACAGGTACCGGCCAATCGGCTGGTGTTCGAGCTGCAGAGCCGCAACTGGCGTACCGACCAGCCCATTCCCGATGCCGAGCTGGCGCGCTGGATGCAGATCATCCAGCGCAAGGGGGTGACCAACTTTGGCTACTACCCGGATGATTTCCACAACAACCAGCCGGATCCGGCCGTGCTCAAACCGGTCTTCTCGGTGCAGACCCAGCCTCAGCCGGCCCAGCTGCCGGCAACGCCGGTCGCAGTCAGTGCCGCTAAAGCCACCCACGGGGAGGCGATGCGGTGAAGGATTTTCTCGAAGGGATAGCCATCTTTACTCTGGCTTATCCCAGTCTGATGGCAATGGTGTGGGTCTGTGGCGGTCTCTATTACTACTTCCAGTGGGAGCGGCGTGATATCGCGCTGGCAAAACGTGGATTGGTACTTCCCTATTACCCCAGGGTGACCCTGATGGTGCCTTGCTACAACGAGGGGGCCAATGTCGAGGAGACCATCGGTCACTTGCTGCGTCAGCGTTATCCCGATTTCGAGGTGCTGGCCATCAACGATGGCAGCAAGGATGACACAGGTGCGCGGCTGGATCGGCTGGCGCAGCAGGATCCGCGCCTGACCGTGCTCCACCAGCACAACCAGGGCAAGGCGATGGCGCTCAACAACGGGCTGGCCGTGGCCAGCGGGGAGATCCTGGTCGGCATCGACGGCGATGCGGTGCTCGACTATGACGCGGTGCGCTGGATGGTGAAGCACTTCATCGAGAGCCCGAGGGTCGGGGCGGTCACCGGCAACCCGCGGGTGCGCACCCGCTCCACCATCATCGGCAAGATCCAGACCGGCGAGTTCAGCTCCATCATCGGCCTCATCAAGCGGGCCCAGCGGATCTACGGCACCGTCTTCACCGTCTCCGGAGTGGTGGTGGCCTTTCGCAAGCAGGCGGTCGAGGCGGTCGGTGGCTGGAGCAATGACATGGTGACCGAGGACATCGACATCAGCTGGAAGCTGCAGCTGGCCGGCTGGCTCATTCACTACCAACCGCAGGCGCTCTGCTGGGTGCTGATGCCGGAGACGGTACGCGGTCTCTACAAGCAGCGGTTGCGCTGGGCACAGGGGGGCGCCGAGGTGTTTCTGCGCTACGGCTTGCAGGCGATGCGCTGGCGCAACCGCCGCTTCTGGTTGCTGCTGCTGGAGTATCTCTCCAGCGTTGCCTGGTGCTACAGCATGTTGCTGCTTGCGCTGGTCTGGCTCATTGAGCCGGACCTGAGCGGGCTGGCGGTGGGTCACCTGTTCCAGTGGACCGGGGTGATGATGACCGCGATTTGTCTGCTGCAGTTCGGGGTCAGCATCTTTATCGATAACCACTATGACAAGAGCATGGCTCGCAGCTTTATCTGGTGCGTCTGGTATCCGCTCATCTACTGGCTGCTCAATCTGGTGACCGTGGTAGTAGCCGTGCCTAGGGCGATCCTGCGTCGTCGTGGCCAGCTGGCCGTGTGGGAAAGTCCTGATAGGGGAGAGTCGTTCCGTGACAAAACATAAGCTGGCGAAAGAGATGATCATCAGCAACGGCACCCGGCGTAGCTGGAAGTACCGACTACGAGATCTGCTGATCCTGTTGGTGACCTGGGGGGGGTGGCTGTTTCTGGCATTGCAACCCTGGCTCAACTATCTGGAGACGGATGAGAACGAGAGCTTTATTGGCTCACTCGATGCTGCCGAGGTGGGACAACTGTTTCTGGTCCTGCTGTTTGGTATCTTCCTGCTGATCCACTCCTGGGCCAAATACAACAAACTGCTGCACCGACTGATGGGCAAGCGCACGGCCTCGAAAGCACCGTGAGCATGAGCGGCCAGCCGACCCCTCATGCTGTAAAAATGATCGCTTGCTGCTTTAAGGGCAATGCATTTCTCCTGCGCGGGTGTCCCACTGCGGTGTCACTCACGGCAGGGCCGTTTTCTGCTGTTTTCCGTTTTGCACCTGCTCTGTCATTCATCAATGACTTTATTTCCACAATGTTCGCAGATGGCATGTCGTTCAAAGCGATCCATGTTGGCCAGAAAGGGGCCCGCAGCCCAACCGGTAATGAAATCCTTGATAAAGGCTTTGCGCTTTTGCTCCGGTGTCGGCTGCTGGCCAAAAGATTTGTCGACCAGCACCACGACATGGCTGGTTTCGCACTGACAGCTTGGGCAGAAGCGTCTTTCGTTAGAGGTAAGCAACGGGTTCTCCTTGTCCGTGGTCGGTCGGGGTGGTCTGTGCTGCCACCGCAGCCATTAATTATCCCCATTTGATTCCCTTTGCCAGCAGAGTGTCAACCACCCTTCTGATGAACAGGGAGCAGCCCGATTGAGCAGGGGGTCTCCGGAGCCCTCTGTTGTTGCTGTTTGTCACACATTGCCACACAAGCTTCTCCCTGTGGCAAAGTCTTGTGACCGGCTGGCTGTGTAATGGCGCCATCAGCAGGTAGATGAGGTCCTGCAGCGATGTAACCAGGGGGGATGTTATGACGGGCAAACGGGTGTGGTGGCTGCTGCCACTGCTGGCGGTTGGGGTCTGGTGGCTGGGTTATGCGGGGGACGCCAACGGGGTGTGGCCCTGGCGTCATGAGATGTTGCTGCTGACCGGCCTGCTGGGGATGGCCTATATGGCCATTTCGCTGTTGCTGGCGTTACGCTTGCCGCAGCTGGAAGTGTGGTGTGGTGGTCTGGATCGGATGTTGCGATTGCACCGCCAGACGGCCGTCGGCGGCGCATTGGTACTGACTGCCCACTGGCTGCTGGTGGAGGTGCCCAAGTGGGCGGTCTCTGCAGGCTGGCTGAGTCGTCCCGCCCGGCGTGGGGCCAGCGCTGCCGAAGTGGGTGCCGGAGCAGGCAATGGCATCTCGCTCCATGCCCTTGGCAATACCCTGGGTGAGTGGAGTTTCTATCTGCTGATCGCGCTGGTGGTGCTGAGTTTGCTGGCACTGGTGAGTTATGGCCGTTTTCGACTGATCCACCGGCTGGCCCCGCTCATCTATCTGGCGGGCTGGTGTCACGGGCTCTGCCTGCTGCCTCAGATTGGGGCCATGACCCCGGTGGGGGTATCGATCTGGTTTGTCGGTGGGCTGGGAGCTATCGGGGCCCTCTACTCCCTGCTGGGACAAGTGGGAGCGCGGGAGCGCCATCCCGGCCGGGTCATTGCGGTGCGGGCGCTGGCGGATCACACCTGCGAGCTGACCATGCAACTGGAGCGGCCGCTCGCCCATTACCGCCCGGGTCAGTTTGCCTTCTTCGAATTTGATGCCAAGGAGGGGGCGCACCCCTTTACCCTGGTGCGGGTGTCGGCGGATCGGCGCCAGTTGGTGATCGCGGTGCGGGCGCTCGGGGATCATACCCGTCAGCTGGTGGCAGAGGCGCGCGTCGGGGATGGAGTGGTGGTGACCGGCCCCTATGGTGCTTTTGTCGCCCCGCAGGGAGGAGGGCGAGCCCTCTGGCTGGGTGCCGGGATCGGCATCACCCCGTTTGTCGCCTGGCTGGAGGGGCTGGCTGCCCGTGGGGAGCACGGCGAGGGGATCACCCTGATCCAGTGCGCGCCGGATCTGGCGGGGGCTGTCTACCACCAGCGGTTGGCCGAGCTCTGTCATCGCACCGGCGTTCGCTATCAGCTGCATCTGGACAAGGCAGCCGGGCGACTGGATATGGCCCGCATCGCGCAAGATGCGCCCGAGCAGGTGTGGTTTTGCGGGCCGGAGGGGATGGCAGATGCCCTGGCCCGGTTGTTGCCGGACAGGCATCTGCATCGCGAGCTGTTTCGCTTTCGCTGAGCTCGATGGGTGCTGTTACTTGGCGCTCGCAGGCAGTTGCTTGAGGGCGGCTTGTACCGCCGCCTCCAGCTGCGGGTCGCGTCCGGCCACCATATCGGCGGGGGTTAGCGGCACCTGCAGGTCCGGGATCAGCTCCTGATTTTCGTAGAAGGTGCCGTCCGGCTTGCGCAGCCCCAGTGTCGGAATGCCGTAGGCGAGCCCCGGAAATAGTCTGGAGTCGTGGGCGTAGACCATGGTGCCGGTGCCGGGTACAGGGTCGCCGACGATGGGGCCGACCTTGAGGGTGCGGTAGTACTCGGGGAAGGCGGAACCCTCCGAGTAGCTGCCTGCATTGACTAGCACCACCGAGGGCTTGGTCCACTGGCGGGTGGCGGCATCAGTTTCACCCTTACCCTGACGTGGCCAACTGCTGGCCATTCCCTTGGTGCTGCCGCTGCCGGTCAGAAACTCCACCAGGGTGTTGGCCAGGTAGCCCCCCTTGTTGAAGCGCACATCGACGATCAAGGCCTCGCAGTCACGTAGCCGGCCAAGGGCCTGTGCCACCAGCTCTTCATAGGCTGCGCTGCTCATCTCCGGCAGGTAGGCGTAGCCAACGCGGCCCTGGCTCAGGGTGGCCACCAGCTCCTGGCGCTTGCTGACCCAGTTGTCGAGCTGTAACCGATACTCCTGCTGCAGATCGATGGCGGTCACCTCCAGCTCGCTCGCTGCCTTGCCCTGCGGTGGCTGAACGGTAAGTACCAGCCGGTTGCCGGCCTGCTGGTTGAGGGCCTGATCCAGATCGCTCAGATTGGCAATCGGGAGGCCGTTGATGGCGAGCAGACGGGAGCCCGGAACAATGTCGCTCTCCTGGTCCAGCGGGCCGCCCGCCAGCAGGGCGGTGAGGGTCACCCCCTGCTCGTCATCCTGCCAGTACCCCCCCAGGCTGGCGGTTTCGTCCGCCATGCGCGGGAAGGGAGCCGGGCCGCTGCCCCAGGTGTGGGAGACATTGAGCTCGCCAGCCAGTTCTGCGAGCAGGTTGCCAAAGTCGCGGGGATTGCCGATGCCCGACAACTGGCGGCGGTAGGCGGCGACATAGCCGTCCCAATCCACCCCGTTCATATCGTCCCGATAGAATTCGTCCCGGGTGAGCCGGGTGATCTGATCGAAGGCGGCGGCCATACGAGCTCGCCAATGCAGCTGGTTTTGCAGGGCAAAGGGGGCGCTGTGGATCTCGCCTGAGTTGAGGTCGATGCGGGTGATCTCCCCCTCCCGAACCAGGGTGGCGAGGGTGGCTTGCCGGTTGAGGCTGGCCAGTACCGGGCCTGGCTGTTCGGCAAACAGCACCCGGGTATCACCTTTGCGCAGATCCCGGGCATAACCTTTGATCTCGCTCTGATCACCGTCGCCAGCCTCTTCGACCAGATAGATAAGCTGGTCATCAACGATGCGACTGGTCAGCAGTACCCCGGTGGGCAGTAGCTGCAGCGCCTCGCGATGGCCCAGTCGTTCACTCTCGAAGCCGTAGCCACCTTTGGGAGCCTCCCGCTCGGCCAGAAAGTCGGCCTTGGCGGCGCGACTGCTGTATAGGCCGAGCAGATTGTTACCGAGCGGTTCGCCATCGGCCCCCAGCACACCATATCGGGTCGATTGCCAGTAGAGGATAGCGCCATCCTGGCTCCAGACGGGAGAGCTATCCTGATAGCCGTTGAGGCTGACATTGACCGGTACCGTGCCGGGGCTGGCGGTATCGATGACGGCGATCTCCTGCTGAGCCGAGTCGGGGCGGAAGGTGAGCGCCAGATGGCGGGAGTCGGGGGCAAAAGCGAGAGAGACCTCGTGGCGTGACGGATTGAAGCTGGCAGGGACCAGCTCCCGCTGCTGGTTGCTCGCCAGATCCAGCAGATGGATAGCCTGACCATCCACCACAAAGGCGAGCTGTTTGCCGTCCGGGGAGAGCACAGGACGGCTGATCCCCTTGCCGGGAATGGCCAGCAGCAGACTCTCGGTCAGGGTACCCGGTGCGCTGAACAGCCGCTCGGGATCCTCCTTGCTCAGCCGGTAGAGCGCTGCGTGTCCCTGCTGCTCCGAGAGGTAAATGAGGGAGCCACCTTGCTCTGCATAGAGCGGACTGGACTGTTCGCTTGGGGAATGGGTGAGCTGGCGCACCCGCTCCCGGCCAGGGTTGACGGCGTAGAGGTTGCCTTCGCTGGTCAGGATCAGCTCGTCTCCCTCTTCGCTGACCACCATGTCATCGGCCATCCCGGACGATACGCCGAGTTGATCGGGTTCGATGGCTATCTGCGGCTGAATAAGCAGTTTGCGTGGAGTATTGCTGCCCTCGTCGAGGCGATAGATCTCCCCTTGCCACGACCAGACCAGATCCCCCTTGGTCGAGGCACTCAACCCCCTGACCGGGTGACCCTGATAGTGGGTGAGCTGCAGCTCTGTACCGCTGGCGAGATCCCGGCGCCAGACGTTGAAATCTCCGCTGCGCTCACTCAGGTAAAAGAGAGCATCCCCCTTGTCGCTCCAGACCGGATCGGTGGCCGCAATCCGATCTTCGGTCAGTTGCTTATGCTGCTTGCCATCAAACAGCCAGAGGCGGGAGACGGCAAATGAACGCTGGTGTTTGCGAAACGGTTGATCCATGGCTGGCATCTGATAAGCCAATCTGGCACCGTGCGGACGCGCCAGAGTGGCAGGTAGCGGCAAGTCAGCTTGCAGCATTCCGCCACTAACCGGCGTCCAGTAGAGCTCGCCCCACTGAACCCCTTCCGCGATGAAGTGATCGGCTGTAGCCGAGCCTGGGCGCTGGCTGCTCAGCAACAGCCGTTTGCCATCGGCGCTGAAGGCTTGCGGCAGATCGGTGCGCGAATCGCGGGTGAGGCGCACCATCTCGCCGCCGCTGGCGGGCACCACGAACACATCTTCGTTGCCATAGAGATTGGCGGCAAAGGCGAGTTGTTTGCCATCGGGCGACCAGACGGGGCGCTGGCTCAGGTAGCCGCTGCCGGTGAGCGCTGTGGCGGGCCCCCCCTCGGCACTGGCTACAAAAATTCGCCCCTGCCAGGTAAAGGCGAGCCGAGTGCCATCGGGAGAGAGGGCAGGTTCGCGTAGCCAGCGCGGCTCTTCGGCTCCGGCTGCGCCGGTCAACAAGAGCAGGACGCTGGCCAGCAGCAGACGGGGCAGCGAAGAGTTCGGCAAGAAGTACAGAGACATGATGTCATCCTGAATCAGGTTCAAATGCTACATATTTACCGATCAGAGGCCTCATGGCCAGCCAGAAAATATAAGCTATCTTTTTGTTTTTATTATCAATTGGCCATATCAGCGAAGGCCGTTCATGGGCCATTCACCTCTCACCGCCAAGATATGTTTCATTGGGTCTATTGAGTATTGATGGCGATCCAATATCATGGCGCTCGCTCGCCGCTCGGCGGGCATCGTTCAGATGATCTGGTAACAAGAAAAGCCCGCACCAGAGGCTTGTCGAGGGATGGAATGAGAGCCGTATTACTGTGTTTGTTGGGGCTTTGGCCCGCATTGAGTTTTGCCTTGACCGAAAAAGCCGATTTGGTGGTGGTCAAGAAGTCGACCTATAGCCTGACCCTGATGAAGGATGGCAAAGAACTGAAGCGCTACTGGATTGCTCTGGGCCCGGCGCCCAAGGGGCACAAGCAGCAGGAAGGGGACCAGCGTACGCCGGAAGGGCGCTACACCCTCGACTACAAGAAGACCAATTCCGGTTACTACAAAGCCATCCATATCAACTATCCGAACCTGGATGATATCAAGCGTGCCAATGAACTGGGTGTTCGTCCGGGTGGTATGATCATGATCCACGGCCAGCGCAACAGCATTGGCAACCGCAGGGTTCAGCCCTCCAACTGGACCAATGGCTGCATCGCCATGCTCAACCACGAGCTGGATGAGGTGTGGAACGCTGTTGACCCGGGTACGCCCATCGTCATCGAGCCCTGATCCCCTTGTGCACGCCCGCGACTCCGCGGGCGTTTTATTTCCCGCCAGTGATGACGTGACAGCGCTTGCTGTCCCGTGCTAGTTTTTTCGGCTCGCTTTGGCTGTGACAAGGAAGATCACATGATGTCAGTAACGAGCTTGCCCGAGCGAACTGGGATGCTCTGGTGGCGCGCCACACTGGATATGCTCCCTCTCTCCATTTCGGTGATCCCCTGGGGGATCCTGTGTGGCGCTTTGGCGTTGCAGGCAGGGCTGAGTCCGCTTCAGGCTCAGCTGATGTCGTTGCTGGTCTACGCCGGAGCCGCCCAGCTCTCGGCCACTACCCTGTTCGGGGCGGGCACGCCCCTGCTGCCCATTATGGGCTCCACCATGGTGATCACTTCCCAGCATCTGCTTTACGGCTTCACCTTCCGCCGTGACGTATTGCCGCTTTCCCTGCGCTGGCGGGCCAGCCTTGCCTTTTTCCTGACCGATGAGATGTTCGCTGTGGCGCTGAAAGACCGGGAGCGCAGCGGCCGCTTTGACCCGGCCTACGCGCTCATCGCAGGATTCGTCTTCTATCTGTTCTGGAATCTGGCGACCCTGCTCGGCATCGCGGCCGGCCAGTACATCGATGGGCTGGACAGCATGGGGCTGGATTTTGCCATCGCGGCCACCTTCATCGCCATGACCATTCCCGCCATGAAAAACCTGCCCATGGTGGCGGCCACTCTGGTGAGCGGCGGCACAGCGTTGCTTACCAAGCCGCTGCTGGCGGAGATCCACATCATCGTCTCGGCTCTGGCTGGCATGGTGGTGGGCTATGTGCTGCACCGGATGAGGAGGTAGCGTGAGTTGGCTGATGATTGGCCTGCTGGCCCTGATCACCTTTTTCAACCGCTTCGCCTTCTTTTCTCGGTTGACCCGATATCAGCCGGGTGCCGAGATGGGGGCGTTTCTCGGCTTCTCGGCCCAGTCGGTGCTGACCGCCATCTGGTTGCCCATCGTCTTTAGCTACGAGCCGGGGATAGGTCTTGACTGGGATCCTGACTACCTGGCCGCCACCCTGTGGGTGATGCTCTTGACCCTGTTGCGGCTGCCGACTCTGGTTGTGGTGGTGGGCGGAATGGGGGGCTTCTTCCTGCTGCGCTGGCTGGGAGGCATAGCAGAGCTCTTGCCTTGGTGAAACGCGAGTCGTGATCTTGTGTAATGGATGTCATTATTCGACATCCGTCATGTCATGAATGTCACTTCAAAAAAGGCCTTTAAATGGTGAGGATATGGGCTCTGTCCGTGAAGGAGTGTCCCATGTCTTTGACCGAAACCTGTCAGCGCATTGTGCGCGATCCCCATCTCTCCGCAGCCCAGAAGAGCCATGCACTGGCACTGGCTGCCGAGAATGCATTGCCCTACCCCGACCTGCCTGCTGCAGTCGCCGAGGCGATGGCGCAGGGATTTATCTGCGACATGTTCGAAGGGCACGCCCCCTACAAGCCACGTTATGTACTGCCGGACTATGAAAAATTCCTGACTCAGGGCTCTCCCTGGCTGGAGCTGGCGGCGCCGCAGGATTTCGACGAGGCGCTCGATGCCCTGCGCATCCTCTATCACCATGTCCCCTCGGTCACCGGCATGCCGGTCTGGCTGGGGCGGCTCGACCACCTGCTGCTGCCCTTCGTCGGCGAACTGGATGACGAGACTCTCTATCGCAAGCTGAAGGGGTTCTGGGTCTATCTGGACCGGGTGCTGCCGGACGCCTTTATGCACGTCAACATCGGCCCCGATGACAACCGGATCTGCCGCCTGATCCTGCGCATCGACAACGAGCTCAAGCAGGTGGCGCCAAACCTCACCTTTTTCCACGATCCGGAGCAGACCCCGGACGATCTGCTGCTGCAGGCGGTGAAGAACATTGCCGAGTGCAGCAAGCCGCACATCGCCAACTACCCGATCCATCGCGATACCTTCGACCAGCGTGGTTTTGGTATCGTCAGCTGCTACAACGCCCTGCCGCAGGCGGGTGGCGCCAATACCCTGGTGCGCATCTCCCTCAAGCGGGTCGCCGAGCAGGCTCAGGGTATAGATGATTTCCTCGGCTGCCTGTTGCCCCACTACTGCCGTCTGGCCTCGCAACTGATCGAGGCGAGAGCCGCCTTCCTGCACGAGGAGTCCGGTTTCTTCGACTGCTTCCTGGTCAAGGAGGGGCTGCTGGATGAGGAGCGCTTTGTCCCCATGTTCGGCATCTACGGCATGGCGGAAGCGGTGAATATCCTGATGGATAAAGAGAATCTGCCAGATCGTTATGGACACGACGACGAGGCGAATCAGCTTGGCTATCGCATCTCGGCTCAGCTCTCGGAATATGTCACTGCGACGCCGCAAACCCACGCCTGGGGGGGGCGCGCGCTGCTGCACTCACAGGGTGGCCTCAGCATCGATGTGGCTGTGACTCCCGGGGTGCGCATCCCTTATGGTCATGAGCCGGATCCCGCCAGTCATGTGTTGGCGCTGGCACCGCACCACACTTATTACCATTCGGGGATCAGCGAGATCCTGACGCTGGATCCCACCATCCGCCAGAACCCGCAGGCGCTGTTGCAGCTCTGCAAAGGGGCGCTCGCTATCGGTATGCGCGAGTTCACCGCCAACGTGGCCGACAGCGATCTGGTGCGGGTGACCGGTTACATGATCCGCAAGAGCGATGTGGCTCGTTTCGCAGAAGAAGGCTCGCGCTTGCAGACCACCTGTCTCGGGGCCGAGGCGAGTGAAGTGACCGCCATTCGTCAGCGAGCACCGCGGGTAGTCGCCCACGAATCGACCATCTGCGAGTATTGAGTTCGCACCGATGGCTGATGTTTTGCCAACACGCAGCGCCCTGGTAAGCAGGGTGCTGCCCTTTTCTTGTGTTGACGGGCCGGGCAACCGGCTGGTGCTGTTTCTGCAGGGCTGCAACTTTCGCTGCCCCGGCTGCCATAATCCGCACACCATAGGGCTGTGCGACGATTGCGGTGACTGTATTGCTGTCTGCCCGAGCGGTGCGCTGACCCTTACTGAGGGCCGCCCCGGGAAATGCAGTGTGCGCTGGCAGGCGGCGCTCTGCACCGATTGCGATGCTTGTCTCGATGCGTGCCCGCGCAGCGCCAATCCGAAGATTGCCACCATGACGGTGACCGAGGTGCTGAACCTGCTGCGCCGCTACAGCCCCTTGCTCAGCGGGATTACCGTCTCCGGTGGTGAGGCGACCACCCAGCTTCCCTTCGTGGTTGCGCTGTTTGCCGCCATCAAGGCTGCGCCGGATCTGGCTCATCTCACTTGCCTGCTCGACAGCAACGGCTCGTTGGCCGAGAGCGGTTGGCAGCGGCTATTGCCGGTGCTCGATGGCGCCATGCTCGATCTCAAGGGGTGGCGTGACTCGGTGCATCATTCGCTGACCGGCTATGGTCGCGAGCGGGTGTTGGCGTCTCTGCAACTGCTGGCACGTCACGGCAAGCTGACCGAACTGCGGCTGCTCCATGTGCCGGGCAAGAGCGATTTTCTGGATAAGAGCGGTGAGCTGGACGCGGATCTCGCCGCTTTCCTGCTGCGGCTGGGGCCAGTACCTATCCGTATCAATGGTTTTCGTCATCATGGGGTACGTGGTGAGGCGAGTCGCTGGTCAGACGCGACCCGCAGCGAGCTGGAGTGGCTGGCGAATCGGTTACGTGCTGCTGGAGTGGGGGCCGTGACCTTGCCCCCTTTGATCTGAAGGGGCGAATCGATTCCCTGGTTGTGCAGTAAAAGCAAACAACTGTGACTTCTGTCTATTGGAGGGGACCTTGTGGCTCGTTATGATATTGCCCATCCGTCCACCCTCCACGACAGATAAATCATGAGTGAAAGCAAGGCGTTATATCGGGTTCAGTTTATTTGCCACAACGAGCGCTATGAGGTTTATGTGCGCGAGGTGAATCAGGGCCAACTGTTTGGATTTATCGAGATCGCCGATTTTGTCTGGGACAATCACACGGCGCTTATCGTCGATCCCAGCCATGAAAAGCTCAAGAGCGAATTTGCCGATGTGCATCACACCCTTATACCCATGCATCAGGTGTTGCGCATCGATCAGGTGAAAAAGCAGGGGGCTGCCCGCATTACTGATCTGGGTAGCAATGTCGCCTCTTTCCCCAGCCCCATTTATACCAAACGTCCCTGATCCCTCATTGCCATGGATGTTTCGCCGTGGCGAAACATCCATCTCTTCTCGCTGTCACCTGGCTCAGGGCTCGACCAGCTCGCGACCCAGTTGCAGGATCCGCTGGCGGAACCAGTGGCGGGCCGAACCATCACCGGCCGGGCCATACCAGACCAGACTGTGACTCACCTTGCCGTAATCGAACGGTGCCGGGCGCATCACCAGATCCGGCTGACTGGCCATGCAGGCCGCCCATCCACCGATGGCGGTGAGGATCAGATCGGTCTGGGGTAGCAGGGCCGCCGCGCTGGCAAAATCGGGCAGGGTGGCGCCAATCTGGCGACGCACCTGTTGCTGGGCCAGACTCTGCTCGAAGAAGGGGTTGGCCAGCTCCTGATCCCGGATGGCGATATGGCGCCAGCTCAGATAGGCATCGAGATCCCAGGGCTTGGCGAGCGCCGGATGATCTTTGCGTAACAGGCAGACCAGTTTTTCTTCCCGCAGGGTCTCCCACACCAGCCCGGGCTGGCGCGGTAACGGCTGGCTCTGGTCATGGGGCAGGATGACAAAGTCGAGTTTGCCCGCTGCCAGCGCCTCCAGCCCCTGCTCATCCTTGTTCCAGATCTCCGGCACCATACCCGGCACCTCCTGCATCAGCTGACCCAGAATGGGGCCCACCGGCCAGGTCATCACACTCTCGCGCAATCCGAGCCGCAAGCTGCCCTGCCACTGCTGGGGGTTGAAGGCGTTCTGGCGGGTGAGGCCGTTCAGCTCCCCCAGCAGCCGATGCAGGGTGGGAGCCAGTCGCTCGGCCATGGGGGTGAGCAGCAGCTGGTTGCCCTGGCGATAGAGCAGTTGATCCCCCAGCAGATCCCGCAGCTGGTTGAGGGTCTTGCTGACGGTAGAAGGCGTGGTGCAGAGCCGCTCGGCGGTGCGGGTGACGCTCTGGTTGTCTAGCAGCAGATGCAGGGTGACCAGATGGCGACCTCCCAGCCGAGAGAGAGCGATCAGATCCATAAGTACTCCACAAGCGAAGGGAAGAGACAAGACAAAAAAGCCCCGCCGAAGCGGGGCTTGTGCGGATTAGCCCTTGAGCACAGCCGCCATGGCGTCGGCCACGTAGTCGACGTTGCGGCTGTTGAGGCCCGCCACGCACATGCGGCCGGAGCGCACCAGATAGACGGCGAACTCTTCGCGCAGTCTGTCAACCTGCTCCGGCGTGAAGCCGGTGTAGCTGAACATGCCGCGCTGGTTGATGAAGTAGCTGAAATCGCGGCCCGGCACCTTGGCGCTCAGCACCTCGAACAGCTTCTGGCGCATGGCCTTGATGCGGGTGCGCATCTCGGTCACTTCATCGACCCACATGGCGTGCAGCTCGGGTTGGCTCATCACAGCCGCGGTGATCTGGCCACCGTGAGTGGGAGGGCTGGAGTAGTTGCGGCGCACGGTGGCCTTCATCTGGCCCAGTACGCGGCTGGCTTCTTCGGCATCCTGGCAGATGACCGACAGGCCGCCGCACCGCTCGCCGTAGAAAGAGAGGTTCTTGGAAAACGAGTTGCTGACGAAGAAGCTGACGCCGGCGGCCACCATGGCGCGAATGGCATAGGCATCCTCTTCCAGCCCGTCACCGAAGCCCTGATAGGCGATGTCCATAAAGGGGATCAGGTTCTTCTCGACCACAAGTGCGATCACCCGATCCCACTGGGCACGGGAGAGATCCACCCCGGTCGGGTTGTGGCAGCAGGGGTGCAGCAGCACGATGCTCTTGGCTGGCAGGCTGCGCAGGCAGTCGATCATGGCATCGAACTGTACGCCGCCAGTGGCCGCATCGTAGTAGGGGTAGTCATGCACCTTGATGCCGGCCCCCTCGAACATCGCCTTGTGGTTGTCCCAGGTGGGATTGCTGACCCACACCTCGGAGGTCGGGAAGTAGCGCTTGAGCAGATCGGCGCCGATCTTCAGGGCGCCGGAGCCGCCGATGGTCTGGATGGTGGCGATACGTCCCGCCTTGACCGCTTCATGGTCGGCACCAAACAGCAGGTGCTGCACCGCAGTGCGGTAGTTGGCGGCACCCTCCATCGGCTGGTAGGGACGCGGCGCCGGGGCGGCAGCGCGCTGGGCTTCGGCCTGCTGCACCGACGGCAGCAGCGGAATGTGGCCCTGCTCGTCGTAATAGAGGCCGATCCCCAGGTTCACCTTCTGTTCGCGGGTGTCTTTGTGGAAGGTCTCGACCAGGGTCAGGATGGGGTCGCCAGCATAAGCATCGACGTGTTCAAACATGGGGGGTCCTTGAAATTGACTGTCCAGTAAAACCGGCGGTCAGCCGGGCTGGACATCATGGCGCAAAGCTGGCGGTGGCTCAAGCCCGAAAGGGACGGGGGCTGGCGGGCAGACGCCGCACAGCCGTAAACGGGATGATGCGGGGTTGCCCTCAGCCTCGTTCACCGGTCTTACTTCAGATAGGATCGCAATACCCGCACTACTTGATCCAGATCTTCCAGCCGCTCGGCCGGGGTCCCCTCTTCGGCGCCCAGGTGCTCACGCATGTGCCCTTCCAGCACCTCCAGCATCAGGCCGTTGACGGCACCACGAATGGCCGCGATCTGCTGCAAAATGGCGGCGCAGTCGCTCTCCTGCTCAAGTGCGTGCTCCAGCGCGCCCGCCTGCCCCTTGATGCGACGTACCCGTGCCAGCAGCTTCTTTTTACCGTGAATGGTGTGTGACATGCAGGATCCTCTCGATCAATAAAACTATACTGGGGTATAGTATATTGCATTGTCGTCCTCAGGAGAAATCCATGTCATCCCTTGCCTCATCCCACTGCCACCAACCCGTCGTCCACGAAGGGAATCCGCTGGCCGAACAGAAGACTCGCTGGGCCGTGCTGCTGACTGTCATCATGATGGTGGCGGAGATCGGCGGCGGCTGGTTCTACAACTCCATGGCGCTGCTGGCCGATGGCTGGCACATGAGTTCCCACGCGCTGGCGCTCGGCCTCTCGGTGCTGGCCTACCGCGCCGCCCGCCACTTTGCCCGCGACCACAGATTCAGCTTCGGCACTTGGAAGATCGAGGTGCTGGGTGGCTTCACCAGCGCTCTCCTGCTGGTGGGGGTGGCCGGGCTGATGCTGTTCGAGTCGGTGTTCAGGCTGCTCGATCCCAGCCCGATCCACTATCAACAGGCGATCGCCATCGCGCTGGTGGGGCTGCTGGTGAATCTGGCCTGTGCCTGGCTGCTCAAGGATGATCACGGCCATCATCACCACGGCCATGGGCATGACCACCATCATGGGCATGACCACCATCATGGGCATCACGACCACGATCATCATGACCATGACGATCACCACGGCCATCAGGATCTCAACCTGCGTGCCGCCTATATCCACGTGCTGGCGGATGCGGCCACTTCCGTGCTGGCGATCCTGGCACTGGTGGGGGGCATGCTGTGGGGGGCCGACTGGCTGGATCCCCTGATGGGCATAGTGGGGGCCGTACTGGTGGCGGTGTGGGCCTGGGGTCTGCTGCGCGACTCCGGTCGGGTGCTGCTGGATGCCGAGATGGATACCCCGTTGGTGGGTGAGATCCGTGAGGTGATTGCCGACCTGCCGGATGCCGAGATCCGCGATCTGCACGTCTGGCGGGTGGGCCAGCAGCAGTATGCCTGCGTGCTCTCCCTGCTGATGACTGCGCCTGTCTCCGCCAGCGAGATCCGCGCGCGGTTGGCGATACATGAAGAGCTGGTCCATGTGACCATAGAGATAGCCACTCCATAGCCAGATTTATGGCTGTCTATGCCAGATAGCGTGCAACTTGTACTCTGCAACACGAGTAAATCGAAGCAGTTTTTTCTGGGGAGGCCTGTGGCAGGCACGTGCTGACTATGTGCCTGGTACAAGCCTCACCGGGGCTAGGGGTGAGATGTGACGGTTTGAGTTAACGTTCGAAGAAGCGATAGAGGTGTTCTACCTGCATCGGGCAGTCAGCTACCAGATGCACATGATCGCGGGCCTGCTCGACCGTATCGAAACTGACCGGGCAGCCGAGGGTGTCGGTCAGCTCGTAGAGAGCGCCATCCTTGCCTCTGAATTCGATGAGCCAGCCGGGGATGGCCACGTCGTGGAGTATTTCGGCCTCTTGCAGGATCTGTTGTTGATAGAGCTTGCGAAGTTCACTGACTGTCATGATGCTCTCCTGTGAAGGGGGATTCAGCTCCAGTCTATGCCTCTCTTTGTGCGGACGGCAACCGGATCATCCCCGCAGGACCTCCCAGGCCCAGCGGATACGGATAAAGGTCTCGGCATTACCACCTCGATCCGGATGGTGCTGCAATGCCAGCTCCCGCCAGCGGCGGCGGATCGCCTCCTGACTCGCCCCTTCATTCAACTCGAACAGGGCCAGCGCCTCGGCTTTGTGCCCCTCACCGTCATAAGCGTGCCAGAAGCGGTTGAGCAGGGCCTCTACTTCGGCACGATCGGTCTGCCAGAACACCTGCCAGTCGAGATAGTAGCCGCGCAGATTTTCGCTAAGGGCAAAGCCGTGGTTGACCTCCTGGTTCCCGGCCAGCGGTTCGAGCCGGATATCCAGGGTGCTGATCACTAGCCACCATCCCTCTTGCCAGAGCTCGGCCTGCAACTGGTAGAGGGCGTTCATGATCAGGAAGTTGACCCGAAACAGCTGTAGTTGCTCATCGTCAGCCAGTACCGGAATTGCCCCCTGCTGGCGCAGGGAGGCCATTAGCTCGTGCACCTTGTAGCTGCCCGCCGCCTGTTGCAATAGCACCAGCAGAGGGGCGATCAGCGGATTATTGTTGGCTTCGCTCATTCGGCGCCCTGTTCTCTGGGCGGTTGCAGGGCGATCAGCAGCTCACCCGCCTGCGGGGTGACGGGGCCGGTAACGATCTGGGGCTTGCCCTTGCCATCCATGATGAACAGCGGGATGGCGCCGGGATTGGCGGTCTGATACTGGGCCCAGTCGAACGCCTCGCTCAGGCGGGTCGCCTTGATCTGGCCACCCCGGCTCAGCAGGCCGCTCAGCCTGGCATAGTTGATATCGGGCCCAAACAGGTTCTGGCGAGCGCGGAAGGTGGCGCTCTCCCGGTTCGCCTTGCCGTGCTGCTCGCTGGAGCGCAGGGAGTAGACCTGCTCCTCGCCATAGAGGTGGGCGAAGTGCAGCACCCCGAGGGCGTTGTTGTGGCGGTTGGGGGAGAGGGCCAGCACGGTACTGATGCTGGTGAGCGGCAGGTGCAGCTCGGCATGTTCCGACTGGGGGTTGCCGAAGTAGCAGGGGAGGTTGCTCATCCGTGCCTGTTTGCAGAACTCCCAGGCGGGATCGCAGAGCTGTACCGGCACCCCCTGATCCGCCAGCGCCTTGCCGATGGCCCTAGCCACCGAGTTGGCCCCTATGATGAGCCAGGTGTTGGGGGCGCTCTGGCGCATCTTGAGCAGGCTGGCCAGCGGCGCCGAGGTGAGGCTCTGCAGCACCACGGTGGAGATGATCACCGCAAATACCAGCGGCACCAGCTTGTCGGCATCGGGGATCTCGGCCTGATGCAGGCTGATAGCGAACGAGGCGCTGACCGCCGCCGCGACTATGCCACGTGGGGCGATCCAGCTCAGCAGGGCGCGAGCCCGCCAGGAGAGATCCGAGCCCCAGGTCGAGACCAGAATACAGAGCGGACGCGCCACGAATTGCACCACGCAGAGCAGCGCCAGCACCATGGGGCCGAGTTGCCAGAGCTGGGCCAGATCGAGGCGCGCCGCCAGCAGGATAAACAGGCTGGAGATAAGGATGACCGCGAGATCCTCCTTGAACGCCAGCACCTCCTCTAGGTCCAGCCCCTCCTGATTGGCGAGCCAGATACCGAACACGGTCACCGCCAGCAGGCCGGACTCGTGGCTCAGCCAGTTGGAGAGGCTGAAGGTGACCAGCACCAGCGCCAGCACGCCGAACTTGTGCAGGCTGACCGGTAGCCAGTCCTTGCGAATGAGCAGGGTGGTGAGCCAGCCCGCCGCCACCCCGATCAGGGAACCGACCAGCACTGTCTTGCCCAGCGCCAGCAGGGTATGGCTGATGAGATCCCCCTGACTGCCGAGGCGCACCGCCTCGAACACCAGCACCGCAAACAGGGCGCCGATGGGGTCGATGACGATCCCCTCCCAGCGCAGGATGCGGTCCACCTCCCGGGTGGGGCGGATCACGTTGAGCATGGGGGCGATCACCGTCGGGCCCGTTACCACCAGTACCGCGCCGAGCATGGTGGCAACCCGCCAGTCCAGCCCCAGCAGGAAGTAACCGGCGCTGCCGATGACGGCGAAACTGACCAGCATGCCGGTGGAGCAGAGATTGCGCACCACCTTGCCGATCCCCTTGAGCTCGGCCAGATGGAGGGTCAGTGCCCCCTCGAACAGGATGATGGCCACCGACAGGGAGACCAGCGGAAACAGCAGATCCCCGAGCAGGGCATCGGGGTCGAGCAGGCCGCTGACCGGGCCCAGAGTCAGGCCGGTGAGCAGCAGAAACAGGATGGCGGGTACCCGCAGCGACCAGGCAAGCCATTGGGCCAGCACGGAGACCAGGGCGATCCCGGCCAGAGAGAGGGCAATCATGCAGACCTCGATTCAGGCAGTGAGTATGGAGCTAGTGTAGTGGCTAAGTTGGTCAGATTGACACCTGAAGGAGCGTGCATCATGGCCGGGATGGGGAGATGTGCGACAGTCGGCGTCATGGTGGCTGGCGGTGGTGTGCAGGGCGCCAGCCAGACGCCAACCGTGGTGATGGGGTGGCCTTGGGGCTGGATTAGATGGGGCTCTCCTTGTGGAGCTCGCCGACACAGTCGGCCAGCGCCAGTACCAGTGCGGAGCGCACCATCTGATCGAGCCGGTTGAGCTGCATCTGGTAGAAGGCCCAATCCTCTTCGCTGGCGGGGGGCTCCAGCTTCATCATGCCGCCCTGATTGACCCCGTGCAGGCGGTCGAGCAGATCGCGGATCGGCTTGTCGCTGAAGCGGTAATCCTTGGGGTCGCGCACCAGAAAGTCGCGGATCTTGATATAGGCTTCGATATCCTGATAGCGCTCGAGGGAGATGAGGCCGAGGGCGAAGATGAGCTTGAGGCGCACCTCCAGCTGGCCGAGGGGTCCGCTCTGGTTGAGCAGGGGTTCGATGGCGTATTTGACGGCATACTCCTCCTGACGGAACGCGCGTCGCATCAGGGAGTCGACCGCCTCTTCCAGGATGGTCACGGCTTCGAGAAAGAAGCCGCGGGGGCCATCCTGCTCATTCAGTCGTTCCAGTACTTCATCTTCCTGGTGTGTGGTCATAGGTGCATTGGGTCCAGCTGACAGGGAGAGAGTGGGCCTCTCTCCCGGTTTTTATCATATGGGGCACATTCCCTTGCCATTCAAGCGCTTGGCGCGCTATCAGTGGTGGCTGAATGCGCCGCAAGCAGGGTCATTACAGGGTTTCGTAACGGGCGACGATGGCGCGAACCACCTCGCTCTCTTCATCCAGTCCGGTAACGCGGGCCAGCGCTTTGGCCGGGCCAAGCTCCGCCAGCAGGGCTTGCAACTCCACTGCCTGCGGGTCATCGGCATTGCGATAGTGGAGCGCCGCGGCGATCCCTTCCTGCAACTGATCGCTCGGCAGGCCGTACTCCAGGGTGCCCAGCAGCGGCTTCACCAGTCGATCCCCCGCCGCCAGCTTGCGCAGTGGCTGACGACCGACCCGGTCAATCTCGTCCACCAGATAGGGGTTGGCGAAGCGGGCCAGGATCTTCTCGATGTAGGCGGCGTGCAGACGCGGGTCGAAGCCGTAGCGTTTCACCAGCACGGCACCGCTCTCCTCCATGGCGCGGCGTACCTTGCTGCGGATCACCGGATCTTCGATCGCCTCGCGCACTGTGTGGTAGCCCCGCAGCTTGCCGAGGTAGGCGGTGACGATGTGGCCGGTGTTGAGGGTGAACAGCTTGCGCTCGACGAAGGCCATCAGGTTGTCGGTGGGCTCCATGCCCGCCACCTGTGGCAGCTCCCCCTTGAACTGGGTCTGGTCGACGATCCACTCGCTGAAGCTCTCGACCGTCACTTCCAGCGGATCATCGTTGGCAGCCGCGGCGGGCGGTACGATGCGATCCACCGCCGAGTCGACGAAGCCGA
This sequence comes from Aeromonas sp. FDAARGOS 1405, assembly GCF_019048265.1. Classification (NCBI taxonomy): domain Bacteria; kingdom Pseudomonadati; phylum Pseudomonadota; class Gammaproteobacteria; order Aeromonadales; family Aeromonadaceae; genus Aeromonas; species Aeromonas sp. FDAARGOS 1405. Next base: position 718,231 of record NZ_CP077311.1, on the reverse strand, counting down.
TACAGGATTCGAGCGTGGCATGATACGCGACCGGCAGGTACTTGAGTACCTCCCGCTTGAGGTGGCTGGTACCGCGCACCATGTTTTCACAGGCGATGACGTTCAGCGGTGTCAGGTTGCCGGCATCGAAGCGGGCCTGCAGCCCCTTGGCCAGGGTACTGGCAATCTTGTCCAGAATGTTGGGGCCGACCGCGGTGGTGACCAGATCGGCAGTGATGATACGGGCGATCACCTCGTGACCGGCGGAGCTCACCGCCGCCACGTTGCGCACCACGTCCAGCTTCTGATCTGCCCCCACCACATGGACCTTGTACTCCTGACGGTGGTTGAGCTGGTCGATCAGGGTGTCGTTTACGTCGGCGAAGGTGACCTGATGGCTGGCATCCGCCAGCACTTTGCCGATAAAGCCGCGACCGATGTTACCAGCACCAAAATGCAATGTTTTCATGATATTAACCTCTTGAACCAAAGACGATGAAAGATGATTACGCAGCCTGTTCGGCACCCAGCAGATCCAGGAAGGCCTGTGGATCCGTGGTGCTGGCCAGCCGGTCGATGAGACCGGGTTCATCCAGTGCATTGGTCAGGCGGGTTATCACCTGCATGTGTTCGTCGTTGCGGGCAGCGATGCCGATCACCAGCCGTGCTACCTCATCGGCAGCCTCGCCAAAGGCGACCCCGGCCGGGTACTGGCAGATGACGATGCCGGTACGCTTCACAAACTCCTTGGCGGCTATGGTGCCGTGCGGCACGGCGATGGACTCGCCGAGGTAGGTGGAGACCAGCTGTTCGCGCTCCAACATGGCGTTGACGTAGTCGGGCGCCACGTAGCCGCGCTCTGCCAGCAGTCGGCCAGCGGTCAGGATGGCGGCCTCCTTGTTGTCGGCTTTCAATCCCAGATGCACGTCATGACGGCTCAGGGTAAAGACTTCGGCCGCTTGCTGCTCGTAGCTGTCGTCGTTGGCCGCCACCAGTAGTTGCGGGTTGGCGACATCATCGTTGGCAGCGCGGCTCAGGCTCTGTACCAGCTCCTGATAGAGGCCGTTGTCGAGGAAGTTGGTCAGGGAAATATGGTGAGCGTTCGGCGCATGGCGACGGGCCCGCTCGGTCAAATCCTTGTGGGTGATGACCCAGTCCACCTGATCATCGAGCTGATCGATGGCGCGGTTGGTGACGCTGATATCGAGCCCGGCGGCCTGCACCCGCTTGCGCAGCATGCCGGCGCCCATGGCGCTGGAACCCATCCCTGCATCGCAGGCAACCACGATATTGCGCACCGCCATCAGTTCGCCGCCCGGCTTCTTGGCCGCTGCGGTTTCGGGCTTGCCGCCCTTCATGGCTTTCATCTTGCGAGTGGCTTCACCGAGGGCATCGGCCTCGTCGGCTTCCGGCTGCTGGGCACGCACGAATACGGCGGCGACCAGGAAGGAGACCAGAGTGGCGCTGATGATGGAGAGCGCGACCCCGATCAGGGAGGCTTTCGGTGTCATCAGCAGCACGGCGAAGATGGAACCCGGTGAGGCAGGGGAGACCAGACCGGCATTGAACAGGGTCAGGGTAAAGACCCCGGTCATGCCGCCGGCGATCACCGCCAGAATGAGGCGCGGGTTCATCAGCACATACGGGAAGTAGATCTCGTGGATGCCGCCGAAGAAGTGAATGATGGAGGCGCCAGCCGCGGACTGCTTGGCTGCACCACGACCGAACACCATGTAGGCCAGCAGCACGCCCATGCCCGGGCCCGGGTTCGCTTCAATCAGGAAGAAGATGGAGCTGCCGTGCTCGGTCGCCTGCTGGATCCCCAGCGGTGAGAAGATGCCGTGGTTGATAGCGTTGTTGAGGAACAGGATCTTGGCCGGTTCGACAAAGATGGAGGTGAGCGGCAGCATGTGGTTTTCCACCAGGAAGCCGACGCCACCGGCCAGCAGGCCGGAGAGCACCTTGACGAAGGGGCCGATCACGAAGAAAGCGAGGATCGCCAGCAGCATGCCGATAAGCCCGGCGGAGAAGTTGTTGACCAGCATCTCGAAGCCGCTTTTGACGCGACCGTCCATCGCCTTGTCGAAGCGCTTGATGGCCCAGCCACCGAGCGGGCCGACCATCATGGCTCCCATGAACATGGGGATATCGGTCCCCACGATGACACCCATGGTGGTGATGGCACCGACCACGCCGCCGCGCTCACCGCCCATCAGTTTGCCGCCGGTGTAGCCAATCAGCAGCGGCAGCAGGTAGGTGATCATGGGGCCGACCAGCTTGGCCAAGGTTTCATTGGGCAGCCAGCCGGTGGGGATAAAGAGGGCGGTGATAAAGCCCCAGGCGATAAAGGCGCCTATGTTGGGCATGACCATATTGGACAGGAAGCGTCCAAAATTCTGTATCTTGACTTTGGTATCCGGTGATAACATGTCGGGACCCCGTTTTAAGCCTGTTTGATTAAAAGTGGTAGTCGGGATGGCTGGTTTTGCCGAACCTCCATCCCGGTCGTCTAAGCAACTTCAATCTACCAGCTTGATATCAAATTAGGCTGAAAACGGGGTGTCTTGTGATCAAGCTCTCAGATACCCAGCCATACCCCCTCCCAAACCAGTGATCCTGATCACGTTCGAGAGCTGTAATTCGGCTACATTTCGATCTTTTCTGTTTTGAATGACCATTTTTTGTGATTTAGGTCACCACTTCAGCTTTGCCGCTCCTTCGTGTAAAGGTGATTCACATCACAAATTCAGTTTTTGTATTCGAATGGGACAAATCACTCAATTACTCATCAGTGGGTAGTGGCGATGGATCTATCGAAATACTCCATTGCTTACCAATGAATCAATAAATTTGTAACCCGCTTTCAGTTTTTACGGTCGGTGATGAGGGCTCTTTTGCGGCTGATTGATGGGAATGGGCGCCAACATGCAGGATGCTATCGAGCGGCAGATGTTCGGGGCGCTTGTTTGCCGCGCAGGCCAGATTGCAGATAAAAACAAACCGCCAGCAGGCGGTTTGTCAGTTTTTGCGATCTGGCCCCTGTTGAGGCTGCGGCTCAGTAGAAGCCGGCATTCTCGGGAGAGGGGCGGGTCTTGAAGCGGCGATGGAGCCACATGTACTGCTCCGGCGCCTTGCGCACCGCAGCTTCAATCTCGCGGTTGGCGCGGGCGGCATCAATCATGTCATCTCCGCTCGGGTAGTCGGCGAGCGGCGCCCCGATATGCAGGGTGTAACCCTCGCTGGTACGGATGTTGTAGCAGGGCAGGGTTACGGTGTTTTTAACCCGAGCCAGGGTGGCGGTGCCGGTGATGGTGGCCGCCTGCTCTACCGCGAAGTAGGGCACGAACACGCTGGCGTGGCTGCCGTAGTCGTGATCCGGTGCATACCAGAGGGCGTCGCCGTTGCGCAGCGCCTTGATCATCCCCTTCACATCCATCCGGTCCACCAGATATTTGTTGGAGGCGCAGCGACCGTGGTACTGGGCATACTCCAGCACCGGGTTGGTGTTGGGGCGATAGACGCCGACCCCGGGGCGCACCAGCCCGAAACAGCGGGCGTTGAGTTCCAGCGTTAGGAAGTGGCAGGAGAGCAGCAGCATGCCCTGACCTTTTTCCATGGCAGCGATGACATGCTCTTCCCCTTCCACTTTCATCAGGTTGCGCATCCGCCAGTCTGGCCAGAACCAGGCGATCCCCACCTCGAACACGGCGCAGCCCACGCTCTCGAAGTTTGCCTTAAGCAGTTTCTCCCGCTCATCCCGGGTCAGCTCGGGCATCGCCAGCTCCAGATTGCGACGGGCGATCTTGACCCGGGACTTCAATATCCTGGCGGCGAGACGACCGAGCTGACGGCCCAGCCACATCTGGCTGCGCCACGGCAGCAGGGTCAGCAGCCAGAGCAGGCCGAGGCCGAACCAGCTGGCCCAGTAACGGGGATGAAACAGGCGGGGCTCGAGGCGGGGAGCGTTGTCGTGGGCCATGGCTAATCTCTTGTTCGCAAACACAATCGGGGGATTCTAGCCGAAAAGGGGGGGCGGGGGCGAATGGCAGTGTGCTGGTCAGAGGGGCTAATTGTGGTTCACTGGTGTTACGGGAATCCTAACTATCGGTTTCCTTTAAATGGAAACCGCAGGTTTGCTTTTTCTCCCTCAAATAAAAGAGTGTGATAAAATCGGCGACTGATTTTTCAGGTTTTGAGAGTCGATACAGATGAAGATCACCCTGCCCGAGTTTGAAAAAGCCCGCGTTCTGGTCGTTGGCGATGTCATGTTGGACCGTTACTGGCATGGCCCCACCGGCCGGATCTCCCCCGAGGCGCCGGTGCCCGTGGTCAAGGTTGAACACATTGAGGAGCGTCCCGGTGGCGCGGCCAACGTGGCCCTCAACTCCGCTGCGCTGGGCGCCCACGCCGTGCTGCTTGGCCTGACCGGTCAGGATGAAGCTGCCGATGCGCTGGCTGGCCAGATGGCTGGCGTCAAGGTGGCCTGTGATTTCGTTCGTCTGGCCGACTTCCCGACTATCACCAAGCTGCGGGTGCTGTCCCGCAACCAGCAACTGCTGCGTTTGGACTTTGAAGAGCCCTTCCACTCCGTCGATGCCACCCTGCTGATGAGCAAGGTTGAGCAGGCGCTGCCAAACAGCGACGTGATGATCCTCTCCGACTACGGCAAGGGTGCTCTCAACGACGTGCCCGGCATGATCCAGCGCGCCCGTGCCGCCGGTATTCCTGTGTTGGTCGACCCCAAGGGGACCGACTTCGAGAAGTATCGCGGTGCCACCCTGCTGACCCCCAACATGTCCGAATTCGAGGCCGTGGTGGGCAAGGTGAAGAGCGAAGAAGAGCTGGTCGCCAAGGGGCTGGATCTGGTCAATCGTTTCGAGCTGGATGCCCTGCTGGTCACCCGTTCCGAGAACGGCATGACCCTGATCCGCGAAGGTCAGCCGGAGCTGCATCTGCCGGCTCAGGCCCACGAGGTTTACGATGTGACCGGTGCCGGTGATACCGTGATCTCTACCCTCGCCACCTCGCTGGCGGCAGGCAAGAGCCTGGACGAAGCCTGCGCACTGGCCAATACCGCTGCCGGTATCGTGGTCGGCAAGCTGGGTACCTCTACCGTCAGCCCGGTCGAGCTGGCCAACGCCCTCTACACCGAGCAGGAGACAGGCTTCGGCGTGATGTCCGAAGCCCAGCTGAAAGTGGCGGTTCGTGCCGCCCGTCTGCGTGGCGAGAAGGTGGTGATGACCAACGGCTGCTTCGACATCCTGCACGCTGGCCATGTCTCCTATCTGGCCAACGCCGGCAAGCTGGGGGATCGCCTGATCGTGGCGGTCAACACCGACGAGTCGGTTCGCCGTCTCAAGGGGCCGGGTCGTCCGGTCAACCCGACCGAGCGCCGCATGGCGGTGCTGGCTGCGCTTGGCGCGGTGGATTGGGTTGTGCCGTTTGGTGAAGATACCCCACAGCGCCTGATTGCCGAGATCCTGCCAGACCTCTTGGTCAAGGGCGGTGACTACAAGCCGGAAGAGATTGCAGGTTACGCCGAGGTGACTGCCAATGGCGGCGAGGTGCGCGTTCTCAACTTCGAGGATGGCTGCTCCACCACCGACATCATCAAGACGATCCGCGAGCGCGGCTAACGATAGTGTTTGCCCCACTGGATGGTGGGGCCGACAGACGGCGCGATAAACAGAGAGAGCCGCCGACAAGAATCCGGATAACAAAAAGGCGACCTTGCGGTCGCCTTTTTCATGTCCGATAACGGCTATCAGGCTTTGGCCTTGGCCTTGGCTTTTGCGGTGGCAGGCATCAAGCCCTGGTTTACTTCCACCAGATCCTGCGCTTCCAGCACACCGGCAGCCTGCTTCAGGCTCAGGATATTGAGGATGTAGTTGTAACGGGCTTCGGAGAGCTTCTGCTTGGCCTCGTAAAGCTTGCGAGTGGAGTCCAGCACGTCGACGATGGTACGGGTACCCACTTCGTAACCGGCTTCGGTCGCCTTCAGGGCGCTGTCGGCGGAGACCACAGACTGGCTGTAGGCACGTACCGAGCCGATGCTGGCATTCACGTTGTTATAGGAGGAGCGCACCGTGCTCTGCACCGAGCGGAAGTTCTTCTCAAGCAGCTCGCTGGCCGCAACATAGTTGTATTGAGCCTGCTTAACCTTGGAGCTGGTGGCGCCACCGCTGTAGAGGGGCAGCTTGAAGGTCAGACCGATATTGGCCTGGTTGTCATTGCCACCGTTCTGAATGCTATCCAGCTTGTAATCGGTATTGCTGGTTTGCAGGCCGGCGCCCAGATCCAGGGTCGGCTCGTGGCCGGTCTTGGCGAGATCGATCTGCTCCTTGGCGATGTCCTTGGCGATGCGGGCATTGTGCAGTTGCAGGTTCTTGTCCAGCGCCAGCTCCAGCCATTTGTCGGAACCGAAGGCGGTCTTCTGCGGGCTGAAGCGATCGGTGTTGAGGATGTCCAGGTTGCGGTGATCAACACCGGTCAGCTCGCGCAGGGCTTCGTAGCTGTTATCCAGAGTATTCTCGGCATTGATCTCGTCAGCCAGCGCCTGGTCGCGAGAGGCTTCCGCTTCATGCACATCGGTGATGGCGGTCAAACCCACTTCGAAACGCTGCTGTGTCTGCTCCAGTTGGCGCTCTACTGCAACCTTGTTGGCACGCACAAACTCCAGGGTATCCATCGCCTTGAGCACATCAAAGTAGGCTTTGGCAGTGCGCACCATCAGGTTCTGGATTTCGAGGTTGTAGGCGACATCAGACTGGGTGGCCTGCTTCTCGCCGATATCCAGATTGACCCAGTTGCTGCGACGATAAAGGGATTGTGACAGCGTCAGCTCACCCTTGGCGTTGTTATTGGTCTGGGTATCGTTCTTGTTTTGCAAATAATTGAGCCCGGCGCCCAGATCAATCTGGGGTAGCAGGGGGGCGCGGAATTCGTTGATCTTTTCGAAGGCCTGGTCGCGAACGGCTTTGGACTGCAGCAACTGCGGGTCTTTCAGCTGGGCTTGTTGATAGATATCGAGCAGGTTTTCGGCGTGGGCACCGGCACTGACGCCCAGCAACACCATGACGGACAAGAGTGTTCTTTTCATAGATCGTTTTAACCTTATGTAGTAACCCAAACTGGTTGCTGGAGAGGGCAAATATTGTCGCCGACCAAGCTTGATTGCAGCTTAATCACTCTACTATAAGCAAAATTTAATGCGAAGTGTCTCGGGTCCGGTGACGGGAACGTCAAGAACCGGCTGCAGTTTTCTCCCCGAGTGCCTAGCCAAATGGTCTGTGGCTGCTAAAATCCACCCCTCATTACCATGGCACGCCGAGTGAATGAATGTTCATTCATGTTCCTCGGATTTTATGGTCAAACTGGTTCAAGTCAAGCTGACGGGAGTCCCTGATGTCGCAGCAACCCTTGCCGCAAGATCGGCACTATGCCGCTGATGATGTGAAAATCATTGAAAAATCAGCTGGATATAACGGCTTTTTCAAGGTGAACGTCTATCGCCTGCAGCACAGGTTATTTGCTGGTGGTTGGAATCAGCCCATCGTACGCGAGCTGTTTGAACGGGGCCATGCTGCTGCGCTGCTCCCCTATGATCCGGTGCGCGACCAGATAGTGCTGGTGGAGCAGTTTCGCATCGGCGCCATGGAGACCAGCCCGACCCCCTGGCTGCTGGAGCTGGTGGCCGGCATTATCGACGAAGGTGAGACTGCCGAGGCGGTGGTGCGTCGCGAAGCGGTGGAAGAAGCAGGGATCGAGGTAGCTCGCTGCGAACATGCCATCAGCTATCTGGTGAGCCCGGGCGGCAGTACCGAGCGGATCGAGGTCTATGTGGGCGAGGTGGATGCCAGCAAGGCGAGCGGTTTGCACGGTCTGGCGGATGAAGGCGAGGATATCCGGGTCCACGTGGTGAGCCGCGAGCAGGCCTACGCCTGGCTGAAAGAGGGGCGCATCGACAACGCCGCCTCGGTCATCGCCCTGCAGTGGCTGGCCCTCAACCACGGCGAGTTGCGCGCCCGCTGGTTGGCGGAGCGCTGAGTTGGCTCAGACCCAGCAACAGAGCAGGCGCTATGTGCCTGATCTGATGTCCTTGCAGCGTACCTGCGAGGTCAATTACATGGCGCTGATGAAACTGCTGCCGCCAGATGGGGAAGTCGGATCTGAACGCCGCTATCGTGTTGGCAACGATCTGCAGTTCCAGCTCACCATTTGTGGCGAGAGTCGCTTCACTTCTCAGGTTCTTTTGAGTCAGCACAATCCCGAGTTGCCCGAATATCTGCAGGCTCAAATCGAGATTCGTTTGTATCATGATGTGCGGATGGCGGAAGTGTGTGCAGCGCAACAGATTTCCCGTTTGCAACCACGTTATGATTACCCCAACAAAAAGATGCACCAGCGGGATGAAAAGGAGCAGGTAAATCTGTTTCTGGCCGAATGGCTGAAATTTTGTCTCAGGCATGGCACCAGCCCCATCAATATCTCCAGTTGAACAAATATAAAGAAGCGTGATTTTGGAAACAGAGCTCCCCCAGGCGCAGGACGGCAGTGTGCGCCTGTTGCAAATTACCGATACCCATCTCTTTGCCAGTGAAGAGGGACGGCTGCTGGCCGTGCGTACAGCAGAGAGTCTGGCTGCCGTGCTGGAACAGGTGCAGGCCAACGACCATCCCTACGAGGTGATCCTGGCGACCGGCGATCTGTCGCAGGATCACAGCCCGGAATCCTATCTGCGTTTTGCCTCCATGATGGCGCCTCTTGGCCGCCCCATCTACTGGTTGCCAGGCAATCACGATGACAGTCCGCTGATGACCGAATACCTCCATGCCGCCGGGATCAGTGAGTCCAAGCAGTTGGTGGGAAACCACTGGCAGGTGATCCTGCTCGACACCCAGGTGCGTGGCAAACCCCACGGCATGATCGGTGATCACCAGCTGGAAGCGCTCGACCGTGCTCTGCGCCAGTATCCGGATCGCCACGCCCTCATCGCCCTGCACCATCAGGCGGTGCCGGTGGGTTGTGCCTGGCTGGATCAGCACAATCTCAAGAATGCCGATGACCTGTTTGCCGTGCTGGCTCGCCACCCGCAGCAGAAGACCATTCTGTTTGGCCACGTCCATCAGGAGTTTGACGAGGTGCACCGCGGCGTGCGGCTGATCGCCAGCCCATCGACCTGCATCCAGTTCAAACCGCTCTGTGACGGTTTCGCGCTGGACGAGTCCGGCCCGGGCTGGCGCTACCTCACCCTCTACCCTGATGGCCGTATCGCCAGCCAGGTGTGGCGTCTGCCGGTGGGGCAGTTTGTGCCCGACCCCAATGCCACCGGTTATTGAGGAGTCGCCATGAAGCCCGTTCTCCTCTACCTGCACGGTTTCAACTCCTCACCCGGTTCCGCCAAGGCGCAGCAGATGGCGGCCTGGGTGGCCACCAACCGACCCGATATAGAGGTGGTGATCCCGGCCCAGCCCAATACGCCAGCGGCAGCCTGGGCGGCCATCGAACAGACCATTGCCAATTTGCAGAGCCGCTATGGTAGTGAATTCAAGCTCGGCGCCGTGGGTAGCTCCCTCGGTGGCTTTATGGCGACCCGGGTCAGCGAGCAGTACGGCTGCCGCGCGGCCCTAATCAATCCCGCGGTGCGCCCGCATGAGCTGCTCTGTGACTACCTTGGCCCCCAGACCAATCCCTATACGGGTGAGCAGTACCAGCTGCTGCCTGAACATATGGATGAGCTGCGAGCGCTGGCGGTACCGGTGACGGCGCCGGAGCGACTCTGGATCCTGCAGCAGCAGGGAGATGAGGTGCTCGACTATCGCAAGGCGCTGGATGAATACCGTTTTGCCCGCCTCTCGCTGGAGTGCGGCGGCAACCACGCCTTTGTCGCGTTTGAGCGTTACCCCGCCCAGATTATCCGTTTCCTCGGGCTTTAATCATGCAACCGCCGTTGTCCGCCTTTCTGGAACAGGTACTGGCCACGGCGCAAGCGGGCCTCACCTACTCCAAAGACCCCTTCGATATCGGCCGTTTCGAGGCGCTGCGAGCGGCCACCGTGGCCCTTATTGCCAGCCAGAGCGAGCTGGCGCCGGAAGCCATTAGCGACTGGATTGCCCTCGATCACGGTTATCCCACCCCCAAGCTCGATGTGCGGGCCTTCATTCAGAACGATGCGGGCCATATTCTGCTGGTGCAGGAGCGCAGCGACGACTGCTGGACTCTGCCCGGTGGCTGGTGCGATATCGGTGACTCGCCGGCGGATGCCGTGGTGCGTGAAGCCGTTGAGGAAACCGGCCTTGCGTGTCGGGCGGTGCAACTGCTGGCCCTGTTCGACAAGCTAAAACACCCTCATCCACCCCAGTTGCCCCACGCCCACAAGGCTTTCTTCCTGTGCGAGGTGACCGGCGGCCAGCTGCTGGGCGAAACCGATGAAACCAAAGGGGCGGGGTACTTCCCCATCGACGACTTGCCCCCGCTCTCCCGCCATCGGGTGGTGGCCTCCCAGCTGCGCACCCTCCATGAGCACTTGCAGCAGGGGCGGCGCGATACCCTGTTTGATTGACATCTGAGGAAGTGAACCCGTTCGAGCTGGGGGAGGTGCCGACGCGCGATGGAGTGCACCATCCAGCGGATCGACAGGCCTGAACGAAAGGGGCTCATATGTTCCTGTTGCGCCCTGCGGGGCAGTGTTAATCTTTAGCGGCCTGTTTACTTTGCCTCGCCCGGGGCAGGGGATGGCCGAACTCTTCTGAACTTCACTGCCAACAGGGAACACGTTTGTGACAACTCCTTCTGCGCTGCCGGATCTGGTACTGGGCGCCTCTCTCTACTTTCCGCCGCTGTTCAAGGCGGTGCTGCTCGGCCTGCTCTGCTGGCTGCCGGTGCATCATCTGCTGCGTGACTGGCTCTATGGCGGGGATGTCTGGCACCCCATGTTGATGGATCTCTCTCTCTTTATCCTCGCCGTCAGCGGCGCTTTATGGATGCTGTTACATGGCTAAATCACCTCTCGCGACCCTCAAATACTTCTCCACCCTGCTGGTCTGCGCGCTGGCGCTGGCGGCGGGCTGGTGGCTGTGGAACTACTACATGCAGGGGCCCTGGACCCGGGATGGCAAGGTGCGCGCCGAGCTGGTCAGCATTACCCCCGAGGTGTCGGGCAAGATCATCAAGATCGCGGTGAAGGACAACCAGCTGGTGAAAGCGGGGGAGGAGATCTTTACGCTCGACCCCGAGCCCTACCGGATCGCCCTCGATAATGCCCGGGCGGCACTGGCCAAGGCGAAATCGGATCTCGACAAGGCCGAGCATGAGGCGAACCGCCGCAGTGGCCTGTCGCGCAGCGTCATCTCCGCCGAGACGATGGATGAAGCGCGCCTCAATGCCCAGGCGATGCAGGCGGCCTATCAGGTGGCACAGGCCAATCTGGAGAAGGCGGAGTGGTCGTTGGCCAAGACCCGGGTGCATGCCGCGAGCGATGGCTACATCACCAACCTGCAGACCCGGGTCGGCAACTACGCCAGCGCCGGTGTGCCGCTGGTGGCGCTGGTGGATACTCACTCCTTCTATGTACAGGGTTACTTTGAAGAGACCAAGCTTGGCCACATAGCGCCGGGCAAACCGGCCGAAGTGGTGCTCTACAGCGGTGAGCAGCGGTTGCGCGGCGAGGTGGAGAGCATAGGGCGCGCCATCCACGATCAGAGCGTCGATGGCGGCAACGGTCTGCTGATCGACGTCAAACCCAACGTGCCCTGGGTGCGGCTGGCCCAGCGGGTGCCGGTGCGGATCAAGCTGCTGGATGTGCCGGCGGACGTGACGCTGATCGCCGGCACCACCTGCACCATCACCATTGGCGAGTAGGGTGAGCGAGTCATTCTGGCTGCGTACCCCCTGGGGGAAGGCGACAGGGGGGCAGTGGCGTTATGCCCTGCGCAACGCGCTGGCCATGTGCCTGTCGCTCTGGCTGGCCTTCGTGCTGCAGCTCGACTCCCCCTACTGGGCGATGAGTTCGGCCGCCGTGGTGAGTTTTCCCACTGTGGGCGGGGTGATCAGCAAGAGTCTGGGGCGGGTGGTTGGCAGCCTGATGGGGGCGATGGCGGCGGTGGTGATCACCGGTCTTGGCATCAGCGATCCCTGGCTGTTCAGCTTCCTCATCGCCCTCTGGCTGGGCTTGTGCACCTACATCTCCAACCACTATCAGAACAACGTCTCCTACGCCTTCGCCCTCGGCGGTTACACTGCCGCCATCATCGCCTTCTCCTGCGTCAATGTGGCGGATCCCCACCATATCTTCGATATTGCCCAGGCGCGGGTGAGCGAGGTGATCATCGGTATCCTCTGCGGCGGTCTGATGATGATGATCCTGCCCAGCACCTCGGATAGCGAAACCCTGCTGGACTCCCTGCGCAAGAGCCAGACCCGCCTGCTGGAACATGCCCAGCTGCTCTGGCTGGGGGAGATGACGCCCGAGGTGCGCAGTTCCCACGAAGGGCTGATCGGCCAGATCCTCACCATGAACGTGCTGCGCATACAGGCGGTCTGGAGCCATCATCGGTTGCGGCGCCAGAACCGGCTGCTCAACTTCCTGCTCCATCGCCAGCTGCGGCTCATCAGCCTTATCTCCAGCCAGCGCCGCATGCTGCACAACTGGCCGGAACAACCGGAAGGCATTCAGGCGCTGCTCGCCACCCTGCTGGCCGAGCTTGGCAAGCCGGAGTGCGACAAGTATCGGGTTGCGAGGTTGCTGGCTCCCCTGATGCCGACCAGCGAGCATGATTACCGGCTGCGCACCTTTTTGCTGCGGCTGCGCCATTTCTGCTGGAGCTATCTGGAGTGTCAGCGCTGGCTCGACCGGTTGACCCGCTACGACGATCAGGAGTGGCCGGCGCCGCCCCGTCACACCTCTCTCACCAGCCATACCGACACGCTGGAGGCCGCCTACAACGGCGGGCGCACCTTCCTCTGCGTGCTGCTCGGCTGCACTTTCTGGATCAACAGTCAGTGGGATGCGGGCAGCTCGGCGCTCACCATGCTCTCCATCTGCTGCGTGCTCTACTCGGCGACCCCGGCGCCGGCTCAGGGGGCCAACACCATGCTCAGGGCGATCCTGCTGCTCAGCCTCATCTGCTTTGCGGTCAAGTTTGGCCTGATGATCCGCATCGACGATTTCTGGGTCTTCTGCCTCTTGCTCTTTCCGGCGCTGCTCTCCATGCAGCTCTGCAAACAGCAGCAGGTGCGGCAGGCGGGCCTCTGGGGCCAGATGATCGTGCTGCTCGGCTCGTTTCTCGCCATCACCAATCCGCCCAGCTACGACTATCAGCAGTTCATCAACAGCAGCCTCGCCCAGATGATGGGGGTGATGAGCGCCGCGCTGGCGTTTCAGCTGTTGCGACCCAGCTCGGATCGGCGCAAGAGCCGCCGCATTATCCGCTCCCTGCGCCGCCACTTCATGGATCAGCTGGAGCCGGCCCCGCGCCAGAGTGAGAGCCAGTTCGAGTCGCTGATCTACCACTGCATCAGCCAGCTCGGTCAGAGTCAGGAGCAGACCGCCCGTATGTGGGTATTGCGCTGGGGCGTGGTGCTGCTCAACTGCAGCCATATCGTCTGGCAGCTGCGCCAGTGGCGCGGTGACGAGCATCCTCTCTATCTGGTGCGTGACAACTGTATCCGTAGCCTGAAGGGGATCCTCACCGAGCAGGGGGTGCAGCACGCTTCCCTCGACCGCACGCTGGCCGAGCTGCAGCGGATCAGTCAGGGGCTGGCCAACCATGGCGATGGCACGGCGCGAGAGCTGGCAGGCATGGTGTGGCGGCTGCAAAGTTCGCTCTCCCAGCTGCAACAGGCGCTGCCGGGCCCCGCCGAGGGGAGCTGAAACAGCCTTGGGAGGGGCACAATCCCCTCCGGATCACCCTTTCCCGCAGCCAAGTTTGTCCAATACCCTCCCAACGAGTAAGATTCTCCCCAAACGTCAATTCGCAAGGCCCTCCATGTCTACTCAATACAATGCGGATGCCATTGAGGTCCTCAATGGCCTTGAACCGGTGCGTCGTCGCCCCGGCATGTATACCGACACCACCCGGCCCAACCACCTCGGCCAGGAGGTCATCGACAACAGCGTCGATGAAGCGCTGGCAGGTCACGCCCGCAATCTGGAGGTGATCCTGCATGAAGACCAGTCCCTCGAAGTGATCGACGATGGCCGCGGCATGCCGGTCGATATCCACCCGGAAGAGGGGGTCAGCGGGGTGGAGCTGATCCTCTGCAAGCTGCACGCGGGCGGCAAATTCTCCAACAAGAACTACCAGTTCTCCGGCGGTCTGCACGGGGTGGGTATTTCGGTCGTAAATGCCCTCTCCGATCGGGTCGAGGTGACGGTACGTCGCGACGGTCAGGTCTACGACATCGCCTTCGAGCGCGGTGAGAAGGTGCAGGAGCTGACCATCACCGGTACCTGCGGTCGTCGCAACACCGGCACCCGGGTGCGCTTCTGGCCGCAGGCGAGCTATTTCGATTCGCCCAAATTCTCGGTCACCAAGCTGGAGCACCTGCTCAAAGCCAAGGCGGTGCTCTGCCCCGGCCTCACCATCAAGTTCCTCGACAAGAACACCGGCATCAAGCTGGAGTGGTGCTACGAAGATGGCCTCAAGGATTACCTGATCGATGCGGTCAAGCAGTACACCTGCCTGCCGGAGCAGCCCTTTATCGGCTCGTTCAGCTCCGAACAGTCGGCGGTGGACTGGGCGCTCTGCTGGCTGCCGGAAGGGGGCGAATGCCTCGCCGAATCCTATGTGAACCTCATTCCCACCGCGCAGGGCGGTACTCACGTCAACGGCCTGCGTCAGGGCCTGCTCGACGCCATGCGCGAGTTCTGCGAGTTCCGCAACCTGCTGCCGCGGGGGGTCAAGCTGACCCCGGAAGATATCTGGGATCGCTGCGCCTACATCCTCTCCATCAAGATGCAGGATCCGCAGTTTGCCGGTCAGACCAAGGAGCGGCTCTCCTCCCGCCAGAGCTCTGCGTTTGTCTCCGGCGTGGTGAAGGATGCCTTCAGCCTCTATCTGAACAGCAACACCGAGCTGGCGGAGCAGATCGCCGAGATCTGTATCTCCAGCGCCCAGCGCCGGATGCGCGCCGCCAAGACGGTGGTGCGCAAGAAGATTACCCAGGGCCCGGCCCTGCCCGGCAAGTTGACTGACTGTAACTGCGCCGACCCCATGCAGGGCGAACTGTTCCTGGTGGAGGGTGACTCCGCGGGCGGCAGTGCCAAGCAGGCGCGGGATCGCGAGTTTCAAGCCATCATGCCCCTGCGCGGCAAGATCCTGAACACCTGGGAGGTGGAGGCCGGTCAGGTGCTCGCCTCGCAGGAGGTGCACGATATTTCCGTGGCCATCGGTCTCGACCCCGACTCCAACGACCTCTCCGGTCTGCGCTACGGCAAGGTGTGCATCCTCGCGGATGCGGACTCGGACGGTCTGCACATCGCCACCCTGCTCTGCGCCCTCTTTGTGAAACACTTCCGCACGCTGGTGGAGAAAGGCCACGTCTATGTCGCCATGCCGCCCCTCTACCGGATCGATATTGGTAAAGAGGTCTACTACGCCCTCGACGAGGACGAGAAGAACGGGGTGCTGCAGCGGGTCGAAGCCGAGAAGAAGAAGGGCAAGGTGATGGTGACCCGATTCAAGGGTCTGGGTGAGATGAACCCGAAACAGCTGCGGGAAACCACCATGGATCCCAACACCCGCCGTCTGGTGCAGCTCACCATGGAGCCGGCAGGGGAGAGCGAAGGGGATGCGGCTGACGAGACCCTGCAGCTGATGGACATGCTGCTGGCCAAGAAGCGGGCGGGTGATCGCCGCGAATGGCTCGAAGAGAAGGGCAACCTCGCCATCATCTAAGCTGTAGGCTGGCCCGCACAGGGCCAGCAAGCATTTAGCCGGAGTCGCCCTGTGGCGGCTCCCGAACCGAAAGAGAAAATCACATGAGTGATGCTATCGAGCTCAGTCTGGACGGGGTAGAGCGCCAGCCAATGCGCACCTTTACCGAACAGGCTTACTTGAACTACTCCATGTACGTCATCATGGATCGGGCCTTGCCGCATATTGGCGATGGCCTCAAACCGGTGCAGCGGCGCATCATCTACGCCATGAGCGAGCTGGGTCTGTCGGCGCTGTCCAAGCACAAGAAATCCGCCCGTACCGTGGGTGATGTGCTGGGTAAGTACCACCCCCACGGCGACAGCGCCTGTTATGAAGCCATGGTGCTGATGGCCCAGCCCTTCTCCTACCGCTACCCGCTGGTGGATGGTCAGGGCAACTGGGGGGCGCCGGACGATCCCAAATCCTTCGCCGCCATGCGTTATACCGAGGCGCGCCTGTCGCGCTTCTCCGAGCTGCTGCTCTCCGAATTGGGCCAGGGCACGGTGGAGTGGACGCCGAACTTTGACGGCACCATGAAGGAGCCGGTGGTGCTGCCTGCCCGCCTGCCGCACATCCTGCTCAACGGGGTGACCGGTATCGCGGTGGGCATGGCGACCGACATCCCGCCCCACAACGCGCGGGAAGTGGCCTACGCCTGTGCCGAGCTGCTCGACAACCCCAATGCGGGGCTCGATGTGTTGATGCAGCACATTCAGGGGCCGGACTACCCGACCAACGCCGAGATCATCACCCCGCGCGACGATATCCGCAAAATCTACGAGACCGGCAAGGGCTCCATCAAGCAGCGGGCGGTCTGGAGCGAGGAGGATGGCGACATCGTCATCACAGCGCTGCCCCATCAGGCCTCCGGCGCCAAGATCATGGAGCAGATCGCCGCCCAGATGGTGGCGAAAAAGCTGCCGATGGTCACCGATCTGCGCGATGAATCTGACCACGAGAACCCGACCCGTCTGGTGATCGTGCCGCGCTCCAACCGGGTGGATGTAGAGGGGCTGATGGCCCACCTGTTCGCCACCACGGATCTGGAGAAGAACTACCGGGTCAACCTCAACATCCTCGGCCTCGACAACCGGCCGCAGGTGAAGTGCCTCAAGACCATCCTCAGCGAGTGGATCCAGTTCCGCCGCGAGACCGTGCGTCGCCGTCTGCAGTTCCGCCTCGACAAGGTGCTGGCTCGCCTGCATATCCTCGAAGGCTTGCTGATCGCCTATCTCAACATCGACGAGGTGATCGAGATCATCCGCACCGAGGATGAGCCGGGCAAGGTGATGGTGGAGCGCTTCAACATTACCGAGACCCAGGCCGAAGCGATCCTCGAGCTGAAACTGCGCCATCTGGCCAAGCTCGAAGAGTTCAAGCTGCGTGCCGAACAGAACGAACTGGCCGAAGAGCGCGACAAGCTGGAGCTGATCCTGGGCTCCGAGCGCCGTCTCAACACCCTGCTCAAGAAAGAGCTGCTGGCCGATGCCGAGAAGTACGGCGACGATCGTCGCACCCCGCTGGTGGAGCGTGCCACCGCCGTCGCGCTGACCGAGAAAGAGCTGGTGCCGAGCGAGCCGGTCACCGTCATCCTCTCCGACAAGGGGTGGGTGCGCGCCGCCAAGGGCCACGACGTGGATGTCGAGGGGCTCTCCTACAAGGCGGGGGACAACTACCTCACCCACGCCTTTGGCCGCAGCAACCAGCAGGCGGTGTTCCTGTCGAGCTTTGGCCGCACCTACTCGCTGGAGGCGCACACTCTGCCCTCCGCCCGCAGTCAGGGCGAGCCGCTTACCGGCCGCTTTGCGCTGGGTGCCGGTGAAGAGGTGCGTCATCTGGTGATGGGTAACGAAGGCGAGCCGTATCTGATCGCCAGCGACGCCGGTTACGGCTTTGTTTGCACCTATGACGACCTCATCGGCAAGAACAAGAACGGCAAGGCGCTGCTCACCGTGCCGGAAGGGGGTCAGGTGATGGCACCCCAGAAGATCGGCTCGCCGGAGACCGATCTCTGCATGGCTATCTCCAACGAGGGGCGCATGCTGCTGTTCCCGCTCAACACCCTGCCGGTACTCGGCAAGGGCAAGGGCAACAAGCTCATCAGCATTCCGTCGGCTCGGGTGAAAGCACGGGAGGAGTTTGTGGTAATGGCCGCCGTCATCCCGCAGGGTCAGTCGGTCACCCTGTTTGCCGGCAAGCGCAAGCTCACCCTCAAACCCTCGGATCTCGACTACTACCGCGGCGAGCGCGGCCGCCGCGGCGCCAAGCTGCCCCGCGGTTTGCAGCGGGTGGATCGTATTGAGATTGAACCCGCCGCGGGAACCGAACCGGTAGCCGGGGAAAATCAGGAAGGGTAATTAATATTGAAGGGCGCGAAAGCGCCTTTTTTATTATAAAATTTTTTTGGTGATTTCATGTACGATTTTATAAAGGACTTTTCACCTGTCTTTTTAGCTTTTTTTGGATTGTTTGTCCCAATTTATCAAGCTCAACGGGAAAGAAGAGCTAACTTTAAAAAAGAACATCAAATTAAAATATTTGAACAATTGCTCTCTGTTTCCAATGCACTGACATCTACTTGTGATGAACTATCTTTAAAAGCGTTGATATGGCGTGTTAATAAAGCGGATGGACATGAGGTTGACCTCCCTAAAAGAATGGATTACGCAATGCAGCTTGAGCATGTCACGTATTTGTTTTGCAAAGAATTGGAATGCCACGAAATTTTAAATCCTTTGTTATTTAGAACAACTCGTTTCATGATTCAAGCAAAATTATACGAGCTTTCTAGGGAACAACCATATCTTGAAAAAAATGACTTTTTAGTAAGTTAGAATGGGTATCTAGAGAAATATCGTGTTTCACCAGAGATCTCATATCATGTTTGCAAAATGAGATTTATGGCGAGCTATTTTTAACAAAGGTTTCACCAAGGGAAACGACAATGGATAGTTTGAAGGTTATAAGAAATGAACCTGATAAACTGTATGCGCTATTAGAATATGTACAATGTGAAACTCACTATGGTAAAGAAGTGTTGAAAGTGAGTTAGTTTTGCACAGGCCTTTATAAGGCTGTAGGTCTGATTAACGAAGCGTAATCAGGCCTACGCAAACGATAAACGCTAGCGTAGGCCATTTAGTTTTGGACTTTAGCTACTGATAACTAATGATGTTTTGTCGAATTAACTCAATAAATACACGTGTTTTAGCAGGAAGATATTGGCGGTTTGCATAAACAGCAAACAACTGTAATGGGGCAGCGGGTAGCTCAAGTTCAATTTCAACCAAGCTGCCATCATCAATAAACTCCTGGCAAGATACCTTGGCAAGAATGGCAAAACCTACACCGGCTATTGCTGCTTTTAACGCCAGTTCGCCACTATTGACCCGGTAGTGTTCATTCACCTGAATGGTGGAAAATTCACTGCTCGTGCGAGTAAATTGCCAAGGCATCCCTTTCAGAGCGCTCACCGTTGTTATGCAGGGGAGAGTTTTGAGTTGTGATGTGTGGTTGGGAAGCCCCCACTTCTGAATCAATGACGGGGAGCCAACAACAGTACAGGGAATGGTGGTCAAATGGCTGGCTATGTAATCGCAATCATCCATCTTGCCTCTGTGAATGATGATTGCCATGTCCAAATCCTCTCTTAATGATTCAAGTCCGGAGAGATTGGTAATGCAGCTGATCGTTATTTCAGGATGTTGGCAGGCAAAGTCGGCAATGGCAGTACCGAGCAGTTTTGGCCCAGCCTCATTGGGGATACAGATGCGTAATGGCCCTTTCAGCTGAATCTGCTGTGATGTCAATTCAGCCTCGGTTTGCTCCAGTGATTCCAGCAGTGGTTTTACTCGGGTATAGAGCAGTTGCCCTGACTGTGTGAGCTTCATATGGCGGGTTGAGCGTTCAATCAGTTGAAGATTCAAGGCTTCTTCCAATTGAGAAATACTGCGACTCACATTTGAGGTGGGGATTTGAAGGGCTTTAGATGCACCGACAAAACTGCTGTTTTCAACCACTGCAATGAAAATTTTCAGCGCATTCAATTCCATGCCGGTACGCATTGATTATCCCTAATCTGATAACAATTCATGCCATTTTAACGAATAAAATTAAAATGTGATAGTGGGTATACTTTCTATCTCTAAAGATTGAGAGTAAACATTATTATGCTAGATAAAAATAATGTGGGTGAAAAAACTCACAGTAATTGTTCGGTTATGGATTTTAACGTTGTCTGGTTGGCGGCATTGATTCAATTGGTCAGTGCACTTGATTTCATGATGATTATGCCTCTCGGGCCTGATTTATCTCGCGCACTAAATATAAGTCCAACCTATATAGGATATTTAGGAGGCGGGTATGCACTGGCAGCCGCACTATCATCGTTGTTATGTGCCAGATATCTCGACCTATTTGATAGAAAGCATGTTGCACTGATCACATTGTTGGGGATCTCGCTATCCACTTGGGCCTGCGCTTTGGCATGGGATATGGAAAGTTTATTCTTTACCCGCTTGCTGGCCGGTATGTTTGCCGGTCCTGCAACATCCATTGCTCTGGCGATCGTTGCGGATGCTACGCCTGTACAGCAACGTGGCCGAGCGATGGCCATCGTGATGGGGGCGTTTTCGTTGTCAGCGATTGCCGGTGTGCCGTTGGGATTGGAGCTGGCAATGTCAAAAGGATGGAGTGCACCTTTCTATGTTTTAGGTGGCTTGGGATTATGTGTCTGCGTGGCGGTATATACAAGGCTGCCCGGGATGACGGCCCACTTGGGATTGAGTCAGAAGGCTTTTTCATCCATTGAAATGTTGAAGCGACCTGTGGTGTTGAATGCGTTTATGGCAATTGGGTTGGCAATTTTCAGCACCTTCCTTATTGTTCCCAACATAGCTGCTTATTTTCAATTTAACCTTGATGTCCCTCGTGGTGATATGAGTTATTACTATGTCATGGGTGGTATATTTAGCCTGTTTTCAATGCAGCTTGGCGGATTGTTTATTGACCGTTTTGGCGCAATGAAAGTGACGATTTTGATAGGGGCATTGACGATAGCGGTTGTTTGGGATGGTTTTTTGCATGAGCCTTGGTTGCCGACCATAGTGATTTTCACGTTATTCGTGGTGGTTACATCGACCCGAACGATCACCGTTGCTGCTGTTAATAGTCAAGTGGCAGCGCCTTGGGAAAGGGCGGGATTCATGTCATTGCAAAATGTTTTTCAACATATATTCAGTGGCTCGGCTGCCGTCGTCTCTTCGATGATTTTAACAAATGTCGATGGTCACCTTGGCAACATAACTCTATTGGCTTGGCTAACCATAGTGTTGACGATTATTCAGCCACTTTTTCTATATCGATTGCTCAAGCTGCTGCGTTTGGGAACCCCAAAATCGGATGTTTGAGAAACGAGACCTGTGGGGACATAGGCTTGATTGACGAAGCCTAAACGGGGGCTCGCCAGCCAGATTAGGGTCATCCATCCCGCCAAAAAAGAGGGCCCCGCCATCCATGATGGCGGGGCCCTTCGCATTATCAGCTGCATTGCCGATTCAACCGTTCGCGCTGGCAGGGGCTACTGAAATGGTTGGCCCGAATCCAATTAGACAGGAATGGCTGTCGCCGCCGGTGGCGGGGTGATTTTCGAGGCGATCAGCAGGCGCAGGCGGGGCACCAGCAACAGCAGGACGATCCCGCCCGCCATCGAGCCCCAGCCGAGCATATTGAACACCGAGCTGTAACCCGGGTTGGTGGCCACCGGAGAGCTGCCGATATTCTGCGGCATGGCGCTGGAGACATAGCCCGCCAGCACCGAGGCGACGCCGGTCACCATCATCCAGCAGCCCATCATCAAGCCTTGCAGGCTGGCGGGGGCCAGCTTGCCGATCATGGCGTAACCGATGGGGGAGATCAGCAGTTCGCCAAAGCTCTGCAGCACATAGCTGATGGCGATCCACTTGAAGGCGACCAGCCCGTCGGCCCCCGCCAGATGGATGCCGATCGGCAGCACCAGCATGCCGAGCCCCATGCAAAACAGGGAGGCGGCAAACTGGGAGGGGATGTCGATATTCCACCCCTGTTCGCGCAGCCGCTTGAACAGCAGCGCCATCAGCGGGCCACCGATGACGATGACAATGGTGTTGATGTTCTGGATCCACTGGGGGGCGACCCGCAGCCCGAACACGTTGAGGTTGATGTTGTGCTCGGAGAAGAGCATCAGCCCCATGGGCGCCAGCTGGTAGAGCGACCAGAAGATGAGGGAGCCGAGGGCGAGGATCAGGTAGGCCACCATGCGGCTACGCTCGGCGGCGTCCGGGTGGCGGGCGGTCATCACGCAGAGCAGTACCAGCACCACGGCCCCCAGGATCAGCACGAAGCTGCCGCTGAAACTGGCGTGGGTCAGCAGCAGACGCAGGGCGGGCACCAGCATGGCCAGAATGGCGAGGCCGGCCAGCATGCGGCGGTAGAAACCGCTCCCCTTGATATGGCGCAGCGGGGTGCTGATATCCGCCAGAATCGGCCAGCAGGCGAAGGTAGCGATGATGGCGATGATGTTGCCCAGCGTCGCAAACAGGAACAAGGTGCGGTAATCCTCGGTGAGCTGGAAGTAGCCCGCCACCGTGAAGCCGATAAAGAAGCCCAGATTCATCCCGGCGTAGTTCCACAGGAAGGCACTCTCGCGGCGGTGATCATCCGGGGCGAAGCGCTGGGTCAGCATCATGTTGAGGCAGGTGACGTTGAGGCCGCTGCCGGTGAGGAACATGGCGAGCCCCCAGTAGAGGCCGGTGATCCCCATCTCGGCGATGAAGTAGCAGCCGATCACCTGCAGCACCATCCCCATCACGAACAGGTTGCGGTTGCTGAGGTAGCGCCCGCCGAGATAACCGCCAAACAGGTGCAGGCCATAGTTGAAGGCCCCGAAGACCCCCATCATGGCGTTGGCCTGGGATTCGCTAAAGCCGAGCCGCTTGGTGGCGTAGAGCACCAGCGTGGAGTAGAGCACGGCAAACCCCAGGGTCGAGAAGGTCTGGATAAAGAACAGCGCCCCGGAGCCGGGGGGAATGGTGGGGTGTTGATTCGAAGCGCTCACGGTCTGTCTCCTGTGAGAGAAGAAAATCATTACTCGTCCTGAGAGCGTACCGGTCTGCTGCCGGCTAGCCTTGTGCGCTTCCATGCTGGTCTGAAGGCCGGTCTGTCATTTAGCGGCCAAGCGGTGCAAATAGCCATACCTGAAATTTAATCCGGCGCGATTAATTGCTTTTTATTGATCTATTCCGCCTTTTTATGCGCGATTGAGTCGTGGTTGTAGCTCGGCTTACCACGCGATTGCGGCACGGTTGATGTGATCCAGTCGGCTATTTAATGCCGATTATGGCGCTGTAGCGGGATCTGCGTCCCGCTTTGTTGTCCCGAAACGCAGCTGGCGCCAAGTTGTTGTATTGCAGGTTGTTTATTCATCCTTGGGCATTGAGTGCATAAATATCGGTAAGAGAAGGAGTAGCCTCAGGGGGACTTGCGCGTGTTCTCTCTTTGCTGTCGAGAGGGTGAGGGGAGGATATAACAACGCCCGGCGGGCCGGGCGTTGTGGTGCGACTGATGGGCGGCGAAAGCGGCCTTAGAAGTCGTGGTAGAGCGGCCAGCCGAGCAGCGGGTGCTTGAGACCGGCGCGCATCTCGACGTTGTCGAGCTTCTCCGGCGAGGCGTTCTCTTTTTGCAGCAGTTGGTACTGGCGCACAAAGCCGAGGGTGTGGAGCAGATTGGGCACAAAGCCCGGGCTCAGCTCCTGACGCAGGGCGGTGGCCATGTCGGCGGGCAGCGCGTTCAGCATCAGGGCGAGCTGGGCGGCGAGGTAGTCGGTGTCGTACCAGGTCTCGTCGAGCTCAATCTCCCGCGCCAGTTTGCGCTTGAGATCCTGCTTCACCTTGAGCGGGGCGGCGCCACTGCCCTTGCCGCAGAGGATGCGGTAGAGCAGCGCTTCGGCCAGCTTGTCTTCCATGGTGGGGTGGTCGCTCTCGCAGGCGAAGAAGTGCTGGTCGATGAGTGCCATCAGGCGGCTCTTGTTGTGCTCGGTCAGCGCCTTCTCGTACTCCTGCCACCCTTGCCACTCCTCCACATCGGGCGGGCTCGAGATCTTGTCCAAGAGCCGGGCATCCACGTCACCGTAGAGGCTGTTGCCAGCCTGCTTGGGGCTGACGGTAATGAGCATCGACCAGCCCTTCTGGAACGGCTTGATGGGGCCTTCCGGCGCCTGCAGCAGCGCCAGCGCCTTGGCCGGATCCCGCGCCGAGAGCTCCTGCAGACCGAGGCTCACCACGCCGATGACGTCGTGGGCCGCCTGCTCCAGCAGGTGCATCTTGTACTTGTTGTAGTACTTGTCGGCGAATTTGAGGCTCATCAGAACCGCCTTGCCCTTGATGGCGGCCAGCTGTTGCTGACTCAAGAGTTCGTTGTCGCGGCCAAAGCGCAGCACCTGGCTCAGAAAGGGGCCCTGGTTGGCATCGCGAATGACTAACTGCATGAATGGGCTCCTTAATCCAGAAAGCTGAACATGTCGTCGACGTCGCCGTACTCGTCTTCCTCGACCTTGTTCTTCTCTTTGGCCTGCATCACCAGCTCGGCGGCAAACTTGTTGATGATGCCGTCCCAGCTGGAGTGCTCGTTGCGCAGCAGTGCCTTGATGGCTTTCTCCACCTCGGGGGCCAGCTCGCGAATGAGCATCAAGAGGCTGCGCGGGTCATCCAGCGCGTAGTCGTGGACATCCTCGCTCTGCTGGCGCTCGCTGTAGCGCAGGGACTCTTCGAGGTCTTCCTCTTCGGCGTGCAGCACGTCGCGATAGCCTTCGTCCTCTTCATAGCGATCGCCGCGATAGAACTCGATAAAGGGGATGGCGAGGTAGAAGAGACCGGCCGGATCTTCGGCCACGCACTCGAGGATCTCGCGCTGCTTGGCTTCGCTATCCTGGGTGCGGATCAGGTAGTTGAGGAAGTCGAAGGTGTGCTGTTGCAGCTCGTCGGCGTTGTTCTTGATCGCCTCTTCCCAATAGAGCGGCTGCTGGCAGACGATGTCGCGGATCCGCTCCGGGGTCATCAGCTCGGAGATGATGGAGGGGAAGGAGATATCGTGCTGGCCGTTAATCTGGGTCAGGGTAACGATATCAATGTTTTCAATCACTTCTGCCAGCTGGTCGTCAGACATGGTCTTGGCGATCAGCTCGAACTTCTCGCTGGCCTGCTTCGGCTCGATAACGGCCAGCTCTTTGATCTCGATGGCGGTAATTTCTATCAGACTGTTGCTCATGCCTTGCCCCAATTAGAAACGGACTTCGTCGTACATATCCTGATCGCCGTCGTCATCACCATAGCGGTCACTGCCGCCATGGTAGTCGGCGTCGGCATCTTCCCCGTCTTCCTCTTCTTCGTCGCGCAGCTCATAGTCGTCATCGCCGCGGTGGCTGCCGCGCGGCAGCGGGTTGTCGAGCAGAAACAGCACGGCGCAGGCTTCCATCAGCTGATCTTCGCTCTGGGCCCGCACCGCCTTGACCAGCGGCAGGGCGGCGTTGTTGAAGCCGACGCTCACCTTGAACTCGTCCCAGCTTGGCTGCTCGCCGCTGGTGAGCCACTTGTTCCACAGCGACTTGGCCTTGGCCGGGAACTGCACCCGGCCATAGAGGGCCAGCGGCAGATACTCGGGCATAAACTCCAGCATGCTCATATCGGCCAGCAGCAGGCTCTTCATCTGGTCGGTGAACTGTTCCAGCCCCTTGGGGTCGTCCTGATCCCGGTAGGATTCGATGTTTTCGCTGGCATCGCTTTGCAGCGACTTGAGCCGCGCCTGGTCCCATCTCTTTTGCATAGTTGCTCTTTCTGCCTGCTGTTTCAGGGGTAGAACTGATCCCACATCTCCTGCATGGCGGAGGCGGGGTCGGTCACGATGACGTTGTTGAAATCCTTGATAAAGGCGGCCCGCTGTTTCGGATCGGACAGCACTTCATAAGCCTGCTTTACCTGGTGCAGCTTGATGGCTGCCTGCTCTTTCTCTTCTTCACTGGCCCCGTGCAGCTTGTCGGGGTGGTACTGGTTCGACAGCCGACGATAGGCTTTCTTGATGTCGTTTTCGCTGGCGTTGGACTTGACGCCCAGCACCCGAAAGTAGTTGTTCATGGCAGATCCTGCATCACTGGCATCATAGGATTCACGCTGCGAGTGCCTGATGGTGGGGATTGGCAAACCAGGCACGGCAAAAACCCGTCATTTTAACGGAAACCTCCCCTCATCGCCATGAATAGGACGCAAAGTCACCGGCAGAAAAGCGTGACTGTGCACCTTGGGATCTGCCTCTCTGTCTGGAATGACCCTGGGACTACACTACAGGAGGCGTCGGGGATTACCCTGGCGATCGTCAGTTGGCCTCGGCCGTACCGAGACCCTTACTAAGGAATGGACAGCCATGCTCAAATTTTATCTTCTGCCTATGGTGCTGCTTGGCGGTTTCGCCATCGCTGCCGATGAGAGCATCGATGAGCCCTTGATGTTCATCAAGGGGGACATTACCAAGGCACAGTTTATGGAAAGAGCCGAGCAGCGTTTCACCCGGCAGGACAGTGACAAGGATGGCACCCTCTCGATTGCCGAGAGAGAGGCAGCCATGGCCAAGATGCACGAGGCAATGCAGCAGTCAGGCAAGGCCATGCCTGGCAAGATGGGGAACATGGGCAACATGAGGCCGATGCAGGACACGACCAGGGAACAGTTCATGGCGCATCATGAGGCTCTCTTTACCCAAATGGACAAGAACGGAGATGGTGTGCTTGACGAAGCCGAGCGTACCAGTGCCAGAGGGCGGCTCGGGCAGGGGATGATGGCGCCCGCCCAATAGAGCTGGTTTGTCACCTTTCCTTCCTGAAAAAAGAGCCCGGTAGTGATACCGGGCTCTTTGCATGGAGACGGGGTGACCTGAGGGCTCACCATTGCCGCAGTGCGAGCGCTTCCTGCCCCTGCGGGCGACCCCGACCTTAGCTCTGCCTGGCCAGCTCTGCCTTCACCAGCTGCTCCAGCTCCTCATAGGGGATGGCGCCCGACACCAGCTGGTTGCCGATCAGGGTCGCCGGTGTGCCCTGTACACCCAGCAGGGTACCAATGCGCAGGCTGTTGCGCAGCTCCTCGGTGGCTTTACCCTCCGGTTTGAGTGCCACATTGCCGGTGGCCGCCAGCGCCTTGTTGATGTCCGCCTCGGTCAGCATCCCCTGCTTGCTCATCAGCTTGTCGTGCAGGGCGAAGAAGCGGGCGGGATCCTGTTGCCACAGGGTCAGGCTGTACTGGGCTGCCTTGGCGGAGCTCTGCCCCTTGAACGGCAGCAATTTGATCACCAGCCCCAGATCATTCGGATAGGCCTTGAGCAGCCTGGTCAGCTGGGGATCGAACTGCTTGCAGTAGGGGCAGTTGTAGTCGGTAAACAGCACCAGCGTCAGCTTGGGGTTTTTGGCACCCAGGCGCGGGCTGGTTGCGCTGTTGAACAGCACATCCTTGTTGCCCTTGATGAAGTTGCCAAGCTGGGCCTCCTGGGCTGCGGCATTCTGCTTCTCCCAGGACTCGGCCGCCTCGTCGAGGATCTTGGGGTTGGCGATCAGAGTCTCGCGGATCAGCTCCTTGATGCGTGCTTCCTGTTCAGGGGTGAAGGGGGCCGCGTGCAGGGTCGGAGCCAGCAGGGTTGCGCAGAGAGAGGCCAGCAGGGGCAGGGCGCTCAGAGTCGGTTTCATGGATACTCCTTAAAATCGGGTAGTGCCAGCCTGAAGTGGCCAGCCTTGTGCAAGCTAGTCGGCAGTCGTCGTGGTTGCGTCGGGGCAGCAAGGTATTCCCCTGCAACAACGCCATGCCGTAAATCTGTTTTCAGTACTCCGCAGTCGTGCCCCGTTGGTGCAAGAAGGCGGCGATGGTCTCGCAAACATGAGTCATGACCAATGGCAAAGAGCCGGAATCATTCCCGCCAGATGCAGAGGGTGAGGTGCAGACGCCGTTCGGGTGGCGAGATGACTATGGGTGGGGGCAGTGGCGGTGTGTAGCGCCAAAGGGGGGCCAGCAGGGCGATCAGCACCGCCACGGCAAAGAAGAGCTGTTCGATGCAGAGCAGGGGGGCGGCGCTCAGCCACTTGCCGTTGAGCTGGCAACTGCCTGGCTGCGGGCTGGCCGGTTTGGCATCCCCCAGATCCGTTGTCGAGTTCTGAACGGGTAGCGCCTGACAGCTGAGCGCCTGATCAAGCAGGGCAAGCCGGGCCAGCGGCTGGGCCGCACAATTGAGCAGCAGCAGGCAGACCAGCAGCAGGAGATGTTTCGCTACCCGTTGTTGCAAAATCATGTTCGCCCCGTCCATCAAGATGGGGCCATCCTAACGACCAATGGCGGGTGGGGCAAGTCGGCGGCGTATTGATGAGCAGTACTGTGGGTGGCGCGACGGGGAGGGTGGTCGGTTCTGTTTGGCGAACGCTTGTTCGCTAAAAGGGGGATCAGTATACTGCGCCGAGTTAAAACTCGAGGTGTTCGATGCTCAAAATTGCCCGTGTGCTGCTGCTTGGTCTGCTGCTCATTTTCTGGTTCCTGTTCGGCCTGCTGCTCTGTCTGGTTCGTCCGCGCCATCCCAACAACGTCTATGTTTTCGCCCGCATGTATCACGCGGTCTGCCCGCTGATCGGACTGCGAGTCAAGGTGACGGTGGCCGACGAGGTCAAATCGGTCGGCCCGGCGGTCTACGTCTGCAACCACCAGAGCAACTTCGACATCTTCACCGTGACCGGTGCGGTGCAGCCCGGTGTGGTGGCCGTGGGCAAAAAGAGCCTGCTCTGGCTGCCGCTGTTCGGCCTTATCTTCTGGCTCTCCGGCAACGTGCTGATCGACCGCTCCAACCGCTCCCGTGCCATCGGCACCATAGGTCAGGTAGTTGATCGCATCAAGAACCGCGGCACCTCCATCTGGATGTTCCCGGAAGGGACCCGCTCCCAGGGACGTGGCCTGCTGCCGTTCAAGGCGGGCGCTTTCCACACTGCGGTACAGGCTGAAGTGCCCGTGGTGCCCATCGTCTGCTCCAGTTACTTCGGTCAGGTCGACCTCAATCGCTGGGATAACGGCGAAGTGCTGGTGGAAGTGATGGCCCCTGTCTGCAGCAAGGAGCACGGTGCCAGCGGCATTCGCGATCTCTCCGACACCTGCCGCGCCCGGATGGAGGCCAAGCTGGCCGAATTGGACAGCAAGCTGGGCCACAGCCACGCAGCTTGACTAGATATCGCAGATGAATCGACAAGGGAGCCTCAGGCTCCCTTTTTTATTGGTAAAAATCACCACCTGGTTGGCTATTTTCACCAATAAACCCTTCTTGAATTTCCTCGGTAAATTCCCATCTATATGTAAAACAACAATAATCTTTCTTGGCACGGCTCTTGTAATGCAATGGGAAGAGATAGCAATCCCATCAACAAGGAGCCAGACCATGAGCGTATTCAGCCGCCTGACCGACGTGATAAATGCCAACCTGCACAGCCTGCTCGACAAGAGTGAAGAGCCGGAGAAGATGCTGCGCCTGATGATCGAAGAGATGGAGCAGGTGCAGGTCGAGATGCGTACCCAGGCCGCCCGCGTGATTGCTGAACAGAAACAGCTGGAGCGTCACCAGCAGGGGTTGCAGGCGCAGATCCTGGAGTGGTCGGCCAAGGCCGAGCTCGCCATCCAGAAAGGCCGTGAGGATCTGGCCCGTGCCGCCCTCACCGAGAAGCTGGCGGAGGCCAGGAAATGTGAACAGCTGGAACAGGACAAGGCCCGGGTGGCCGAGGTGCTGGCCCAGCTTACCGCCGACAGCGAGCGACTGGCAGCCAAGCTGACCGAGGCGCGGGAGAAGCAGAAACTGCTGACCCTGCGCGAGCAGACAGCCCACAGCCGCATTCGTGCCCGCGCCCAGGTGGACAACCAGCGCATGCATGAGCTGATGGCGCGTTTTGACGGTTTTCAAGGCCGGGTCGATCAGCTGGAAGCCCAGCTGGAGGCGGCCATTTTGGGGCAGAATCCCTCGCTGGAGGCCCAGTTCCGCGAGCTGGAGCTCAATGACGAGATAGAGCGCGAGCTGGCCCGTCTCAAGGGGCAGAAGGTGGAGGTATAACCATGACTCCCTGGCCCAAGGATCTTGTCCATCGCAAGCTGACTGGCGTTTGCGCCGGCATTGCCCAACGGCTGGGGATCTCCAGAGTGACGGTGCGAGTGGTAGCCCTGCTCGCCCTGATCCTGGTGCCACCGCTGGCACTGGCTGCCTATCTGCTGGCGGTGCTGGTGATGCCGCCCCGTTATGAATTGAAACGCTGGCTGGATTGACCGCAAGGCAGCCCCGCGGCACAGAGAGCCCGTAAGGAGCAAGTTATGCTGGAATTTTTCATCTTGCTGGGAGTGTTGCTGGTCATGGCGCTGACCGGCTTTACCCTGGTGGCCATGCTGCTGGTCAGCGGCGTGTTTGTACTACTGGGGCTGCTGAGCGGCATGCTTGCCCTGATCGTCAAGTTGGCCCCCTGGCTGCTGGTCGCGCTGGCAGTCTGTTGGCTCATCAGCCACCGTCGTCAGCGCAACAATACCTATCTGTAGTTGTGCAACAAGTTATGAAATGCTCCCTGATTTCCCCTTTTCGGCCACTCATCGAGTGGCCTTTTTTTAGCTGTAACCCTTAAGGTCGGGTCGTTTCGGGTAACCACTGCGGGCTCCAGCTCTGCCAGAGTGCCGGGCTGTGGATCAGCTGCTCCTTGAAGGATTTTGGCTGCTGCTTGAGGCGATATTCGAGGCGCAGGGCTGCCCCCTTCTCGCCGACCTCCTGCTGCCAAGCCAGCGTCAAGGGGCCCTTGCCGCGCAGGGCGCGAGCCCCCTTGCCGCTCTGGTGCTGACGCAGACGACGTTGAGGATCCGTGCTGACCCCGGTATAGAGCAGGCCGGTGGCGGTGCGCACCATATAGATAAACCAGCGAGAAGAGGGGGGAGAGGCGTGCGGGGATATCCCGTCAGGAGGTTTTATCATTTGTACTTCTCTGTGCCAAACTCAAAAGCAGTGCAAGGAGGTGCGATGAGAGTCTGGTTCTGGTTGTGGTTACTGTTGTCGGTTCCGGCTCTGGGGGAGACGATCCGTCTCTACGATTACCATCAGCATCCGCCCTTCAATACCGGAGTGGATGCCGGACTGAGCCGCGAGCTGGTCAAGTATCTCAATGAAAAGTTGGGGGGGGAACCCAGAATCGAGCTCTGGCTGGTTAATCGCGCCCGGCTGGCGCTGGAGATGGCGGATCCCGACTTTGACGGTCTGGTGGTCTGGGTCAATCCCGCCTGGGTAGGGGATCCCCATCGCGAGCGTTATCTCTGGACCTTTCCGGTGATGCGCGACACCAACGAGCTAATCTCGAACATCGACAAGCCGATCACCTATCGCGGACCCGACTCCCTCAAGGGATTGGTGTTCGGCGGGGTGGAGGGCTACCGCTATCAGGGGATCGACGATGCGGCAGCAAGGGGAGAGCTGGAGCGTCACGATGCCAAGAAGGTGAAGACCAATCTTGAGCTGCTGGTGCGCGGCCGCATCGATGTGACCATGGTGCCTGGCTCCGCGCTGGGCTTTTTCATCGACTCAAACCACTATCAGGGTAAGCTGTTTATCTCGCCCTTCCCCCAATCCAGCTATACCCGCCATATCCTGCTGCCCAAATCCCGTCCCGAGCTGCATGCCACCCTTAACGACATCGCCGAGCAGATGGACAAGGATCCCCGCTGGCACAAGGTGCTGGAGTCCTATCGCGGTAAGCCCTGAGGGCGGCGCTTGAGTCGGTGCAGCGGCAACAGGCTCACCAGCAGACCTGCCCAGACAAAGGCGAAACCGACCGCCTTGATGGGGTCCGGCGCCTCACCAAACCAGTAGATGGCAAGCAGGAAGGCGAGGCTGGGCTCGATATATTGCAGCAGCCCCACCGTGCTCATCCGGGTTCTCGCCACCGCATAGCAGAAGAGCCCCACCGGCAGCAGAGTAGCGGGCGCACTGCCCATCAGCAGCAGCTTGTCGGCCAAATCCCCGTTCACGAATGCCCCTTCCCCGTGCCACGCCAGTGTGCCGATGATGATCAGCGCGACGGGCAGTTGCACCATGGCTTCCAGATAGAGGCTGGTGCCGGTGTCGTAGTGGATCTTCTTCTTGATAAGGCCATAGCAGGCGAAGTTGGCCCCCATGATGAGGGAGAACCAGGGGAGTTGGCCGTAGCAGAAGAGCATGTAGGCGAGCCCCGCTAGTGCCAGGGCGACCGCCAGATGCTTTTGCGGGGTGAGTCGCTCTTTGAGGAAGATGACGGCGAATACGATATTGAACAGCGGGGTCATAAAGAAGGCGAGGCTGGTGGTCAGCACTTGCCCGGTAGTGAGGCACCAGGTGAACATGCACCAGCTGATGGACATCACGGGGCCCGCCAGCAGAATGAGGCCGAGCTGGCGCGGCTCGCTGCGCAGTTGTGCCCAGGGCACCTTGTGGCCAAGCAGCAAAAACAGGGCACCCAGCAGCACCACAGACCAGAGCACCCGGTGGGAGATCAGCTCCCACATGTTGACCTCAGGCATGAATTGATAATAGAGCGGCAGCATCCCCCACAGGATGAAGGAGAGGGTCGCGGTGCCGGTACCTAGCCAGTTTTTCATTATTGTCCGTTTATTAAATTAAACACTCATGGCGATAGTATGGGGCGCGCCCTGTTTCCACAAGAGGGAAAACAGGGAAATGCTGGTACTATCAACGTCATGCAGCGAATCGATAAGTTGTTTGAGCAAATCAGGGCCTGCCGTCTGTGTGAGGCTCATCTGCCGCTGGGGCCTCGTCCGGTGATCCGCGGGGCCGAGAGTGCCCGCTTGCTGATCATCGGTCAGGCGCCCGGCACCCGGGTGCATGCCAGCGGTATCCCGTGGGATGACCCCTCCGGTGACAGGCTGCGTCAGTGGCTCGGGGTCGATAAGGCCACCTTTTACGACGAATCCCGCATCGCCATCATGCCGATGGGGCTCTGTTATCCCGGCAGGGGAAAATCCGGCGATCTGCCGCCGCGCCCAGAATGTGCGCCCACCTGGCACGACAAGGTATTGATGCTGTTGCCCAATATCGAACTGACCCTGCTGATCGGCCAGTATGCACAAGCCCATTACCTGCGGGGAGCTGCCAAGGGATCGCTCACCGACACGGTGCGCAGCTGGGCTGACTATGGCCCAGGCTGGCTGCCGTTGCCTCACCCTTCACCGCGCAACACCCTCTGGCTCAAAAAGAATCCCTGGTTCGAGCAGGAGGTCATCCCTCATCTGCAGCAAAGGGTCGCCCCTTTGCTGAAACGACCCTGAGTATTAGACCGCTGGCTCGGCCAGCGGCTTTGGCTTGCTGCGCGCCATGGCGATAAGCGGCAGGACGATACAGATACAGCCCAGCAGCAGCGGCAGACCCGGCTGCTCGTCAAACAGCCATACCCCGATGGCCACCGCCATCAGCAGACCGGTGTACTCCGCCGAGGCGATCTTGCTAGCCTCCGCCTTGCGATAGGCCACCACGCACAATCCCGCATAGACCATGATCAGCGCCGAAGATCCGAAGGCGGGCCACCACATCTGCCACTGCCAGTCGCCCCCTTCCCACAGTGCCAGCGCCATAATGAAGGGCATGCTCAGCACGTTGGTGAAAAACAGGGTCTGGGCGATGGGCTGCTTGAGCGGGATCCGCTTGATCAGCAGATTGTTGAGCGCCATCGACAGCGCTACCCCGAGCGCCGCCAGTGCGGCCCAGTTCACTTCGGTCGGGCGCAGCACGATCAGTACCCCGATAAATCCGATGACTGCGGTCAGCACCTTCTGGCGCGAGATCGCTTCCCCCGCCATCCACACCGCCAGCGGTACCATCATCAGCGGCGCGGCATAGAAGAGGGCGTTGGCAGTGGCGAGCGGCAAGCGGGTGAGGGCCACTACCATCAGACAGACGCCGACCGCCCAGATATGGGCCCGCAGCAGGTGCCACTTGATGGCCACCGGTGGATTGCGGCGCCATGACCAGAGCAGCCAGGGCATCAGCAGAATGGCGGCCGAGAGCTGGCGGAAAAAGACAAACTGGAAGATGGGCTGATCCGGCTCCAGTACCTTGACCAGCGCATCGGAAAAAACCGCCACCATATTGCCCAGCACCAGATAAAGGATGCCGATCCCTACTGCATTCATACCACCTCCCACTTCAGATGAGGGGAGGGTAGCGTGCCGGTTGATATCCAGTAAAATGATAAAAAATGACCATTCATGAGATATTTAGATAATGAAGCTTCCTCCCCTGCGTGCGGTGCAATATTTCGAGGTGGTGGCCCGGCTGCTCAGCTTCTCCCGCGCCGCTCTGGAACTGAACGTCAGCCAGAGTGCGGTCAGCCACCAGATCCGTCTGCTGGAGGATTTTCTGGGTGAGCGCTTGCTGCTGCGTCAGGGGCGGTTGCTCTCGCTGACAACCCAGGGGGAGAGCTACTTCGAAGGGATTGCTGCCGGGCTTAGCCAGATTGCCCAGAGCAGCGAACAGCTGCGCGGTGGCGGCGAGATGCGGTTGCGCCTCGCGGTCTACAGCTCGTTTGCGGTTAAGTGGCTGATCCCGCGGTTGGCTGGATTGCGCCAGCTCTACCCCGAGCTGGACTTGAGTCTGGAGATGGTGGCGGAAGATCCTGAGCTATCTGATAGGGTGGCGGATTGCTTTATCACAGTCTCACCCCACGGACGGGGCTACTGCCACGATCTTATCTATCAGGAGCGGCTCTTTCCGGTCTGTAGTCGCCGCCTGTTGCAGCAGATCAGCGGGGAGTGGCCTGAGGCCATCTGGCAGTTGCCGCTGCTGTCGGTGCAGTCCATCTACAAGGCGCGGGGGGAGGATTGGCAGCGCTGGGCCAAGGCCGGCGGGCTGGTTATTCCGGACGAGGCACGGATGCACCACTTCAGCCATGTGCTGTTGGCGATGGAGGCGGCGGCCTGGGATCAGGGGGTGGCGTTCGTGAATGACTACATGTTGCGGCCCGATGATCCCCAGCTGGTGGCTTTGCCGGTACACCAGCTGGAGACGGGGGATGCCTTCTATTTCACCTGCAAGCGCTCGCGGGCCCATGAGCCCGCCATCAGCCGGTTGCGCCAGTGGCTGATGATGGAGACACGCCAGAGTATGCCGCTCTAGCGCGGCATCAAGCTTTCTTGAACTGGCTTAGGACAAACAGGCTGGTGGCGCAGACGACGACAGAGGGGCCTGCCGGAGTATCTTGATACCAGGAGAGGGTCAATCCACCCAGCACGGCGAGACAGCCAATCAGCGCGGCAAAGCCGGCCATCTGCTCCGGTGTCTGGCTAAAGCGGCGGGCGGTAGCGGCAGGGATGATCAGCAGGGAGGTGATGATCAGCGCCCCGACAAACTTCATCGCTACGGCGATCACCAGCCCGATCAGCAGCATCAGCACGCAGCGCAACACGTCGACCCGGATCCCCTCGACCCGCGCCAGCTCTTCCGAGATGGTCATGGAGAGCAGGGGATCCCAAAGTCGCCACAGGGTGAGCAGCACCAGCGCGCCACCGCCGTAGATCCAGAGCAGGTCCATCGGTTGTACCGAGAGCAGGTCGCCGAACAGGTAGGCCATCAGATCCACCCGCACGTTATCCATAAAACTCAAGGTAACCAGACCGAGAGACAGGGCGCTGTGGGCCAGAATGCCGAGCAGGGTATCGGTCGCCACCTGCTGGTTGCGACTCATGATCACCAATAGCATTGCCATGGCGAGGCAGCAGACCACTACCGCCAGGGTGAGATCGACCTGCAGCAGAATGCCCAGCGCGATGCCGAACAGGCAGGCGTGGGAGAGGGTGTCGCCAAAGTAGGCCATCTTGCGCCATACCACGAAGCTACCTAGGGGGCCGGCCAGCAGGGCAATGCCGAGACCGGCCGCGAGGGCGTATAACAGAAAGCTGTCCACTTGAATGTCCTGTTGCTTGCGCTATTTACTGTGAGCGTTGTTGCGAGAAGGCAGGCGGATGACGGGGGCCTGCGGTTCATGATGATGGTGTTCGCCGTCGCAGTGGTGATGGTGGGTATAGACCGCCAGCACCTCCTGCTCCGGGCGCCCGAACAGGCGGGCAAATTCGGGATGGCGGGCCACGCTTTCCGGCTCGCCATGACAGCAGACGTGGCGATTGAGGCAGATCACCTCGTGGGTGCTGGCCATCACCAGATGTAGGTCGTGGGAGACCATCAGCACGGCGCAATTGAATTCGGCGGCGAGCTGGCCGATCAGGGCGTAGAGCTCGATCTGGCCGGTGATATCGACCCCTTGCACTGGCTCATCCAGCACCAGCAGCTCGGGCTTGACCAGCAGGGCGCGAGCCAGCAGCACCCGCTGCATCTCGCCTCCGGAGAGCTTCTGCATCCGGTTCTCAAGTAATCCTTCTGCGCCCACCCGGGTCAGCGCCTCCTCGATGGAGAGGCGGCTGTTTTTGCCCAGTTGCAAGAAGCGGCGCACCGTCAGCGGCAGGGTGGGATCCAGATAGAGGCGCTGGGGCACATAGCCGACTCTCAGATCGCGGCTGCGGGTGATCTTGCCCGAATCCGGCGTGAGCAGACCCAGCACCAGCTTGCTCAGGGTGCTCTTGCCCGCCCCGTTGGGGCCGACGAGCGTGGTGATTTTGCCTTTATTGAGGGTAAAGGAGACCTTGTCGAGCACAGAGCGTCCATCAAACGAGAGAGAGACCTCTTTCAGCTCTACCAGTTGGCTCATGACAACTCCGGGGTTTACAGCCAGTGAGAGTTATAATATAACAAAAAGCGGCTGTTATATTATCACATACTCATCCCCTGACGAGATTCACCAATGAGAATTATTGCGCTTTTCACTGCCCTGCTGGCGGTGACTTTGCCTGTTCGTGCCATTGAGGTACTGACCACCATCAAGCCCCTTGGCTTCATCGCTGCGGCGATCACTGACGGGGTGAGCGAGCCCAAGGTATTGCTGCCGACCGGTGCCTCTCCCCACGATTTCTCCCTGCGTCCGTCCGATATTCGCAGCATCAACAGTGCTGGGCTGGTGGTGTGGGTTGGCCCCGAGCTGGAAGGGTTTATGGCCAAGCCGCTGGCCAATCATTCCCATGCTTTGGCCCTGACTCAGGTTGAGGGAATGCCGCTGTTCAACTACGCGACTCAGGATAGTCATGACTCCCATGACCATGATGATCACGATCATGCCGCCCACGAGCACGGTGACCATGATGAAGGGCATGAAGGACATCATCACGAAGGGGTCGATCCCCATATCTGGCTTGGCCCGACGCAGGCCAAAGTGATTGCCAAGGCGATCGCAAGTGAATTGGGCAAGCTGGATCCGGTCAATCAGGCTCGCTATGACGCCAACCTCGCGGCATTTGATACCAAGGTGGATGCCAAAGACAAGGTGATTGCTGGCCAAATGAAGGCGGTGAATGAGAAGGGGTACTTTGTCTTCCACGAGGCGTATGGCTACTGGGAGCGCCACTACGGCATGAGTTCAAAGGGTCACTTTACCGTGAGCCCTGAGCGTCGCCCGGGCGCCAAGACCCTGGTGGATATCCGCAAGGCACTGGAAGAGAAGCAGGCGAGCTGCATTTATGCCGAGCCGCAATTTTCACCGGCAGTGATCGAATCGGTGGCACGCAATACTGGCGCCAAGGTGCTGTTGCTTGATGAGGTGGGTGAACAGGTGCCGCTCGGCCCGGATGGTTATCCCCAATTCATGCAACAACTGGCAGACGCATTTGCCCAATGTCGCTGATTAGCGGCTGAGTCTCTCATCCGGACGGACTATACTGACCTCCAGCATCTGACATGGAGTGTCCGGTATGAAATGGTTGTTGATCCCGGCCTGCACACTGGCGCTATGTTGCGCCAGTGTGCAGGCTTCGCGCCTTTCCGAATATATTGCCAGCCCCGATCTGCGGGCCAAACTGCAGGAGGTGTACGGTGGCCGCGCCATCCAGCGGGCCGAGGCATTCTCTCGTCTGCTCACTCCCAGAGCGGGAACCACGGATCAGCAGAAGATCGAGCTGGTGAACAACTACTTCAACAATCTCACCTACAGTGAAGACCCCAAGCTGTGGGGAGATGAGGATTACTGGGCCAATCCGCTGGAGTTCATCGGTGCCCGGGGTGGGGATTGCGAGGATTACAGCATCTCCAAGTACTACACCCTGATGGAGCTGGGGGTGGATGAGAAGAAGCTGCGGTTAGCCTACGTCAAGGCGGTGCGTTACAACCAGTTCCACATGGTGACGCTCTACTTCCCGACACCCAAGGCTGATCCACTGGTGCTCGACAACATCAACAGCCGGATCCTGCCGGGTAGCAAGCGTACCGATCTCATTCCCGTTTACAGTTTCGATGCCAAAAGCATCTGGATCATGAAGTCACGGCGGGAAGGGACGCTGGCGGGGAGTGCCGATCGGCTGGCGCAGTGGACATCGATGAAGACCCGTTTCTCCAGCGAGCAACTGCGCTCTCCTCGTCGTCAGCTATAGCTTGCCCGCCGCCTTCAACTCATCGAAATATTTCGCCGCGCCCGGATGCTGTTCAATGCTCAGCACAGGGCCGGTTTTATTGCGTGCCCGGTGAAACATATTGGCGTAGCCATAAGTTTGCTCATTGAATTTGGTTTGCTGGGTCAGCATGGCCTTGGTCAGGCGATAGACAGACTCTTCCGGCATGGTGGCATTGGTAACCAGGGTGGCGGCAATAGCAAAGGTGGGCGTCGCCTTCAGATTGCCGGGGTAGATGCGGGCAGGCACCTGACTGCGTTGGTAATATTTGACACCCTTGAGTAGCTGATCCCGGGTGGCCCCATCGACGGGGAGGAAACTGACCGCGCAACGTTTGGCGGTGTCGAGCACAATCCGGTTAGGGTGTCCCATCACCAGTGCAAATGCATCGATCTGCTTGCTACAGAGCGCATCCGGCAGGTTGGCCATGCTCTTCAGATCGAGATCCTGTTCTTTCGCTCCCAAGATGTTGAACAGGGCCAGCGCCGTCTGGCGGGTACCCGAGTTTTTCAACCCCATATCGATGGGGGCGAGCTTGAGCTGTTCCAGTGACGTGATATCTCCATCGGCACGTATCACTATGGTGAAGGGCTCTGCATGGGTGGCAAATAGTGCGCGCAGCTCAGGTTGCGGCTGCGTGGCAAAAGGGCCCAAGCCCTTGCTTGCCTGATACAGCCAGTCTGACTGCACCATGGCGTAGGAGGACTCGCCACTCTTCAGTCGCTTCAGGTTTTCTATTGAACCCGATGAGCTCTGCAGTTTGCACGCAAGTTGCTCGTCGACCTCATGAGCCAGACGGCAAAATTCTTTGGTTATCTGGTGATAAATCCCCTGCTCACCCCCGGTGGCGATAGTGACGGTTTCAGCCATCAGGCAGGGTTGCCACAGCAGGGGCAACAGCATGGCGAGCTTCTTCATGATTGCGTCTCCTTGGCATAACCATCGATACCCCAGGTCCGCAGTTTGTCGATGTCGCGACACTCTCCCGATTCTGCCAGCAGGGTATAACCGGCGGCATGCATGGTCTGGGAGAGCAGATTCCAGTAGAGCGGTGCATCGGTCAGCTGGCAGCTGATAAAAATGGGATTGAGCGGGTCAAGTTGATTGAAGGTATCCGCATTGAGGGGAATGGCGCTGAAGGCGAGCTCACACCCCTGTTCCTGCAACGCAGCCAAGGTAGACTGGCCGTGGGCGGGGAATGTGGCTACATCCCAGCGCCAATCCAGTGTTTTTCCTCGCCCCTGGCTTAGCAGAGGGGCGATTTCGGACCATTGCGGGTGATTGAGCAGGGAGAGGGGCAGCAAGATCCCCTCTATATGGGAGCGCTGCCATAACTCCAGGGTGCTATGGATGGTCGCGAGATCGCTGTCGGCTCCGAGGGGCTGACTGGGCAAGAAACGCTGATAGAGCGCGATCTCCCCTTGTGTGGAGACAAATTTTTGCAGTTGCCCGCCTTCCGGCAGTGGGCTCACTCCTTGCAGCGGCTGTGGGGGCGTCAGTGGCAGCTGTTTTCCCAGCTGGGTGATTTTGAGTCGTTGTTGCAGCAGATCCCGTTTGCGTTCGGAAACCAATTGGTTGATGGAAAGTGCCACTTCTTTGAGGTCTTGCAACCAGGGAGTGGGCAGGGTGCTGTTGAACTGGTGTTTGCGGATACGGATCAGCTGCAGGTTGATCTGCTCCAGGGGCTGCAGCAGGCGTTTGCACACCAGGGAGATGATCAGGGTAAATACGACGAGGCCCGCCAACAGCGCCAGACCGGTGCGACTGATGGCATTCCACAGGTGCTGATAGGCGTAGCCGCTATGCCCCTCAAGGGTCAGAGTGCCCAGCATGCGCCAGCCATCTGTCAACTCTTGCTCAATTTTGACGGGTGGCATGCCGATAACAGAAGGGAGCCAGCCAGGGACATTTTGCTGGGTAGAGTGGAATACCTTCTGAAACAGCAATTGGCCATCCGGATCAACCAGAATAACCGAGCTGACGAAGCCGCCGTCAAACATGGCATTGACAATGGTTTCGGCCAGCACCTGATCATCATTGAGCAGGGTGCCTTGAAGTACCAGTCCAAGGGCTGTGATGGCGGTCTCCAGATTGGCCGACATCTGATCAAGGATTGACTGGCGGACCGTGGAGACTTCAAGAACGAACAACATAACTGCACCAATCAGGAACAGTACAAGGATTATCCAGCGCAACAGTTTTGATAACGTCATATCCACTCCATGGAAAAATTATCGCAACATTTGAATTTTTAATGCCGAATCGAGTCCGACCCGGCTCTTAAAAATAGGAAAAAATAGTTAAAAAAGGCGATCATTTCTGCCCATCAGGGCGTGTTATGCATAAAATGTGAGGTTCATGCAGATTGTGATGAACTATTTGTAATTTGTTTTGTCCAAAAAACAGTTTTATACGGTTTTGTCACAACTGACATCGCAATACTCTCTCTTGGATCTAAATACAGGATAGCGGATGAAACGTCTCCGTCCCTTGGTAGCACAGGCTGCCAATTGGGAACCACCGGTTCCCCGCAAACATTTTTACGCCATGCTGATGCTGACGGCCATGACCCTGTCAGCAGTGGCATTGCTGCCAGCGCCGGGGGATATCCTGGAGCGGCCTCTTCGCCTTGAGTTGCCCATTGATACCGCCGGTACAGCAACCAACGAAAACAACACCGATTTTAACGAAATCCCCGACCACGAACTGGTTGATCAGAGTGCGGCAGAGGACGATATCCCTGTTGATACCGCACCGCAGTGGCAGGATTACCGAGTGCGTAATGGTGAGAACCTGACCGCCATTTTTAACAATCTGGGACTCTCTACCACTACTCTCTACAAAGTACTTGATGCGGACAGCAAGAACTATCTGGCCAGATTGAAACCGGGCCAGACCATAGAGCTGCTGATCGATCAGGACAACATTCTGCAACAACTCAAGATCCGCTTGAACATCAAGCAGACGCTGGTGATGTCGCGCAGTGACGATGCTTATACTGCCTCCATGATCAACGAGAAGGTCGAGTGGCAGCCGCAGCGTTACAATGGCGTGATCAACGGCAGTTTCTATGTCAGTGCCCGCAATGCAGGCATTCCTGCCACTCATATCCAGAAGATTGCCAACCTGTTCCAGTGGCGGATGAACTTTGCTCAGGATCTGAAAAAGGGCGATAAATTCAAGGTTTTGGTACGCCAGGAGACGGTCGAGGGCAAGAGCACCGGTAACAGCCAGCTGCTGGGTGTGGAAATGATCAGTCAGGGCAAGACGGTGTCGGCCTGGCTCTCCGATGATGGCAACTATTACGATGGTCAGGGCAACAGCCTGGAGCGCGGTTTCCGCCGTTATCCGACCCACAGTCGTTACCGGATCAGCTCAAACTTCAACCCCGCTCGCAAGCATCCTGTGACTGGTGCTATCCGTCCCCACGAGGGGACCGACTTTGCCGTTCCGGTGGGTACCCCGGTACTGGCCACGGGTGACGGTGTGGTCCAGAAGGCGACCAGCCACCCGCTGGCGGGTACCTATATCGTAATCAAGCACGGTCGAACCCTCTCTACCCGTTATCTGCACCTGAGCAAGTTGCTGGTCAAAACCGGTCAGCGGGTGAAGATGGGCGACAAGATCGGCCTTTCCGGCAACACCGGTCGCTCGACTGGTGCTCACTTGCATTACGAACTGCGGATCAACAACCGTCCGGTTAATGCCATGACCGCCAAGCTGCCGATGGCTGAACCGCTCAGTGGCAAGGAGCGTCGCCAGTTCCTGGCCAAGGTGAAGAGCTACCGCAAGGAGCTGGCCGCCGGCTAATCGCTGTAGCCACTAGCTGAAATGAAAAGGCCCCGCCAGACTGGCGGGGCCTTTTTTGCATGCGTCAGTAACCCTTGTCGAAGTCAATCTTGCCATCCAGTGGCTGGCCATCGATAAAGCGAATGTAGTTGCGTACAAATATCTGGGCCACATCCTCTGGAAAGCTGTAGGCGCTGTTGTGGGGGGTGACGATTAGGTTGGGTTGTCCCCACAGTGGACTGTCGGCGGGCAGCGGCTCCTGCTCGAATACATCCAGCACCGCCATTGCCAGCTTGCCGGTACGCAGTGCGGTGAGCAAATCGCCCGAGTGTACAGCGCTGCCACGACCGACGTTGAACAGGATGGCGCCCGGTTTGCAGTGTTCGAAGCGGGCGGCATTGAAGAGATGACGGGTATCGCGGGTGGCAGGCAGCACGCTGACGATGACATCGGCCTGCGCCAGCATCTTGTTGAGCGCAGGCAGCTGATAAACCTGGTCAAACCCGGGACGCTCCCGACCACTGCGGCTGATGCCCAGCACCTTCATACCAAAATGTTTGCCGGTGTGGGCGATATGCTGGCCAATGCTGCCGGTACCCAGGATCAGCATGGTTTTCCCTTTGAGCCCCTGATAGGGGTGACTCTGCCAGAGTCGTTGTCTTTGTTGTTCCCGATAGAGAGGAAGTTGGCGTGTCAGACTGAGCAGATGACCAAAGACATACTCACTCATCAGCGGGCCGAAGATGCCGCGCACGTTGGTGAGCTGATAGTTGCGACGACTGTCCGGATCGAGCAGCACGTCGACCCCGGCATAGGTGGACTGGAACCAGCTCAGCTTGTTGGCTTTGGGCAGCAGTGGCTTGGCGCGGGCTGGCTCTGCCAGCAGAATATGGGCCTCGCCGATAAGTTGTTCGGCATCGCTCGGGTTGTCGGCCCGCAGAATGCGCAGATGAGGGAGGTTGGCCGCCTTGAGCAGACGTTCGTAGTGAGCATTATCCTGGCTGAGCAAAAGAAGGGTACGTTGGCTCATACTCTTGTTCCTTATCAGAATTTGCGGCGCGACAAGATGCCGCTCTCGTCCCATCTTACCCGAGTTGCCAGCGCAACATAGCCGACCAGGGCGCTTTTTCGTTTTCGCCACGCCCCTCGTGGGCTACAATCTGCCCCACATTTTGCAAAGGATCCGACTCCAGTGTTTGGTGACAAGTTTTATAAGCGACTGGCCGAGCTACAGCCTTGGCAACAGACCGTCTACACCCTGGCGCTGGCAGAGCGCATGTACCCCAACTATGCCCTGTTCAGCCAGGCTTCCGGTTTTGGCAATGCAGATGCCTTCCGGCACGCGCTGGATCAGATGTGGAACTATCTGACCGTCAAGGGCTCACGTGTCAATCTGGGAGCCATTCTCGAAGAGTTCGAAGCCCATATTCCGGATCCCCGCAAGTTTGAATCCTACGGCGCCTATCCGGCGCTGGATGCCTGTGTGGCACTGGGCTGCGCCTACAACTCGGTGATCTGCCGGGTTGGCGAAGAGGCCAACGATGCCAGCCATGCCTCCGTTGGCACTGTGGCCGGTTTTATCGAGCTGCTGGAGGAGCGGGATCTGACAGAAGAGGAGCTCTACGAGCACGAGTACATGGAGGCCGAGCTGGAGTTTCAGGTCGAGTTGCTCAAGCGGGTTGCCCATGAGCGCGACAGCGATCGTATCCTGGCCATCAGAGCATTCGCCTCTCAGGATGGTGTCTCCAATATCGGTATCAGCCTGGAAGAGTAATTATCTCCGGTGCCTGATAGACAAAAGCTCCCGGTCGGGAGCTTTTTTTATGTCTGTCATTCTGTGGCTGTTTAAGCTTGCTCTTCGGTCAGGGGTCTGACGCTCAGCACCGGGGCAGCGTCGATTTCGTCTGCATTCATCATGGTGGAGATGCGTTGCAGGGAGGAGAGCAGCAGGGTCTGCTCCCACGCTTCCAGCGCCTGAAAACGTTGGATGAAGCGCTCTTGCAGCGGGGTAGGGGCCTGAGCCAGCAGGGCGCGGCCTGCGTCAGTCAGTGTCGCGTGAACCTTGCGCTTGTCGGTATTGCTGCGAATGCGCTGCACCAGTTGGCGGCTCTCCAATCGGTCCATGATGGTGGTGGCGGTGGCCTGGCTCATGTTGGTGTGATCGGCCAGCTGGCGCATGGAGATCTGTCCCAGCTCGTCGATCCCTTTGAGCAGCAAGAGTTGCG
The DNA here is from genome assembly GCF_019048265.1 of Aeromonas sp. FDAARGOS 1405. Lineage (NCBI taxonomy): Bacteria > Pseudomonadati > Pseudomonadota > Gammaproteobacteria > Aeromonadales > Aeromonadaceae > Aeromonas > Aeromonas sp. FDAARGOS 1405. The sequence goes on along the minus strand of NZ_CP077311.1, from coordinate 673,729 downwards.
GAGAGGTGAGCCCGGCTTCTTTGATCAGGCGCCTGGAGTGCATGTCGATGGCACGAATAATCTGGCGCAGAGCAACCAGCACTTCATCATGTTTTTCCATGGGGTGTGCGTCATTAGAGGGCTATGGAGAGGCGCAAAATTTTCCGCCTAATTCGTTACAAGGTCAATATGGTTTTTGTTGTAATGATTTTTGCTCTAATTAATTTTGTGTTAGGTTGACGGGCATTTCACGGAATTCACCCTGACATTTGAGGAGCGAAATGATGAATGACGAGCTGGATATCAAGTCTCTGGTGGCCGAGTTACGTGTGGTCAGAGTGCGCTACGAACTGCCGGATACCTCGGCTTTTGTGCGCTATCAGCCTGCCTATGATGAAGACCCGAACAACCTCAAGGTACACCACTATGATGGTGAGTTACCCCTCTCTTGTAGTGAGACAGGTACTTTCAACCTAAAGGAGTTGGTGAACGAATTGCGCTACGCCTATGTGCTGGTGCACCTCTTTCCTGACGAAAGTGCCATGAACTTCTATCTGACCGGCCTAGATACCGGCCTGGCCCAGTTGGAGTTCATCGGTGGCTCTTACGACTTCAACCGGCTCTGGATCACCAGCGGTATCTCCAATCTGGGCGTCCCCATGGCCATCTTCCTCGGCAAGCGTCACGCCGTGAATGGCCAGCCCTCGGTTTCGCTGGTGGATCACCGCGAACAAGCAGCTGGCAAGCTGGTCTATCGCGCTATCGGCGGGGCCGGTGATCATGTGGGCGAAGACTTTTTCAACAACGACTAAGGAGGCTGGATGCGAGCAAGCAAAGGGCTATTGAAAGGCCTCAACCCCACCATGGCCATGACGGCCCTCACCGTTATCACCCTGTTTTTACTGTTTGGCGTTTTTGTTCCCGATACCGCAGCCGCCTGGTTTGTCGGTGCCAAGGATCAGATTATTGCCGGGTTCAAGTGGTACTACATTCTGGTAGTCGCCCTGTTCCTGTTCTTCGCTGTCTACCTGATGTTCAGCCGTTTTGGCAGCATCCGGCTGGGTGACGACGACCAGGTACCGGAGTTCGGCTACTTCGCCTGGTTCTCCATGCTTTTTAGCGCGGGCATGGGTATCGGTCTGGTGTTCTGGAGCATTGCCGAGCCGATGAACCATCTGCAGGGCAATCCATTCATTACCGAAGGGATGACCCCGGAAGCGGCCCAGATCGCTATGCGCCTCACCTTCTTCCATTGGGGTCTGCACCCTTGGGCAATCTATGTGATCGTTGGCCTGTCGCTGGCCTTCTTCAGTTATCGCCGCAAGTTGCCGCTGGCGATCCGCTCTGTGCTTTATCCCATCCTTGGCGAGCGGATCTACGGCTTCTGGGGCCATGCGGCCGATGTGCTGGCTGTGTTCGGTACCGTGTTCGGGGTGGCGACCTCCCTCGGTCTGGGGGTCTCCCAGATGAATACCGGTCTCAACCAGATGTTCGGCATGGACGTATCGCAATCCAACCAGCTTTGGCTGATTGGTGGCATTAGCCTGATCGCCACTCTGTCCGCAGTCTCCGGGGTCGGGCGCGGGGTGAAGATCCTCTCTGAGCTCAATATCTGGCTGAGCGTGTTCGTGCTTGCGCTCTTTCTGGTGTTGGGGCCGACCACCTATATCCTCAACGCCTATGTGCAGAACATTGGTGATTACCTGCAGAACATCGTCAAACTGAGCTTCTGGACCAACACCGAGGCCAACGGCACTTCGGCCTGGCAGTCGAGCTGGACGGCGTTTTACTGGGGCTGGTGGATTGCCTGGGCGCCGTTTGTCGGCATGTTTATCGCCCGCATCTCCAAGGGGCGTACTATCCGCGAGTTTGTGCTCGGCGTGCTGCTGGTGCCCTCGCTGCTCGGCATGTTCTGGCTCACCGTGTTTGGCGGTACGGCGATGAATCTGGAGCTGTTTGGTGGTGGCGGTGTGGTGGCTGCGGTCAATCAGGATGTGACGCTGGCGCTTTACAAGACGGTCGAACTGCTGCACTGGGATACCTTCGGCTGGATCGCCAAGGCTGTGCTGACCCTGCTCATCTGCACCTACTTCATCACCTCCAGTGACTCGGGCACGCTGGTCATCACCACTCTGCTCTCCATCGGTGATCAGGAGCCGCCGGTGTTGCACCGCGCAGTATGGGGTCTTGGGCAGGGGCTGGTTGCGGCCATCCTGCTGGTCTCCGGCGGCCTGGCAGCCTTGCAGGCGGCCAGCATTATAGCCGCGCTTCCGTTCTCGGTGATCATGTTGGCCATGTGCTATTCGCTGATACTGGGGCTCAAGCAAGAGAGCCAGCGCCAGTTCGAGTATCGTCAGAACCTCAAGCGCCACGATGGCTCATCCCATATGAGCCTGATGGAGCGAATTGGTCCCGCATAACGGCATCAGAAGGGGGCTGACACCCCTTCCTATGCAAACCTGGATGCAAAACGGCCGCCCTGGCGATGCTCTCCTTGCGGAGCTCATCATCAGGGCGGCCGTCTGTTATGGGGCCGAGGTTACTCTTCGATAAAGGTCCACTCATCCTTGATGCGGCTGATGGCATCGGTCCGCTTTTTGGCGAGCTGCTCCTTGATCTCTTCCCCTTTGAAACCGGCTGCCACTATCTCTTTCACCGGCACCGCTTGGGCGGCAGCCAGCGCTTCGGCCACGTAGTCCGGCTCGGCGTAGACCCGCTCCTCGAAACCGGTACGACCGTGGAAGTCGGCGCGACAGGCATCCAGCAGCTGGGCAAAGCGCTCGGGGCGACGCCAGGCATCTGCCTTGTCGAACACCTTGAGCAGGGTGGCGGGCTTGAGCTCAAAGGCGATGTGGATGTGGGTGTGCAGATCGCTCACCAGCAGCGCCAGATCCCGGCACTCGTTGGGTACCCGGAACCGTTCGCACAGGGCGCGAATAAGCGGCAGCCCCTTTTGGCCGTGACCATGATGGCTGGGCCAGAACTCCTTGGGGGTCACTCCCTTGCCGAGATCATGGCAGAGGGCGGCAAAGCGGACGGTCAGCTCGGGGGAGATCCGGCACGCCTGCTCCAGCACCATCAGGGTGTGGATGCCGGTGTCGATCTCCGGGTGCCACTTGGCCGGGGCGGGGACGCCAAACAAGGCATCGATTTCGGGGAAAAGCGCCTTGAGGGCGCCGCACTTGCGCAGCACCTCGATAAAGATCTGCGGGGTTGGCCCCATCAGCACCTTTTCCAGCTCCTTCCAGACTCGCTCCGGCGTGAGGTGGGCCAGCTCGCCAGCGGCCGTCATCTCGCTCATCAGGGCGAGGGTTTCCGGTGCTACGGTAAAGCCCTGAGCGTGGAAGCGGGCGGCGAAGCGGGCAACCCGCAGGATGCGCAATGGATCTTCGGCAAAGGCGGGGGAGACGTGGCGCAGCAGCCGCTTTTCCAAATCCTTGATGCCGCCGTAGGGATCATGGAGCTGGCCCTGATCATCCTCGGCGATGGCGTTGATGGTGAGATCCCGGCGCAGCAAATCCTGTTCCAGCGTCACATCGGGGGCGGCGTGGCAGACAAAGCCGGTGTAGCCCTGACCCTGTTTGCGTTCGGTACGGGCGAGGGCATACTCCTGCTGGGTTTTGGGGTGAAGAAACACCGGAAAGTCGCGACCGACCTGGGTAAAACCCAGCGCCAGCATCTGCTCCACGGTGGCACCGACCACCAGATGATCCCTGTCGCCCTGCGGCAATCCCAGCAGGCGATCCCGCACTGCGCCCCCAACCAGATAAGTCTGCAAACCGTCTCTCCCGTCATCAATCGTGGGGCCGAGTATATCGTCTTTGTGACCGCTTTGCTGCCTGACCACCACCTGCCCACAGCGCCAGTCAGCAGGGCTTTGACTTGGGCGTGGCGAGGCCTTACGCTGCCGCACAAGACAGCTGGCGTGCCGGATGACTTTATGCCCGTGCAGGCCAGATGAGCCGAAGGAACCGCAGAGTTCCCCATATATCAACGACATGAGAACAACGTGAATCAATCAACCTTCGCAAGCAGGGTTCTGGAGTGGTACCAGCTTCATGGCCGCAAAACCCTGCCCTGGCAGCAGGAGAAGACCCCTTACCGGGTCTGGGTCTCAGAGATCATGCTGCAGCAGACTCAGGTCGCTACCGTGATCCCCTATTACCAACGTTTTATGGCACGCTTCCCCGATGTGGTGGCACTGGCTGATGCCCCCGTCGACGAGGTGCTGCACCACTGGACCGGGCTTGGCTACTATGCCCGGGCCCGCAATCTGCACAAGGCGGCCCAGCAGATCCGCGATCACCACCACGGCCTCTTTCCCGAGCGCTTTGACGAGGTGGTGGCGCTGCCGGGCATTGGTCGCTCAACCGCCGGGGCCGTGTTGTCGCTCTCTCTTGGTCAGCCTCACGCCATCCTTGATGGCAACGTGAAGCGGGTGCTCACCCGCTGGCTTGCGCTGCCGGGCTGGCCCGGCCAGAAACAGGTGGAGAACGAGCTGTGGGAGATCGCCATCCGGCTCACTCCCAAGCTGGGTGTGGCGCAATACAATCAGGCAATGATGGATATCGGAGCGACGATCTGCACCCGCAGCAAGCCTGCCTGTGATCGCTGTCCGGTGCGGACCGATTGCCAGGGGCTGTCGCAAGGCAAGCCCACCGCCTACCCCAATAGCAAGCCGAAAAAGAGCATTACGGCACGGGATGGCATCATGTTGCTGATCCGCCATGGCGATGAGTTGCTGCTGGAGAAGCGGCTGCCACAGGGGATCTGGGGCGGGCTCTACTGCTTCCCGCAGGCGGCTTCGCTGGCGGAGGTGGAGGGTCTGCTGGCGTCCCTTGGCCTGAGTTATCACGGTTATCGTGAACTGGCCGGTTTTCGCCATACATTCAGTCACTTCCACCTCGATATCCAGCCGTTGCTGATTGACATTGATGAGGCGCAGCCGCTGCGGCTCATGGAAGCAGATAACCGACTCTGGTATAACTTACGCCATCCTGCCGAGGTGGGGCTGGCGGCCGCCACGGCCCGTCTGCTCGCCTATCCAGAGTTACAACCATAGAGGTCAACATGAGCCGTACTGTATTTTGCCAACGCCTGAAAAAAGAGGGCCCGGGTCTGGATTTCCAACTCTATCCCGGTGAGCTCGGCAAGCGGATTTTTGACAACATCAGCAAGGAAGCCTGGGCCGAGTGGCAGAAGAAGCAGGTGATGCTGATCAACGAGAAAAAGCTCAACATGATGAATCTTGAGCATCGCCAACTGCTGGAAAAAGAGATGGTCAGCTATCTGTTTGATGCAGGTGAAGTGCAGATCGAAGGTTACACCCCTCCCAGCCAGTAAACGATTGAACTGTAGTACCTGTGAGCGGGGAGTGGGCCAAAGGTGGCTAGCCTCCCCTTGTTGACTCGCGGCATATGAATGATGGGCGGCAGTGCCGCCCGGTTTGAGGATCCTATGGGCCGAATTTTCTGGCTGCTGTGCACCCTGCTATTTCTCTCTGCCTGCTCATCCTCCCCCAAGCCCAGCGGGAGTGAGGATGACGATCTCGTCAACGGCAAGGACATCCGCGGTTTTGAACACATGATCAGTGCGCTTTCCCATAATGTGAACGAGATATGGGGACGAGAGGCGCTGTTTGCGGGCAAGTTTGACTACGTCAAATACACGGATCAGTACAAGAGCCGGGCCCATATTGACTTCTCCAGCGGCCATATCATGGTCGAGACTGTCTCCGGCATCGACCCGCGCGCTCACCTGCGTCGCGCCATTATCGAGACCCTGCTTACTCCGGACGATCCAGCCGAAGTGGACCTTTACTCCGATCGGGAAATCATGCCCGGTGGCGAGCCTTTCCTCTACGGTCAGGTGCTGGACAATCAGCGCCAGCCTATTCGTTCATCCTGGCGTGCCGAGCGCTACGCCGACTATCTGCTCAACACTGCGATGAAGAAGCGTACACTGGGGATTCGCACCATCTTCTTCGTCGATATTCCCATGGTGGCCAACCACGAAGACAGGCGGGGCTACAAGTATGCCAGCCTGATCCGTGAAGCTTCCCGCAAATACGGGGTCTCTGAAAGCCTGATCTATGCGGTGATCAAGACCGAGAGCAGCTTCAACCCCTATGCGGTGAGCCATGCGAATGCTTATGGACTGATGCAGGTGATCCCGGCTACCGCGGGTCGTGATGTCTATGTGCGGGTCAAGGGTAAGAGTGGTCAGCCTACCCGGGAAGACCTGTTTAATCCGGCTTACAACATCGATGTCGGTACCGCCTATCTGCACCTGTTGCAGACCGTCTATCTGGCAGATATCCAGGATCCCCAGTCCCGCCGCTATGCGGTGATCTCCGCCTATAACGGCGGTGCTGGCGGGGTGCTCAACACCTTCTCCAGCGATCGCAAGGCGGCCCCCGGCATGATCAACCAGCTCTCCCCCGAGGCGGTCTATCAGGTACTGACCGAACAGCATCCCAAGGCAGAGGCACGGCGCTATCTCTACAAGGTCAATCAGGCCGAGAAGGGATTCAAACGCAGTTTTGCCAGCCGCTCCGGTTAACTGGTTGCAGTCGTCGACAGAAAAAAGAAAAGGGCGCTTTCAACAGCGCCCTTTTTACGTCTGGTGTCCCGTCCTGAATATGGTTTACACCTTTCCTCCCAATAAATGGAGAACCGGATGGGGCAAGGTGTGAAACGGACACAGCGCGATTACTCGCTGACTTTTAAACTGGCGCTGGTCGAGCAGATTGAAAAAGGCGAGCTCACCTACAAACAGGCTCAGGTGCGTTATGGCATTCAGGGCCGCTCCACCGTTCTGGTATGGTTGCGTAAACATGGTCGGCAAGATTGGAGCCAGGGGGCTTCTGTTCGTGCCGGCAGGAGCATCACCATGCCAGACCCCGACAACCAGACGCCCGAGCAGCGTATCAAGGAACTCGAGCAACAGCTGGCGCTGATGAGTCAGAAAGCCCAGTTCTTTGAGGCCGTCGTCGATGTACTGAAGAATGACTACGGCGTCTCTATCGTAAAAAAGCGACCCGGCAAGTCCTCTCGCAGCGGCAAGTCGAGAGGCTGACCATTGTCAGGGCTTGCCTGTTTCTGGGGATAAGCCGGCAGGCTTACTACAAGCGCAATCGGGTCGCCGACGAGCGCCATGCACAGGGCTTGCAGGTGGTGCGCTTCGTGCGTCAGGTTCGACTGCGACAACCTCGGGTGGGCACTCGCAAGCTGCATTATCTGCTGCAGGGTCAGGATGATGGCGGGCTCAAGGTCGGGCGGGACAGGCTGTTTCGGATATTGGCCGAGCACCGCCTGCTGGTGCAGCTTAAGCGGGCGTATCACAAGACCACCCACAGTTTTCACCGTTTCTACCGTCATCCCAACTTGCTCAAAGCGGGACCAGAGCAGGTTACGCCGGTGGCCCCGGAGCAGGTCTGGGTCGCTGATATCACCTATCTGCCAGCCAGGAGCGGGCCGCTGTACCTGAGCCTGGTGACGGATGCCTACTCACGCAAGATAGTGGGCCATCACGTGCACGAAGGGATGCACGCGGAGTCGGTGGCGATGGCGTTCAAGAAAGCGCTGAAGCAACGGTGTGGCAGCGGGGAGCTAATCCATCACTCAGACCGTGGCGTGCAGTATTGCTCGGGACTGTATCAGTCATTACATGAACGGTACGGGGTGAAATGCTCGATGACGGATGGGTATGACTGTTATCAGAATGCGTTGGCGGAGCGGGTGAACGGGATTTTGAAAGGAGAGTTATTGTTGCAAAGCCCGCAGGATTTGGCGCAAGCGCGGGAGATGGTGCGTGAAGCAGTAGATATTTACAACGCGGAGCGGCCGCATCATGCGTTGAAATACAGAACCCCCGATGCGGTACATAGGGGGTTCTGAGTAGAGAAATGCTAGTTGAAAATGTGTAAACCTATTTCAGGACTAGACACTGGCCAGTTCATCGTAGAAGTGGCCTTATTTGGCAATAAAGCCGCCTTTGGCCTTGGGCGCGGCGCCCACCTTTTCCAGGGTTTCTACTTCCACTTCAGTCTTGTTCCAGCTGTGGTCCACTTCACCACGAATGCGGATCAGGTCGTCCGGACCCACTTCGGTGCCGCGCCACACATCCTGATCCACTTCGACCTCAACCTCGCCACTGGCATCGCGGAATAGATAGTTCTCGCCGCCCAGATGCTTGACCAGTTTCCCTTCCAGGGTGGCCCAGCTGTCATCGGCCAGATCTTTCAGTTGAGCAACGGAGACCTTGTTCTGCTCCTGCGGGCCTGTGTAGGCCGCCATGGCAAAAGAGGAGACAGACATCAGGGTTAACAGTCCGATTACGCTTGCGCTTGCCTTGTTCATTTCATACTCCTGTCGTTGGTATGAGGGCATTGTGCTGTGCAGGGCGTGAAACAAGCGTGAAAGATAAACCCATTGTGATTGGCTGTTTTGTGAGCGCAAGCGATTTCATCGATGGCGGAACATGTGTGATTTCATATGGAACTGTAATCTGTCGCCTTCACCAGAAGTCAGTGGCAGCAGACTCTTCCCATGCCTGTCGCCATTCGAGGAGAAGTCCGCAGGTCTCACCTGCTTAATCGAAGAGCATAACAATATGAAAAAATGGCTTGTTTGTTTATTGGGGTTAATGGCATTGACCGCGCAAGCGGCAGAGGGACGCCAACCTTTTTCCCGGGTCGTGATGTTTGGTGACAGCCTCTCCGATACCGGCAAGATGTACAAGAAGATGCGGGGGTATCTCCCCTCCAGCCCACCTTACTTCAACGGGCGCTTCAGCAACGGCCCGGTGTGGCTGGAGCAGTTGGGTGACGAGCGTTTCCCCGGTCTGGTCGTGGCCAACGAGGCGGAAGGCGGTGCAACGGCGGTGGCCTATAACCATCTGGGTGCCCTGAATGGCTGGCTCGGTTTCTGGTCCTGGGATCCCAAATATCAGGTGATCAACAACCTCGATTACGAGATCGACCAGTTCCTGAAAAAGGACAAGTTCCGCCCCGATGATCTGGTGGTGATCTGGGTCGGTGCCAACGATTATCTGGCCTATGGCTGGAACACCGAGCGGGATGCGGATCGGGTGATCGATACCATCCGGCTGGCATCCAACCGGTTGGTGCTCAACGGCGCGCAGCAGATCCTGCTGTTCAACATTCCTGATCTGGGGCAGACCCCGTCAGCCCGCAGCATGAAGGTGGTGGAGAAGGTGCGCCATGTGGCCAGCTACCACAACCAGAAGTTGCAGAACCTCACTCGCGAGCTGGCTCCCCTCGGCATAGTGAAGCTGTTCGAAGTGGACAAGCAGTTTGACGAGATGATGCGCGATCCTCAGCAGTTCGGGCTGAGTGACACAGAACACGCCTGCTACGGTGGTGGCTATACATGGAAGCCGTTCTCCGGCAGCGCCGCCGAGGTGGCTGCGACCCCGGCTTTGAGTGTCTCCGAAAGAGTGGCTATTGCCGGTAACCCGATCCTGGCGCAGGCGGTGGTGAGCGGGCAGGCAAAAGGGCGAGCAGCGACTCTCAACTGCGATGAGCATATGTTCTGGGATCAGGTGCATCCGACCAAGACGGTGCACAAGGTACTGAGCCAGCGTGTTGCTGACTTTATCGATCAGCACTACGAGTTTGTTCGTCACTGATATCGCTTCGGGCCAGTATGTTGCTGGCCTTTTTCTCATATCTGCCCTCATCTGTGCGTCTTTTTACGTCACATTCAGTTCAAATAACAAACGCTTGTTGCTGTTTTTGTAACGTGGTTGCGTTAGAGTGTTTTTTGTTAATTGATATCAGTGACTTGAAAATAGGCTAACGTTGATATGCTGCGATCGCTTTTGGGTGGTTGCACCTATAAGACGAGGTGATATCAATCAACCTCCTCCTACATAAAGTTGCAGAGGCTCAAACATGAAAAAATCATTGATTACCTTGCTGGTTACCGGCTTGCTGGCGGCCAATGCCCAGGCTGCCGGTCAAGACAACACCTGGTATGGCGGTGCCAAACTGGGTTGGTCCAACTTCTACGGCATTGATGAAAGCAATGCCCTGACCCTTGGCAATGAGACCAACGATGCCTTGGGTGCAGGCGTGTTTGGCGGTTATCAGATCAACAAGAATCTTGGACTGGAGCTGGGTTACGACTACCTGGGCAAATATAAATACGACGCAGTGAAGAGCGGTGCAGCTTTTAGCGATGAGGTGACTGCACAGCTGGCTCAACTGACCCTGAAACTGGGTTTCCCAGTTACCGATAATCTGGATCTGTATGGTCGTGTCGGTGGCGGTTATGGCTGGGCTGATACCAAGAGCGATGTCTACAAAGATGACAGCCGCTTTGTCATGGTCGGAGCACTGGGTGCCGAGTATGCATTCAACCTCGACTGGGCTGCTCGCCTGGAGTACCAGTACACCACCCCGTATGGCAGCCGCGATGATACCGGTCTGAGAATGGATAACGGCCTGCTCTCGCTGGCTGCGGTTTATCGCTTTGGTCAGGTTGCCCCTGTGGCGCCCGCCCCAGCTCCGGAACCTGCTCCTGCACCTGTGATGGTTGAGAAGCAGTTCACCCTGAGCTCCGATGTGCTGTTTGACTTCAACAAGGCGACTCTCAAGCCAGAGGCCAGTCAGGCACTTGATAGCCTCTATAGTCAGATTGAACAAGCACGACCCAAAGATGGCGTGGCAACCGTAATTGGTCACACCGACCGTATCGGTTCCGATGCCTACAACCAGAAACTCTCCGAGCAGCGTGCCCAGACCGTTGCCAACTATCTGGTTGGTAAAGGGATTCCGGCCGCCAAGATCAATGTGGAAGGGCGTGGTAAATCTTCACCGGTTACCGGCGACAGCTGCGTCAGCAAGTCCAAGCGTGAGCTGATCGTCTGCCTGGCTCCGGATCGCCGTGTTGATGTGAAAGTCGAAGGTGTCAGCGAGGTGCAGGAGTAATCCTTCACACTGAGCTGCTCTTCACTGGGGCTGGAATGAACAGCCCCTGTCGGTGCAAGAGAGACCAAAAAGCCAGTCAGTTGAGCTGACTGGCTTTTTACATTGGCATTGCGGTCGGGCAGGGGACAAATCAGGAAGGGAGCGGCATCACCCGGTTGCGCCCCAGCTCCTTGGCCTTGTAGAGCAGCTTGTCGGTACGTTCGACCAGACAGTCTGCGCTCTCCTGACCGTTGAATTCACCTACGCCAAACGAGGCGGTGATGTGGTCGATGCGGCGGCCCGACTTGCGATCCAGAATCGACATCCGCTCTATGGAACGGCGCATGCTCTCTGCCATCTGTCTGGCCAGTGCCAGCGAGCGATGGGGCACCAGCATGGCGAACTCTTCCCCACCCAGTCGATATGCAGTGACACCTTCTTTGCATGCATCGCGCAGCCGTTTGCTGAAGGCGCGCAGTACCTGATCGCCGAGCAGGTGACCGTACTCGTCGTTGAAATTTTTGAACCGATCGATATCGGCGAGGATCAGTGAAAAGGGGTGCTGACTGCGGATCAATCCCTCCAGCTCCAGATCGAAGGCCCGGCGGTTAAGCAGGTTGGTGAGGGCATCCTCGTTGGCCAGTTTGCGGGTCTCGTTTAGTGCGGCACGCAGCTCCTTGATCTCTTTCTCCGCATTGCTGAGCTGGCTGCGAAAGTGCATGGTGGACATGCGTACATCCCGTGACTCGCGTACCAAGTCTCGCAAGATGCCCATGGTATCTTCCAGACTTAAACCCTCATCGTCGATCTTGCTCAACTTGTCGAAGCTTTTGTCGAGCATTTCCTGAAACATGCCGGTGTCGGAGATGGCATCCTGCATCGAGTGACCCAGTTCATTGGCCATGGCGGCAAGGTTGAGCTTCATGGCTTCCATCTGCTGTTCGTCCTGCGCAGCCAGATATTGGTGATAGAGCCGCTCGCAGGTAGTGAGCGAGCAGGTTCCCTGCAACTTGATGGCTTGATCGATCGCCTGGTTGAGTTCGGGCATGCTGGCCGAGACATAGTTGTACCAGAGATGGTAATTGTCCGGCGTAGTTGGGATTTGGTACTTGATCATCAGGGGAACTGCCTGCTTGAGATAAGCGGCAGATTGGGCAAATGTATCCTTACTCATGAGTTCTATGTCTCATCATGCCAGCGAACTGCACATAGTATGACAGAGAGATTGGCCAAAAGGCAGCCGATGGATGCCATTCGCCCCCCCCTCCGATATAATGGCACCGTTACCACCAACCCTAAGGCCTGCTTATGTCTCAAAAAGATCCTTTCCTCGAACGCGAGGCCGAAAAATACGAAAACCCCATTGCAAGTCGTGAACTTATCCTCGACCTCATCAAGGGCCATGAAAAGCCGATGTCACGGGAAGAGCTGGCAAAGGTCCTCAAGCTGACAGAAGAAGAGCCGTTGGAGGCCCTGCGCCGCCGCCTGCGCGCCATGGAGCGCGATGGTCAGCTGGTCTTTACCCGCAACCAGTGCTATGCCCTGCCGGATCGCCTGAATCTGGTGAAAGGCTATGTGCTGGGTCACAAGGATGGCTTCGGTTTTCTGCGTCCGGAAGGTGGTGGTCCGGATCTGTTTTTGAATAACCGTGAAATGCAGCGTCTGATGCATGGCGACTATGCGCTGGTGCAACCGACCGAGATCGACCGCAAAGGACGTCAGGAGGCACGTCTGGTGCGTCTGCTCAAGTCACGCGAAGCGGATATCGTCGGTCGTTACTTCGTCGAGAACGGTGTCGGGTTTGTGGTACCCGACGACAGCCGTATCGGCCAGGACATCATTATCCCTGAAGGGGAAAACAAAGGGGCTCGCCAGAGCCAGGTGGTGGTCGTGCGCATCAACCAGCGTGCCACCGCCCGCTTCAACGCGGTGGGTACCGTGCTGGAGGTGCTGGGTGAAAACATGGCGCCCGGCATGGAGATCGAAATCGCCCTGCGTACCCACGGTATCCCGCACACTTGGCCCGAGGAAGTGACTAAAGAGGTTGCCGGTCTGGGCGAAGAGGTGCCGGAGAAGGCTAAAGAAGGTCGCATCGACCTGCGCGCTCTGCCGCTGGTTACCATCGACGGGGAAGATGCCCGTGACTTCGATGACGCCGTCTTCTGTGAAGCCAAGCGCGGCGGCGGCTGGCGCCTGTGGGTGGCCATTGCCGACGTCTCCGCCTACGTGAAGCCGGGCACCGCCCTCGACACCGAAGCCTATCAGCGCGGCAACTCCGTCTACTTCCCCGAATTCGTGGTGCCCATGCTGCCGGAGGTGCTCTCCAACGGCCTCTGCTCGCTCAACCCGCAGGTTGACCGGCTCTGCATGGTGTGCGAGATGACCATCTCCGCCGCCGGCCGCATGTCCGGCTACAAGTTCTACGAAGCGGTGATGAACTCCCACGCCCGTATGACCTACACCAAGGTGGCGGCGATCCTGGATGGCGATCCCAAGCTGCGCCAGCAGTACGAGCCGCTGGTGGGCCACATCGAGGAGCTCAACAACCTCTACAAGGCGCTCAAGCATGCCCGCCATCAGCGCGGTGCGGTGGAGTTCGAGAGCGAAGAGACCCGCTTCATCTTCAACGCCCAGCGCAAGATCGACCGCATTGTACCGCTGGTGCGCAACGACGCCCACAAGATCATCGAAGAGTGCATGATCCAGGCGAACGTGGCTGCCGCCCGCTACATCGAGAAGAACGAAGCTGCTGCCCTGTTCCGCGTGCACGACCGTCCGGGTGAAGAGCGTCTGACCGGTTTCCGTGACTTCCTGGCCGAACTGGGTCTGGAGCTCAAGGGCGGTCTCGAGCCCGAGCCGAAAGATTTCGCCGAGCTGGCTGCCAAGTTTGAAGGGCGACCGGATGCGGAGCTGCTCTCCACCATGCTGCTGCGCTCCATGCGTCAGGCCATCTATCAGGCCGACAACATCGGTCACTTCGGCCTGGCCCTGAAGTCCTACGCCCACTTCACCTCGCCGATCCGTCGTTACCCAGACCTGATCCTGCACCGCGCGATCAAGTATCAGACCGCCAAGGAGCAGCAGGCCAACCTGCGCCACAAGTGGACCCCGAGCGGTGGTTACCACTACCAGCTGGAAGAAGTGGATCCAATGGGCGAGCACTGCTCCATGACCGAGCGCCGTGCCGACGATGCCACTCGCGATGTGGCCGACTGGCTCAAGTGCGAGTACATGCTGGATCATGTGGGTGACGAGTTTGACGGCGTTATCGCCAGCGTCACCGGCTTTGGCTTCTTTGTCCGCCTGGCGGAGATCCACATCGACGGTCTGGTGCACGTCAGCACCCTCACCAACGACTACTACCAGTTCGACCCGCTGCACCAGCAGCTGATCGGCGAGAACTTCCGCCGCCGTTACCGTCTGGGCGACAAGGTGCGGGTCAAGGTGATGGGCGTCAATCTGGATGATCGCAAGATCGACTTCGTGATGGTGGAAGAGCCGCTCAAGGCAACCGGCAAGAACGCCAAAGAGATGGCGCGCAAGCAGGCCGAGATCAAGAAAGAGAAGGCCAAGAGCGCACAGCGTCACGAAAAACGTAAAGAGGGCAAGGATCACGGCAAATCCGACAAGGGTGGCCGTGCCAAACCCAGCAACAGACGACCGAGCAAAAAAGCTCGCGACAAGGCCAAGAGCACTAAATGAGTACTGAACTGATCTACGGCATTCACGCTGTATCCGCGCTGCTGGAGCGCACCCCGGAGCGTTTCATCGAAGTGTGGGCCCTCAAGGGGCGCGATGACGACCGGCTGCAACCCCTGCTGGCCGAACTGGATGCGCTCGGCCTCAAGGTGCAGAGCGTGAACCGCAAGACGCTCGACGACAAGGCGGAGGGCAACAATCACCAGGGCATCATGGCCCGGGTGAAAGAGGCGCCCAAGCTCGCCGAGCACGATCTGGCCAGCCTGCTGGACAAGTTGGCCGAGCAACAGACTCAACCCTTCCTGCTGGTGCTGGATGGCGTGACCGATCCGCACAACCTCGGCGCCTGCCTGCGCAGCGCCGATGCGGCCGGCGTGCATGCGGTGATCGTGCCGCGCGACAAGGCCACCGGTCTGACCCCGATCGTGCGCAAGGTCGCCTGTGGCGCCGCCGAAGTGGTGCCGCTCATTCAGGTCACCAACCTGGCCCGCAGCCTGCGCGAGCTGCAGGAGCGTGGCGTCTGGATCGTTGGTACCGCCGGCGAGGCGGATCACGACGTGTTCCAGGCCAAACTCACCGGCCCGATGGCGCTGGTGATGGGGGCAGAGGGCAAGGGTATGCGTCGCCTCACCCGCGAGCACTGCGACGAGCTGGTGAGCATCCCGATGGCAGGGGCGGTATCCAGCCTCAACGTCTCGGTGGCAACCGGCGTTTGCCTGTTTGAAGCCGTGCGTCAGCGTCGCGGTTAATCATGCTGACTGACAGACCCCCCTTCGATTGGGCGCAGGTCGCAGATAAAGAGGAGGCCGCGCGCCTCCTCTCTTTTGCCCGCCCGCTGACCCTCAGCCCGAAAAGCTGCCTCTGGCATGCCGGCGACAGCCCGGATCTGCTGGTCAGGGTGGAGCAGGGGCTGCTGCGGGCCAAGCTGGTGCTGGAGGATGGCCGCGAGTACATCAAGGAGTTCTACTGGGAGGGAGACGAGTTTCTCGACTTCCACCACCTGCTCAGTGGTGAGCCGGCCCGCTACAGCGTGGAGGCGCTGGAGCCCTGCCGTCTGCAGCTGTTCAGTCTGGCCGACTTGCGCCAGCTACCCGGCTGGCCGCGCTGGTACCAGCACCTGCTGGAGGTGCAGCTGCGCATCAAGGAGGAGAAGGAGCAGTTGCTGCTGACCGGCAGCCCGCAGGCACGCTATCAGCACTTTCTCGACAGCTTTCCCGCGCTCGATGCCAGAGTGCCAGACCACCAGATCGCCGCCTATCTCGGTATCACACCCATCAGCCTGAGCCGCATTCGCAAACGGCTGAAAGAACTTAACAAAGGTTAATGCAGGGCGCTGGCGCCACGATTATGCTGGCAGGCCGAACTGATAAGGAGTTGCCGATGAACTGGATCCTGAAACCCTGGTCTGAACTGACCACAGACGAGTTGTATGAGTTGCTGGCGCTGCGGGCTGAGGTGTTCGTGGTGGAGCAGACCTGCCCCTTTCAGGATCTGGACGGGCTGGATCGCCGCGAAGGGGTCTGGCACCTGCTAGGGTATCAGGGCGACCAGCTTGCTGCTTACGCGCGGATTATGGCGCCCGGCATCGGCGATGAGAGCGGCGCCGCCATCGGCCGGGTGGTGACCTCACCCAAGGCGCGCGGCGGTGGTCTTGGTCATAAGCTGATCAGCGAGGCGGTCAAGGCGTGTGAGGCGCGCTGGCCGACTCACAGCATCTGGTTGGGGGCTCAGGCCCATCTGCAAGGCTTCTATGGCCAACACGGTTTTGTAGCGGAAGGGGAAGGCTATCTCGAAGACGATATCCCCCATATGGGGATGCGCAGAGTGGCGGCATAACCACTCGTCAGAGTGATTCAGAATGCAGAAGGGCCATCCCGCGGGATGGCCCTTCTCTTTATCGCCAGGCGATCACTTCTTCTTTTTCTTCTTGGCGGACTTCTTCTTGTCGACCGGCTTTTTCTTCTTCACCGGAACCCGCGCTTCCTTGTGTTTCGGGCGCAGCTCGTCGATCACCCGGCGCTTGAGGCGCTCCTCGGTGTAGCGCTCGATCTTGGCGACCATCGCCATGTCGTGGGCTTCCACCAGGCTGATGGCACAGCCACGGTTGCCAGCGCGGCCGGTACGGCCGATCCGGTGGACGTAGACATCGGCGCCGTAGGGCATGTCGTAGTTGATGACGTGGCTGACGTTCGGCAGGTCGATGCCGCGGGCGGCGACATCGGTGGCGATCAGGAAGGGTACTTCCCCTTCGTGGAACTTGCGGATCGACTCGATACGCTTGCTCTGCTCCATTTCGCCACGGATCCAGGCGCAGGAGATACCCGCAGCCTGCAGCTGGCCGGAGAGCTCCGCCAGACGCTCTCGAGTCTTGACGAAGATGATCGCCTTCTGGGTTTCCGGATCTTTCAGGATATGGGTCAGCAGCGCCAGCTTGTGGGCGGCGTCATCGGCCAGATGGATCCACTGGGTGATGGGGCGACGCTCGCTGCGGGGCGGCTCGGCGTGCAGCTCCACCGGATCCTTGAGGATCTCGTTGGCGAACTTCTCGAGGCCGGCCCCTTCCAGGGTGGCGGAGAAGAGCATGGTGTGCTTGCGGTAGCGCGCCTCTTCCACGATGCGGTTCACATCCTTGATAAAGCCCATGTCCAGCATGCGGTCCGCTTCGTCCAGCACCAGCACCTCGATGTCGTGGCTCTCGAACTCCTCTTTCTCGATGTATTCGAGCAGACGGCCCGGGGTGGCGACCACTATGTCGGTGGTCTTGGTCAGGGCAGGCAGCTGCTCTTCATGGCTGACGCCGCCGATGATGGTCTCGATGCTGAGGTCGGTGTGAGCCGCCAGCGCCTTGGCGTGTGCGGTCACCTGCAGCGCCAGCTCGCGGGTCGGGGTCAGGATCAGCATGCGGCAGGGGCCCGGCTTGCGGCGCGGGAAGTCCAGCAGGTGCTGGAGTGCCGGCAGCAGGAAAGAGGCTGTCTTGCCGGTACCGGTCGGTGCGGATGCCAGAATATCGCGGCCGTCCAGGGCTGGCTCCAGCACCATCTGCTGGATGGTGGTGGGGCGGGTGAATCCCATCTCGGCCAAGGCCCGGTTGAGGGCGGGGTGCAGGTCGAAATCATCAAAGGACTGGCTCATGGCAATACTCGGTCATTAAGGAAACGGCAGATTATAGGCGATTATCTCGTCGGCTCCTATTGGTGAGTGTGTCTTAGCCGCTATAATCGCCCACCATTTTTGCAGATGACGGGGGCCAGATGGGACGTAGTCGCGGATTTACCTTCAAACAGTTCCATATTAATCACGATCGCTGCGCCATGAAGGTAGGCACCGATGGCATTTTGCTCGGTGCCTGGGCGCCGGTCGAACAGGCGCGTCGAGTGCTCGATATCGGCACCGGCAGCGGCCTGATTGCCCTGATGCTGGCCCAGCGCAGCAGATCTGACTGCCGTCTTGATGCGGTCGAGCTGGATATTAATGCGGCCAGTCAGGCGCGGGAGAATGCGGCTGCCTCTCCCTGGGCCGATCGGGTGACCGTCATAGAGAGTGCCATTCAGGATTATCAGGCCGCCCCTTACGATCTTGTCGTCTCCAACCCTCCCTATTTCGTGGCAGGCCAGTCATTTAGCGATCCGGCGCGGGCGTTGGCCCGCCATACCGGCGCCCTCGACAGCCACGCATTACTGGCGGCCTGCGATCGTTTGCTGAGCCCGAACGGGCAGGTGGCGCTGGTGCTGCCGACTGCGATGGCCGATGAAATTTTATGCATTTCGGCGAATTATGATCTGCATGGCATTTGTTATACAGCTGTTATCACCAGAGAGGGTAAAGAGGCAAATCGTGTTTTATTGCTACTTGGCAGAGGATTAAACAGGTGTGAGAGGGGTGAAATTGTGATCCATTCTGCTGATGGGGCCTATTCCGACAGATATATCCAACTGACCAACCCCTTCTATTTGAAGATGTAAATTTCGTCTTGAACTATTTTTTCACGCCATTATGCTGGTTCCAGATCGAGCGCCCGCTCCAGACCAGCTAAAACCACTGGTTGCGATGAAAAAACATGCGGGGCTCTTTTTTTATACCCCCTGAACACACCCGGTCATCGACCGATAAAAACTATAACAAGCAATAATTTACAAGACAGACGAGGTTGAACTTGACGAAATCACTCACATTGTCCGATGTACTCGGATTAGGGTTTATGACCTTCGCCTTCTACTTGGGCGCCGGTAACATCATTTTCCCGCCGTTGGCCGGTTACATGGCTGGTGAGCACCTCTCCCTGGCGATGTTTGGCTTCCTGGTCACTGCCGTGGGCCTGCCTCTGGTGACCATTCTGGCCGTGGCGAAAGCCGGTAACGGCTGGGATGGCATGACCAAACTGCTGCCTGCCGGTGTCGCGACTGCGCTGGCCGTTGCCATCTACATCATCATCGGCCCGGCCTTTGCCGCGCCCCGTACCGGTCTGGTTGCCTACGAGATGGGCCTCAAGCCGTTCATCGGTGATATGGGGCAAGCGGGTCTGGCGGTCTATACCGTGATCTTCTTTGGTGTGGCCATTCTGGTCTCCATGAACCAGGGCAAGCTGATGGACGCCATCGGCAAATACCTGACTCCGGTACTGATGCTGCTGCTGCTGACTCTGGCGATCGGTGTATTCGTAGCACCGCAAGGCTCCATGCCTGATGCGTCCGGTGACTATCAGAACAGCCCCTTCGTGAAAGGGATCCTGGAAGGCTACAACACCATGGACACCTTGGCGTCCCTGATGTTTGGCGCCCTGATCGTCGATCTGCTGCGCCAGAAAGGCATCAACGATTACAAGAGCCAGTTCAAGTATCTGGCCATTGCCGGCCTCATCTCTGCCGTTGGTCTGAGCGTGGTGTACGTCTCCCTGTTCCAGCTGGGCAACACTGCAGCCGGTGTGGCGACCGATGTGAGCAACGGTGGCGCCATCGTCAACGCTTACGTACTGAGCCTGTTTGGTCAGCCGGGTCAGTTCATTCTGGCGGCCATCATCACTCTGGCGTGCTTTACCACTGCAGTCGGTCTGATCTCCGCCTGTTCCGATTTCTTCCACAATCTGACCGGCATGGCTTACAAGAAGCTGGTGGTGTTGCTGGGCGTTATCTGTGCCGTGGTGGCCAACGTGGGCCTGAGCCAGCTGATCAGCCTCTCCATTCCGGTGCTGGTTGCCATCTATCCGGTTGCCGTGGCGCTGGTACTGGTCACCTTCCTGAAGGGTTACTTCGGCCGTCCCCGTCTGGTGTTCCGTGGCGTGTTGATGGTTGCCTTCCTGTTCGGTTGCCTGGATGGTCTGGGTGCTGCCGGCATGAAGATGGATGCGTTCGCCTTCCTGCCGCTGTTCGACAAGGGCCTCGCCTGGCTGATGCCGACCCTGCTGGCCTGCGTAGTTGGCATGATGGTGCGTCCGACCGAGATGGCTGCCGAAGCTGCCTGATCACGCCCGATGTGATATTGCCAAGAGCAAGAGCCTGCCCCGTGCAGGCTCTTTTGTTTTCTGTGAGCTTCGTTTCTCGCCTCGCTTTACACTGCCGTAGTTGTCACCGTTCGCAGATAGCATCTGAGCAGCCGTATTTGGCCGCTATAACCTGTTCCCCCCTTCTTACCTCCCATACGCCACGTGTGACACCTGTTTATGGAACGCCGAGTTGTTCGGCGATTAATTCCGCAGCAGTAAATTGTTTCAAGATATTAATTGGTGATTGAGATCGAACTCTTCTTCTTTATGCTAAAGGTGGTGCGCCTCATCCGGTCCGAGGGCCGTGTGGGGGCGAGAGGTATTGTTACCGGTTATCTGCCAGGCAGTGGGTGCAATCAATAACAAGCTGATAAGGCAGATGAGGTTGAGTTTGACGAAATCATTGAAGTTGTCCGACGTATTCGGATTGGGGTTTATGACGTTTGCCTTCTATCTGGGGGCTGGCAATATCATTTTTCCGCCGCTGGCCGGTTTTATGGCTGGTGAGCATCTGCTGGCCGCCATGTGCGGCTTTTTGCTGACGGCAGTGGGCTTGCCGCTGATCACCCTGATTGCGGTGGCCAAGGGGAGTTCGGGGGGCGGTGCGAGTGGCTGGACCGGAATGACCCGCTATCTGCCCGCCGGGGTGGCGACGGCGCTGGCCATCGTCATCTATATCATCATGGGGCCCGCCTTTGCCATTCCCCGCACCGGTCTGGTCGCCTACGAGATGGGGCTCAAGCCCTGGCTCGGCGATGCCGGTCATGAGGGGCTGCTGATCTACACCCTGAGTTTCTTTGCGCTGGTGATCCTAGTGGCGCTCGATCGGGGCAAACTGCTCGATGCGGTCGGCAAGTATCTGACCCCAGCCCTGATGGCGATGCTGCTTATTCTGGCGGTCGGGGTCTTTATGACGCCGCAGGGCACCATGCCTGATGCCAGCGGTGAGTACATAGATGCAGCCCTGACCAAGGGGATGCTGGAGGGGTACAACACCATGGATACCTTGGCCTCCCTGATGTTTGGCGCCCTGATCATCGGGTTGCTGCGCCAGAAGGGGATTGAGGATTATCGCAGCCAGTTCAAATATCTGACCATTGCGGGCTTGATCTCGGCGGTCGGGTTGTCGGCGGTGTATGTCTCACTCTTTCAGCTGGGCAACAGCGCCGGTGGGGTTGCGAGCGATATCAGCAATGGCGGCGCTATCGTCAATGCCTACGTCCTGAGCCTGTTTGGCCAACCGGGTCAGTTTATTCTGGCTGCCATCATCACCCTGGCCTGTTTTACCAGTGCGGTCGGCCTGCTCTGTGCCGGTGCTGACTACTTCCATGGCCTGACAGGTTGGGCCTATCGCAACTGGGTGATGCTGCTGGGGGCGCTCTGTGCACTGGTGGCCAATGTGGGATTGAGCGAATTGATCGGCCTCTCCATCCCGGTGCTGGTGGCCATTTATCCGGTCGCCATCGCGCTGGTGCTGCTCACCTTCCTCAAGGGGTGGTTTGCCCATCCACGGCGGGTGTTTCGCGGCGTGCTGGCGGTCGCCTTTCTGTTTGGCTGTCTGGATGGGCTGCGAGCTGCCGGTATGAAGATGGATGCGTTTGCTTTCCTGCCGCTGTTCGACAATGGCCTTGCCTGGCTGATGCCGACCCTGCTGGCTTGCGTGGTAGGGATGGTGGTTCGCCCGCCCGAGAAGCTGGCTGCCGAGGCGGCTTGATTCAGAAACAACGAGATAGCAAGGAGGCCAGCATCTGCTGGCCTCTTCTGTTTCTGCCGGATCCGTTACCGGATCAGATTTGCGGGCCTGACGGCTTGGGTTTACCCTCCAGACCATACCAGTGGGTTTCCACCCGTCCGGCATGCCACTCGAAGGTGCCCCAAGGCTGCTTGGTCTCCCAGCGCGGGAAGTTGATGAGTACCCGGTTATCCTCGTATTTGTAGAGGGAGGTGCTGATCTGAATGTCCGATAGGATCAACAGCAGGGCCCAGCAGATGAAAATCCATTTCAATGCTTTCCACATAGGATTACTCGAAGCAGATTTCGATGGTGGCGCGACCGAAATCGGATTCGAACGGCATCATAATCTTGGTGCCATCGGCACGGTGGGTGATGGTGTGGTTGGGGCCTGAGACGATGATGGGGGTCGCCATGTCAAACTCGTAGCCCTTCTCACCCAGCATCCGCTTGGCACCGCCGGTCACCATGTTGGTGATTTCACCGACCATGTCGGTCACCTCTTCGTTGATGGAGGCGGGCGCTTCCCCCAGCATACGGCGCATGATCTCCAGCGCCAGCCCCTTCTCGAAGCTGATGGAGAGGGAACCACGGGTCTGCGGGCCGACCATGCCGATCAGGCCGGAGACGTCGCCGCGCGCCAACTCATCCATCTTGCGTTTCGGTTTGCCCGGTTTGAGTTCCAGCTGTGCCATGGTCGAGAGCACATTGAGCAGGGATAGCAGGAACGGATTTACAAAATCAGCCTTCATGATGACTTCCTACAGTGGGCGTACAACGGGCACATTGGCCATGTGCCTCTATCGTCTTATTGGTAATAGTAAAACCATGCAAGTGGGCCTGCTCGGAAAACGCGCTATCGATCGCCGAGTCGTGAAGCTCGACCACATCACCGCACTCATCGCAGATCAGTAGCTGCATCGGGTGAGCGTGATCGAAGTGGCAGCAGAAGATAAACGCGTTGAGAGATTCCACCTTGTGAGCAAAACCCTGCTCGAGCAAAAAATCGAGTGCCCGATAGACGGTTGGCGGCTTGGCATTGGCTTCGGTTTGTTGCAGCTGGGCTAACAAATCATAGGCGCTGATGGCGTTGCCGTGTGCCGCCAGCAGGCGAAATACCTGACGTCGGGTCGGGGTGAAGCGGATCCCTCGCTGTATACAGAGTCGCTCGGCTCGTTGTAAAAGTTGGTCTTGATTCATGATCACGCAGATACCCTTTCTATTAGCCGGATACTATCACAGGGCCTCGCATGGCGCGGCGACAAAATTCATTTTCTGGGGTTGCTTCACGTTGTGATAAAATCCGCCCCTTTCTTTAGCCAACCCGGATGATTTTTATGCAGGCGCAGCGTTTTTCCATCGCCCCCATGCTGGACTGGACTGATCGGCATTGCCGTTACTTTCATCGACTGATGAGTCGCCAGACCTTGCTTTATACCGAAATGGTGACCACCGGCGCCATCATCCATGGCAAGGGGGATTATCTGGGTTACAGCGAGCAGGAGCACCCCATTTCCCTGCAGCTGGGGGGCAGCAATCCGGCCGATCTGGCGCGCTGTGCCAAGCTGGCCGAGGAGCGCGGCTATGACGAGGTGAACATCAACGTCGGTTGCCCCTCCGATCGGGTGCAGAACGGCCGCTTTGGCGCCTGCCTGATGGGCGAACCGGCGCTGGTGGCTGACTGCGTCAAGGCGATGCGCGATGTAGTCGATATTCCGGTGACGGTGAAGACTCGTATCGGTATCGATGATCAGGACTCCTACGAATTTCTGCAGGCCTTTATCGAGCAGGTGCGCGATGCCGGTTGCGATACCTTTATCGTCCATGCCCGCAAGGCGTGGTTGAGTGGTCTGAGCCCCAAGGAGAACCGCGAGATCCCGCCCCTCGATTATCCTCGGGTCTATCGGGTCAAGCAG
The DNA here is from genome assembly GCF_019048265.1 of Aeromonas sp. FDAARGOS 1405. NCBI lineage: Bacteria > Pseudomonadati > Pseudomonadota > Gammaproteobacteria > Aeromonadales > Aeromonadaceae > Aeromonas > Aeromonas sp. FDAARGOS 1405. The sequence continues at coordinate 649,991 of NZ_CP077311.1, read as the reverse complement.
GATTACCCGGAGCTCACCATTGCCCTCAACGGCGGCGTCATCTCCATGGAGCAGACCCTTGAGCACCTGCAACACGTTGATGGTGTTATGATGGGGCGTGAAGCCTATCAGAACCCCTACATTCTGGCGCAGGTAGACAACCTGGTGTTCGGCCAGAACAGTGCTGTGCCGAGCCGCCATGAAGTGGTTCGGATGATGCTGCCCTATATCGAGCAGGAGCTGGCCAAGGGCAACTACCTCTCCCACATGACCCGCCATATGCTGGGGCTGTTCCAGAACATGCAGGGAGCCCGCGCCTGGCGTCGTCACCTGAGTGAGAACGCCTGCAAGCCGGGCGCCGGTATTCAGGTGGTGCTGGATGCCATGGCCAAGGTGCCGGAGTTTGCCGCCAGCGAGACGGCAGAATAAGCCAGTTGTGCCAAGGCAAGAGCAACAAAAAGCGCGTCAGTTGACGCGCTTTTTTGATCGCTGTCGCTTCAATATCTGAACTGGTTGATCAGCCGCGAGAGATCCTGCAGCCGCTCTACCAGCAGGGTGATGCCATCTAGCGCCTGCCTGCTGTTGTCGGCGGTGTGGCTGGCCAGCTGGTGGATCTGGTGTACCCCTTCATCGAGGGTCGCCGTGACGTCGGCCTGCTGACTCACCGCCTGGGCGATCTCGTCGCTGGTGCGGGTTACCTGCCCCAGCATCCGGTTGATCTGGGTGAGCACGTCGGCGGTGGTGCCCGCGTGCTGCTGGCAGCGTACCGAGGTCTGCGCCCCTTGTGTCATCCCGTCTGACAGCTGTCGTGTAGTCTGTTGCAGCGCCTGGATCATCTCGTGGATCTCGCTGGTCGAGGCTCGGGTCTTCTGGGCCAGCGCCCTCACTTCGTCCGCCACCACGGCAAAACCACGCCCCTGTTCGCCCGCCCGAGCGGCCTCGATGGCCGCATTGAGGGCGAGCAGGTTGGTCTGGTCGGCGATTTGGCTGATCACCTCCAGAATACCGCTGATCTTCTGGCTGTCGCTGGTGAGCTGGGCCAGCACGGCATGGTTGGCATCCAGCTCCTGATGAAGTTGGTTGACGGCGGATCGGGTGGTCGCCAATGCTTGCAGCCCCTCATCGGAGACCTGCTGTACCTCTATAACCAGATTGCTCGCCTCATGGGCACTGTGGGCCACATCGCGAATGGAGTGGCTCAACTCGGTGATGGCGGTCGCCAGCTGCTCGCTGTGGGCGCGCTGCTGCTGCAGATGAGTATCAATGGTCTGGATATTGCCCCGGTCATCTTCGGCTGCCTGCAGGATCTGCTGGTTAGTGTCGGCGCTGCGCCCGACCACGGCCTTGAGCTCGGCCTGCTTCATCCGCAGGGCCAGTTCGACGGCCGCCAGGGTGTCGCGCCGTCGGGTGTAGAGCACCTGACAGAGGCGGGTTCCCTTGTCTTGATCGGCAAGGGTGAGCAGATGAGCCAGCCGTTGCTGCAATCGCCAGCCGTGGATTGCCTGTGCCAACAGCAACAAGGCGGTGGGCAGCAGCCATAACAGGTTGCCGGTGACAAAAGTAGCAAGGGTAGTGAGCAACGCAGAAACGGAGAGCCAGAGGGTCAGCTGACCCGGTTCAAAGTGAAAACGGCTCAGCCAGGGAAGCGCCTTGCCGCTGCGCAGCAGGCCATAGAGCTGCTCGGCCCAGGCCACATCGCTGGCGGCGGGTTTGGTGCGCACCGACTGGAACTCGACGATCTCCTTCTGGGCGTTGAGGATCGGGGTGACGTAAGCGTTTACCCAATAGAACTGACCGCTTTTGGCGCGGTTCTTGACCAGCCCCATCCAGCTTTTGCCCTGTCGCAGCCGCTGCCACATGTCGGCGAAGGCCACCTTGGGCATGTCGGGGTGTCGCACCAGATTGTGGGGTACCCCTTCCATTTCGGCTGCACCGTACCCGGCCACATCACAGAAGTGCTGGTTGGCATAGGTAATATGACTGGCGGGATCAGTGGTCGAGATGAGTGCGATGTTGTCGGGGAAGTGTATCTCCCCCTCCTGATGGAGTCTGGTCATGTGTCGTTCCTGAAAAAGCCAAATAACTGATAAATATATTTTTTATTGTCGTTCTCAGTTAATCATTCTAAGGCTCTTCAGTGACCCGAACTTGGCTTGGGTCAATTAATCAACACAATGAATTGATGAAGTGAGGGTCAGCTGGCCGGTGTGAAATCGTGAACTTCACCCTTTCTTGGGGCGAGGCGAGGATCATCATCTTTGTACTCATGTACAAGCTGCATGGTTTTGCAGAAGCTGGCCTGCTTGTCGTACTCCTGACGAGCCAACTCGATGGCCCGCTCGGCCCGGCGCCGCTCCATCTTGTCAGACTTGCGATCGCTGAACTGTTGCTGCTGATGCAGCATCCAGCCGACAAACTCTTGCTGGCATTGGGATTCGCTGTTGGCCTGGGCAGGCAGGGTCCACAACAACGAGAGCAGTATCAAATAACGCATGTCTGACTGGGTATTGAAGATTAATTGAACAGAAGGGGCGGCATTTTAGGCTGGAAATCGAGCTGTGAACAGTATCAATAGCGAGGCCCTGCGGGGCCTCGCATCGTTGTGGCCGGTCTCAGTGTTTGACGAGGTACAGCTGGCGGCTGTAGGCCACATCTTCCGGGTTGTTGATGGGGTAGCCCTTGAGCCATGGCTTGATGAGGCGGGCATTTGTGTACTGGTAGATGGGGGCGATGGGAGCCTGATCCAGCAGGATCGTCTCAGCCTCGCCAAACAGCTTGCTGCGACTGGCTGCATCCTGAGTGCTGGCCGCCTCTGCCAGCAGCTGGTCATAACGGGCATTGGCAAAGCCAGCCATATTGCCGCTGTGACGAGAGCCCCACAGGCCAAGGAACGCTGACGGGTCGTTGTAATCGGCGACCCAGGAGGAGCGGATCACCTCGAACTGACCGCTCTGGCGGCTGTCGAGATAGGTTTTCCACTCCTGATTGGTCAGCTCGACCTCGGCGCCCAGCTTCTGCTTCCACATGCTGGCAATCGCCAGTGCCATCTTCTTGTGAATTTCCGCGGTGTTGTAGAGCAGGGTCAGCTTGAGCGGCTTGTCCGGGCCGTAACCGGCCTCCTTGAGCAGGGCCTTGGCCTTGCTGTCCAGCTCCGGTTGGCTGCTGGTGGAGAGCAGGTTGGCGGTTGGGGTGAAGCTGGCGGTCACATCCGGAGTGAAGTGATAAGCCGGTTTCTCGCCGGTACCGAGCACCTTGTTGGCGATCAGGGCGCGGTCGATGGTGTATGAGAGCGCCTTGCGCACCCGCACATCGTTCAGTGGTGCCTGCTTGGTATTGAAGGCGTAGTAGTAGGTGCCGAGCTGATCCGGGGTATAGACCTCATTCGGGATCTGCTGCTTCAGCTTGTCGTACTGCTCCTTGGGGAAGGATTCGGTGATATGCAGATCGCCAGCCAGGTAGCGGTTGGTGGCCGCGCTCTCCTGATTGATTGGCATGAAGATCACCTTGGTCAATACGGTATGGGCCCGATCCCAGTAATAAGGGTTGGGGGTCAGCTCCAGCTTCTCGTTGACTACCCGGTTATTCAGCACAAAGGCACCGTTGCCCACCAGTTTGCCGGGTTGGGTCCACTGGTTGCCGTACTGCTTGATGCTGGCCTGATGGAGCGGCGACAGGCTGGGGTGGCTTAGCAGGTTCAGGAAGTAGGGCACCGGCTGGGAGAGGGTCACCTGCAGGGTGTGGTCATCGAGGGCCTTGACCCCCAGCTCGCTGGCAGGCAATTTGCCAGCGACTATCTCGTCCACCTTGTCGAAACGGGCCAGCTGGGCAAACCAGGCGAAGGTGGCCGCCTCTTTCGGGTCGACCAGCTTGCGCCAGCTGTAGACGAAGTCGCCGGCCTTGACCGGATCGCCGTTGGACCAGCGCGCATCCGGGCGCAGATGGAAGGTAAAGAACTGGTTGCCCTTGTTCTCCCAGCTGGCCGCCACCCCGGCAACCGGTTTGCCATCCGGCCCCTGAGTCAGCAGCCCCTCGAACAGATCCCGCAGTACCTGCAACTCCGGCAGGCCGACCAGCTTGAGCGGGCTCAGGCTGGCAGGTTCATCCTTGAGGTGGCGAACGACAATCTGCTCGGCGGCGAGTTGTGTTCCGGCGGGAATATCGGCAGCCTGGACAGCAGCACAGCCCAGCAGGGCCAGCAAGGGGCTCCATCCTTTCATGGGTCGGATCCTTCAAATAGTGTGAAGCGGAGAGAAAACTCGGCGAGAAAATATCGCCGACAGATGGGAAATCATGATATCCCGTTTGCTGGTCTGACCGCCAGCATTCGACTCTCACTCCCCATCGGGGTAGAAGAGCGTTCCCGGCGTCTGTGCAGTTCAATGTGGTGAGGAGTGTCAAACGATGAAAGCATGGTTATTGCTGGCCGGTGTGCTGAGCCAGGGGGCCTGGGCGTTGGCCCCGTGCCAGAGCGACACGGCGGTGGGCAACTGGTGCGAGATCGGCATCGATGCCTTGCACCCGACTCAGGGGGGCGTCGGCCAGATCCAGGTCGATGAGACCCAGGCCACAGTGGCGGGCATGAGCGCAAAGCAGCTCGACAAGTTGATGAAAAAGAAAGAGATCCCCGTGGTCATTGCGCCGGATGGCAGCTACTGGCTGGTGGACCGCCACCATCTCACCAAGGCGTTGTGGCAGCAGGGCGTCAAGGATGCCCGGGTCAAGGTGATTGGCCGTCTGCAGGACAAAGCCAACTTCTGGAGCCAGATGCAGAACAACCACTGGGCCTGGCTCAAGGATGAGAAGGGGCAGCCGCTGACCCCGGAGCAGTTGCCGACCAGCATCGACAAGCTGCCTGATTACCCCTATCGCACCCTCGCCGGACTGTTGCAGGATTCGGGCTACTTTCGCAAGGATAAACAGGTCTATTTCGTCGAGTTTGCCTGGGCCAGCTGGCTCGGCAAGCAGATGCAGTGGATGCCGGTAGATAGCACCAATCTGGCGGCACGGCTGCAACAGGCCAAACGGCTCGCCTGCGGCAGCGATGCCAGTGACTTGCCCGGTTATCCTGGCAAGCAGTGCAGTCTCAACCAGTCCAAAAGCGCGCAGTGAGCGGATGCGCGATGACGGCATCCAGAGCTGCCGAGGATAAAAGAGGGCGCCCCTTGTGTCGCCCTCTTTCTGTCTGGAGGTGAGTATTGCGCATGATGGTTTTGGCAAGGTCGCCAGAGGTATGAGAGATCTTGCACTAACCCTCTGGTTGATATTTATTCTCAATTAGCCATGATAATACTCCCACCATGACGGATTCGGGAGAGCGAGATGACACCGCAAAGTTGGCAACGATACATGCTGGAGGCGGAGCGTGCCTGGCAGGCCGGTTCGCTGGGGGCGGCGATCTGCTTTTATCAGCAGGCGCTGGGGGATGTTTACGAGATGACCCAGGTCGAGTTGACCGAACTGGCCACCATGCGGGTCGCCACCTGTCACCGGCTGGCCGACTTCTGGCGGGCGATGGATGAGCCGACTTACGAGCTGCGCTACCTGAAGCTTGCCTCCGAGCTGGTCACGGCGCTGGTGCCACAATGCCCCAACCGGGAGTGTGAGGCACTGATCAGCGAGCTGGGTTGCTGTCGCGGCGCTCTGCTCGCCTTTCTCAAGCGCCACCCCAATCCGGAAATTGCCCGGCTGATCCAGCTGCAGGACAAGGTGCAGGGCTGCGAGCTGATCGGCCGTTTTCGCCTCAACTAACTGGCGTTGAGCGGCAGCTCAGCCCCGCCGTTTGAGTTTCTGGGCGATGCGCTGTTGCGCCTCTTCCCCTTGCAGTGCCTGGGCGAAGGCGCGCGCCTCCAGATCGATGACGAAGTGCACCGCCTGTTTAAGCTCCTGTTTCAGCAGCGCCTTGCTCTTTTGCAGCGCTCTGGGCGGTTTGGCTGCCAGCTTCAGCCCCTGCTCGCGGGCAAAGGAGAACACTCCTTCGGCCGCTACCACCTTGTTGGCCAGCCCTAATCGCAGCGCCTCTTCGACATCAATCGCCTCGGCCAGCAGCAACAGCTCGGCCGCCTTGAGGTGACCCACCAAGCGCGGCAGCAGCAGGCTGGAGGCGAACTCCGGCACCAGCCCCAGCTCGACGAAAGGAAGCTGCAAGCGGGCGTTATCCGCCAGATAGACCAGATCGCAATGCAGCAAAATGGTGGTGCCAATCCCCACCGCCGGGCCTGCAACAGCGGCGATCACGGGTTTGGGGAAATCGGCCAGAGTGTGGAGGAACTGCAGGATGGGGTCGTCGGGCTCCAGCGAGCTCTTGCCCACAAAGTCGGCCAGATCATTGCCCGCGGTAAAGCAATCTTGCTGCCCCTGCAACAGCAGGACATGCACCTCCTCATCAGCTGCCGCCTCTCGCAGCGCGGCCACCAGTTGCTTATAGAGCTCGGTATTGAGGGCGTTGCGCTTGTCGGGGCGGTTGAGGGTCAGGGTGAGCAAGCCATCCTGCTGCTCGGCAATGAGAATGGGGGCCATGTCTAAATCCTTGTTATTGAAAGGTGCATAAAAGGTTTCTGCTGGGGTAACCTTGGGGCCGTTTAACAACATCATAAAAGGATTTCAACCATGTTTAAACGTGCGTTTTATTCTCTGCTGCTGGTTGGCATGGCGGCGCCGGCGCTGGCCAAGGTCGAGGCCGTCGATGGCTATGTGCGCCTGTTGCCGCCGGGCACTCCCAACACCGCCGCCTTCATGGTGCTCAAAAATGACGCCGACCAGTCAGTCAAGCTGGTGGCGGCGGCTTCTGCTGCCGCCGGGCGTGCCGAGTTGCACACGCACCTGCACGAAAATGGTGTGATGAAGATGCGTCAGGTCGAGAGTATCGAGATCCCTGCCAAGGGCGAAGCGGTGCTGAAACCGGGCAGCCTGCACATCATGCTGTTCGAGGTGGGCACGCTCTCCGAACAGACCCCTTTCCCGCTCACTCTCACCATGGACGATGGTCAGAAGCTTGATCTGTCACTGCCAGTGAAGCCGATTGAGCCGATGGCAGAGATGAAGCATATGAAGCACTGACATTTGTCGTCGTTTGTTCAGGATTGACGCTGGGTATTTTGGCTGCACCGAGTAAAATAGTGCTCTTTTCCATGTATGCAAGAGGAAGTGACGTAATGAAAAAGACGCTGATTGCCGGTTTTGTGCTGGCTCTGTGCAGCCAGAGTGCCATGGCCGCTGACGACTGGCGTTTTGCCGCCGGTGCTGACGTATGGGCCGCCAAGGGCAGTGGTCAGGCTTATGGCCATAGCGCCGATGGCAGCTATGACGACAGCTACAACTGGAACGGCTATCTGCAACTGGAGCACGGCATCATCCTCCTGCCGAACGCCAAGTTTGAAGTCTCTGATTTCAGCACCTCCGGTGGCAACTTCAAGAACGACCTGACCGCCTACGATCTGAGCCTCTACTACCGTCTGTTCAACAACGATCTGTTCAAGATCGATCTGGGTATGACCGGTCGTCACTACGATGGCGAGCAGGTTTACTCCGGTCGCAAGGGTTATGACGAAGATACTCTGATGGCCTATGCCGGCAGCGAAGTGAAGATCCCGGGCACCGGCATCGCCTTTTTCGGTGATCTGCGCACCCACGATGCAGACAACTATGACTACCGTCTGGGTGGTTCCTACAAGTTTTCTTCCATGCCGATCAAGCTGCGTGCCGGTTGGCGTGAAGCCAAGATCGACTTCGACAGCGTTGACCAGCGTATCGATGGCTGGTTCATGGGTGGTGAGTTCACTTTCTAATCTGAGCGTCAGCTGATGACGAGGAGCAATAATGGGTCACATCATAGTGACAGGTGCCGGTTCTGGTCTCGGCCGGGCCCTGACCATCGGACTGGTTGAGCGGGGTCATCAGGTCTCCATGATGGGGCGCCGTTATCAGCGACTGCAGGAGCAGGAACAACTGCTCGGCAGCGCGGTGATCGGCATCGCAGCCGATCTGGCGCACCATGAAGAGGTCGATGTCGCCTTCGCCGCGGCGGTGGAGTGGGGCGGCCTGCCCGACATGGTGATCCACTGCGCCGGGGTGGGCGAGTTTGGCCCGGTCGGTGTTTACACCGCCGAGCAGATCCGCCGGGTGGTGGAGAGCAATCTCATCTCCACCATTCTGGTGGCCCAGCAGACGGTACGGCTTATCGGTGACAAGGGCGGGGTACTGGCCAATGTGCTCTCCTCCGCCGCTCAGGTGGGCAAAGCCAACGAGAGCCTCTACTGCGCCTCCAAATGGGGGATGCGTGGCTTTCTGGAGTCGTTGCGCGCCGAGCTGAAAGGCTCGCAGCTGCGGCTGGTCAACCTCTACCCGAGCGGGATCCGCAGCGAATTCTGGGACAACTCGGATCATGTGGACCCGAGTGGCTTCATGACTCCGGAAGATGCGGCGGCCTATATGCTCGACGCACTGGAAGCCAGAAGCAGCTGCCACGTGACCGACCTCTTTATCGGTCGCAATCCCTGAGGCGAAGCCCACCATCCGGTTGCCGTCGTCAGCACACAAAAACAAAAAGCGCGCCAAATGGCGCGCTTTCTTATATCGGGAAGAGGGCGGAATTAACGGCCCAGCTTGGCCTTGAGCATGGCGACGATATCGCTGATGGCCACTTCTTGCTTCTCGCCAGTGCGGCGGCACTTGTACTCCACCACGCCGTTGTCCAGACCGCGATCGCCGATGACGATGGCGTGCGGGATGCCCAGCAGCTCCATGTCGGCGAACATCACGCCCGGGCGCTCTTTACGGTCGTCGAACAGCACGTCCACACCAGCGGCTTTCAGCTCGGCGTAGAACTGTTGTGCCTGCTCGGCCACACGCTCGGATTTGTGCATGTTCATCGGCACAATGGCCACTTCGAACGGGGCGATGGCATCCGGCCAGATGATGCCGTACTGGTCGTTGTTTTGCTCGATGGCGGCAGCCACCAGACGGGAAACCCCGATACCGTAGCAACCCATCTCCATGGTGACGGATTTGCCAGCTTCGTTCAGCACGCTCGCCTTCATCGCTTCGGAGTACTTGGTACCCAGCTGGAAGATGTGGCCCACTTCGATACCGCGCTTGAGCAGCAGCTTACCCTGGCCGCACGGGCTCGGGTCGCCTTCTACCACGTTGCGCAGGTCGGCAACTTCGTAAGAAGCGATGTCGCGATCCCAGTTGGCACCGGTCAGGTGGAAGCCGGTCTCGTTGGCGCCGCAGACGAAGTCCGCCAGATGGGCGGCGCTGCGATCGACGATGATGCGACCGGCAAAGCCGACCGGGCCGATGGAACCTGCATCGCAACCGGCGGCAGCTTTGATCTGCTCGTCGTTGGCGAAGGTCAGCGGGTTGGCAACGCCAGCCAGTTTCTCAGCCTTGATTTCGTTCAGCTCGTGGTCGCCACGCAGTACCAGCGCGATGACGGCCTGCTTGCCGTGCTCATCTTCCTCTGCCAGTACCAGCAGGGTCTTGGCGATGGCGGTCGGCGCCACCTTCAGGAAGGTAGCCACTTCGTCGATGGTGTGGACGTTCGTGGTGGCAACCTTGGTCAGGGCTGCGGTGGCGGCAGCGCGCTCACCAGCCGGGGCCAGCGCTTCGGCCATCTCGATGTTGGCGGCGTAATCGGAGCTATCGGAGAAGGCGATCAGATCTTCACCGCTCTCGGCCAGCACCTGGAATTCGTGGGAACCGGTACCACCGATGGAGCCGGTATCGGCCTGCACCGGACGGAAGTTCAGGCCCATGCGGGTGAACGCCTTGCAGTAGGCGGCGTGCATCTTCTCGTAGGTATCGACCAGAGACTCTTTGTCGATGTGGAAGGAGTAGGCATCCTTCATCAGGAATTCGCGGCCACGCATCACGCCGAAACGAGGGCGTACTTCGTCGCGGAACTTGGTCTGGATCTGGTAGAGGTTGAGCGGCAGCTGCTTGTAGCTGTTCACTTCGTAACGCACCAGCGCAGTGATCACCTCTTCGTGAGTCGGGCCCAGCACGAAGGGACGGTTGTGGCGGTCGGTCAGACGGCACAGCTCGGGACCGTAGTCATCCCAGCGGCCAGACTCCTGCCACAGCTCGGCAGGCTGCACCACCGGCATGGAGACTTCAACGGCACCAGCATTGTTCATCTCTTCGCGAACAATGTTCTCGATTTTCTTCAGTACCCGCAGACCGGTTGGCAACCAGGCATACATGCCGGAGGCCAGTTTACGGATCATCCCGGCGCGCAGCATCAGCTGGTGGCTGACAACTTCAGCGTCGGAGGGGGTTTCCTTGAGAGTGGAAAGCAGATATTGGCTGGTACGCATCGCGGTAGACCTTAGCTAGAACGGGCGCGGGGCCCAGGATAATTTCAAGGGCGGAATTTTAACAGGCTGGGCGTTATGGCCCAAGGGCTAAATTTGCCGCAACCCGAAAGGTGGCAACACCCGGCAGATAGCCTGGGGCAATGACCATTGCAACAAGCAGGTTTTTTATGCCTGCAATTTGGCCGGATCTCCGCTAAACTCTGCCACCTTTTCTCGATGGGCATGGCTTTTCCGCGTCCATCACCCCCCATTTTTAGTACTTTTGGAGCCGCTCATGCCGTTAGTGGGACATCAACACCAGATCGAGATCCTGGAACTGACCGACAAAGGAGATGGCAAAGGACGCCTGTTCGATCGCCCCCTGTTTGTCGAAGGTCTGCTGCCCGGTGAACAGGCGCTGGTGGAGCTGACCGAGGTCAAGCCGAACTATCTGCACGGCAAGGTCGCCGAGCTGCTCCAGCCCTCTGCCGACCGGGTTGCCGATTTCTGCCCCAACACCGAGTGTGGTGGCTGTCAGGTGCGCCCGCTGGCCTATCCGGCCCAACTCAAGCTCAAGCAGGCCTTGGTGCAGAGCGCACTGGAACAGGTCGGGCTGGGTGACACCCCGGTCAAGGATATCCTTGGCATGGAGAGCCCGTTCGCCTATCGCAACAAGGCGCAGTACGCGGTTCGCGGCTGTGACGCCGGTGCCGAGATCGGTTTTTATCGCAAGCACTCCCACGACCTCATCACCGCCGATGATTGCGCGGTGCAGGACTCGCTGCACGTGGAGCTGAACGCCCGGGTGCGCAACTGGATGCGCGCGCACGACATCGCGGCCTATGACGAGGTGAACCACACCGGTTGTGTGCGCAACCTGATGACCCGCAAGGGCTTCAAGAGCGGCGAGCTGATGGTGGTGCTGGTGACCCTGAGCGAGGAGCTGCCGTTTGAAGCCGAGCTGCTGGCGGCCCTGCAGGATCTGCCGGTCACTACCCTGGTGCAGAACATCAACGAAGCGCGCACCAACCGCATTCTGGGCGACAACAACCGGGTGCTGCTGGGCAGCGGGGTGATCCGCGACAAGATCCACGAACTCGAATTCGAGATCTCGCCGCTCTCATTCTTCCAGAACAACCCGAGCCAGACCGACGTGCTCTACTCCAAGGCACTGGAGTATTGCGAGCTGACCGGCAACGAGACGGTGTTCGATATCTATTGCGGTATCGGCACCATCTCCCTGTTCCTGGCCGGCAAGGCCGCCAAGGTAGTGGGGATCGAGTCGGTCGAGAGCGCCATCAGCGATGCCCGTCGCAACGCCGCCCTCAACGGTATCGAGCACACCGAATTCCACGTCGGCAAGGCTGAGCAGCTGATGCCTGAACTGCACGCCCAGGGCGTGACCGCTGATGTGGTGGTGATGGATCCGCCGCGCAAAGGCTGTGACAAGGCTGTACTGCAGACCCTGGTCGCCATGGCGCCCCGTCGTCTGGTCTATGTCTCCTGCAATCCGCAGACCCTGGCCCGCGATCTTGCCTGGCTGGTCAAGCAGGGCTTCGTGCTGGACGAGGTGCAGCCGGTCGATATGTTCCCGCACTCCATGCATGTGGAAGCGGTAGCTCGCCTGAGCCTGCCCGCCAAGGCGTGAGTCATCGCCTGATACTCGCACATAAAAAAACGACGCCAGCTGGCGTCGTTTTTTTATCTCTGCAATCGGCTGATGGCCGATTAGCGGGCGCTCTGGCGCACCTCGGCGGCAATCTGGTCGAGCAGCTGTTGCCAGCCCTGACCCAGTTCGTTCACCAGTGCGTTGTAGCCATCGGCCGGTAGTATCCGCTCCTGACGGAAGGGGGCATCGCGCAGCACGGTGCCATCTTCCGCCAGCAGGCGCCAGCGGCCGCTCAGCACGGCGCTGCCGTCATGACGGCCCTGAAAGCGCTCCACCAGAATGGTCAGCACCGGCCCCTTGCGGGCGCCATCCTGCCGCACCACCCAGCCCGGCAGGCGGGTGGAGAGGCCATTGAGGGTGAGCTGGTTGAGCTGATCGTCCAGCGCACCGGCCCAGCGATGGTACTCGGTGAAGTGCAGCTCTTGCCCTTCCAGCTGATAGACCAGACTGATCCGGTCGAGCTGGCTGGCCAGCGCCACCGGGCGCAGCACCAGCTGGTGCTGCGGTTGGGCAGGTGCCGTCACGGGTTGCTGGTTGTCGGCATCGAGCGAATAGTAGTGCAGGCTTGGCTGGCTGCTGCAACCCGCCAGCAGGCCCAGCAGGGCCAGCGTCAGGATCTCTTTTTTCATTGTTTGCCTCGCTTGGGCTCAGGGTCCGATGGATGCGCGCGATCGAAGATCAGCGAGCTGGGCTGCTCATTGAGGGAGTGCACCAGCGGCTGCAGTTCGCGCATCAACTGATTGAGGGTCTGCACCGACTGGCGCAGGTCCTGATTGGTCTGCGACTGGGCATCATAGGCCTGCAAGGTCTCCTGCAACTGCTTGAGGCTCTCGTTGAGCGAGGCCGGCAGCTGCTGGGTGGAATCCTTGGCAGTGAGCTTGTTCAGGTTGGCGCTGACTGCACTGATGTTCTTCAGGGTGCCATCCAGAGTGGTGAGTGACCCGTTGACCTTGGTCAGGGTGGTCGCCATGTCCATGTCGACAAACTTGTCGAGGATGAGGTTCACCTTGCGCTCGATCTGATCCAGCCCGCCCTGCACGGTGGGGAAGACCTGATAACCGGCCAGCTTGGCCTGCTCGAAACGTGGCGCGTCCGGATAGAAGTTGAGATCGATGATCTTGCCACCGGTCAGCAGGCTCGAGGTCTTGAGGCTGGCACGCAACCCCTCCTTGAACTGCTTGCCGAACAGGGCGCGCCATTGATCCTTCTCCGCCTTGGCATAGCGGTGGGAGAGGCGCTGTACCTCGATGCGAGCCAGCACCGGGATCTGGCGGCTCTTGAAGATCTGCACGCCCTTGTCCTCGATGAGGTAGGGGGCGGAGATGACGGTACCGACCCGAATGCCGCGATACTGCACCGCCGCGCCCGGGTGCAGGCCACCCACGTTGTCATCGAACAGGAAGACGTAGTCGATGAACTGATCCAGACTACCGGCCAGCACGCTCGCCTCATCCTGAAACAGGGTGAACCCTTCCATCTGTTTGACCGGCTCGCCAGGCGCCCAGCCGGGTGGCAGACCCATGGTGATGCCGCCATCGATCAGGCTCTCCAGCGAATCCATCTTCACCTTCATCCCCTCGCTGCTCATGGAGACTTCGAAGCCCGGGGTCATCCAGAAGCGGGAGTTGCTGCTCACCAGAATGTCATAGGGGGCGTGGATGAAGATTTGATACTGCATCTCGCTCTTTTCCGGCAGGAACTTCGCCTCTTCCACCTGACCTATGGTGAAGCCCTGATAGTTGATGGGGGAGCCTTCCCCCAGCGCGCGGGTGTCGCGACTGCTGAGGGTGAGACGCAGCCCCTTGGCATCGAGGGAGGCGAGTGGCGGTTTGTCGAGCATGGCGTATTCGTCCCGTGCCCGACCTTTCTTGCCGGGGGCGAGCTCGATATAGGCGCCGGAGAGCAGGGTGCTCAGACCCGATACCCCTTCACGGCCCACTCTGGGCTTGACCACCCAGAACTGGCTGTCACCGCGCAGCATGCCGGAGGCGGCATTGGTCAGCCGTCCTTTCAGCACGGCATGGCTATAGTCATCACTCAGCTCGACGGCCTCGATGCGGCCGACGTCCACTTCGCGGGAACGGATCACCGTCTTGCCAGCGACTATGCCCTCGGCAGTGGCGACTGTCAGGGTGAAACTGGGGCCCTGGGAGTACCAGTGCTGGAACAGCATCCAGAGACCGATGAACAGCGCCAGCAGGGGCACCATCCAGATTGCGGCGGCAGAGCTCAGAAAGTCAGAGCCCGGTTTCCACCTTTTTTTACGCTCACTCACGTTCGCGTTCTCCTTGTTGTAAATCCCAGATCAGGCGGGAGTCGAAACTCATGGCGGCGACCATGGTGATCAGCACCACACCTGCAAATGCGACGGCCGCAGGGCCGGGATAGATGGTCATCAGATTGTCGAGCCGGATCAGGCCCGCCAGAATGGCCACCACGAAGACGTCGATCATCGACCAGCGTCCGACAAATTCGGTCATGCGATAGAGTTTTAGCTTGCCGAGGGGGGAGGTGACATTGCCGCGCTGCACCATATAGCAAAGCCAGAATAGCGCCAGTATTTTCACCAGCGGCACCACCACGCTGGCGAAAAAGATCACCGCCGCTATGGGGTAGGAGCCCATGGCCCAGAGCAGCACCACACCGCCGAGGATGGTGGAGGGGCTGTCATCACCGAGAAACACCGTATCCATGATGGGATAGACGTTGGCCGGAATGTAGAGAATGGCGGAGGTAAACAGCAGCGCCCAGGTACGGTTCAGGCCGCCCGGCTTGCGGGCATGCAGCTTGCCGCCGCAGCGGGAGCAGCTATGGCAGCCCACCTCGCTCAGGGCGCCACAGATATGGCAGCCCACCAGACCTGATTCCAGCGCGCCCGCTTCCGGGTCGATCTCCCGCGCCTCGGTCGGGCCGAACAGCCGCTGCCACAGCCACATCTGATCCAGCGAGGAGATCATCTTGATGAGCAGCACCGTGTAGCCGACGAAAGCCCAGAATGACAGCCCCATCTTGATGTCGGCCATCCCCATCAGCTTGACCAGCGAGATGAGCACCCCCACCAGAAAGACATCCACCATCAGCCAGGGTTTGATCCGGCAGAGTAGACGGCCGAGGGAGCGCAGGGCATTGCTGTGCAGATCTTTATCGATCCGCCACAGCACCAGCATGATGGAGCCCATATAAACCAGTGGCAGGCCGATCAGGGTCAGGCTCAGTACCGCGCCGAGAAACAGATAGCCCTCATCCACCAGGGTGGTGATGCTCTGCAAAAAGGTCATCTCCTGGCCCACCCCTTTGGCCGAGAAGGACATAAAGGTAAAGGCATTGGCGAGCACGAACATGATAAGTGCCGCGAACCCGTAGGAGATCGGCCGCAACTCCTGCTGTGGCAGGTGGCGACTCAGGGTGTGTCCGCAACGGGGGCAGCAGCTGGCCTGTCCCACCTCGAGCGGTGTGGCCGGTATCAGCAGGTCACACTCTTCGCAGGCAGTGGCATCATGGACATAGGTGGTGTGGTGTTGGTGTGAAACCGGATGCAAGATAAAACCCCAGATAAGGCCCGTGGTAGAGCCAGAGCTGGCGATTATCGCAGTTGTGCTGGTCAGCGACCAGCCCCCGGAGGCCGCTATTGCTGGCGGGAGTGAGAATGACTTTGACAAGCCAGTGCCCATTTAGCACAATCAAACGCCACTTTTTTTTCCGCGGGACAATAATTTATGACAACTGAATCCCCCAGCTACTCCACGATTGAGCAAGCCTTCTCCCTCGGGAACGGGCAAGATTCTGCCCTCAACTGGTTGCGCAAGAACCGCAGTCAGGTCGCTATTTTTCTGGTGAGCGGCATCAAGCTGGAAGGCACCATCAGCGGGTTCGACCAGTACAGCGTGCTGCTGACCGATGCTCATGGTAACCAGCAGCTGGTCTACAAGGCCAAGATCTCCACCATCGCCATGCACACCGGCCGTCCGCAGGTGAACATCCAGCGTGCTCGCAAGCCGCGTGTCTCCATGGCGCCGCGCCCCCACGGTGCGCCGGGTCGTTATGACGACAATCAGGGCGGCGGCAACAACGAGTAATCGTCTGCCCCGCACGCCCCGTTGACGCGCCCTGCGTCAGCGACTGACGGAGCTGGCTCTCATTCTCAACCCTGTCCCGTATAAGATCCAGCTCCGGTTATCGCCCCTTGTTGGGCGATATTCTTCTGCACTACATCGCTATGCCGATCGGTTTACCTGCTTTGACCATGCAGGTCTGCATACCCGCCGCTTCTCCAGCCTGTACACCGATACCGGTATCTTCAAACACCAGACAGCCTGACGGCTTGACCCCCAGCTTGCTGGCAACCAGCAGGAAGGTATCGGGATTGGGTTTGTGCTGCTCAACATCGTCGGCCGTGACCACCACCTTAAAGTAGCGATCCAGCCCGGTATTGCGCAGCACCGCTTCGGCGTTGATGCGAGGAGAACCTGTACCGATCCCCATCGGAATGACACCTTGATAGCGTTCGACCAGTGTCTGCATGGCGGGAAACACGGTCGCCTTGTGCAGGTTGGCCACATAGTGGGCAGTCTTGCAGCGGGTCACTTCGAGCGGGTCGAGGGGGATCTGCTGCTCCTGTGTCACCAGCAGGGCGATCTTGCGGCTCGGCATACCGCCCAGTTCATAGAACCAGTCGGCATCGAAGCGAAAACCAAATTCACAGGCGGTGTGTTCCCAGGCGGCGAGATGCAGCGGCATGGAGTCGACCAGGGTGCCATCCAGGTCAAAGATCAGGCCTTGGAATCCGGAAAGTGTCATGGTGCGGGTCAGTCTCTGAAAAAAGGGAGCCCATTCTAGCCAGAGCCTCCCCGGCCTGCCATCACCTAGCTGGTGAGAAACGCTTGCCCCCACATTTGCGCCTGAAAATAGACGGGGGTGAGCCTGGTCGGGTCGAGCTGGTATTTCGGTGCCAGCTGCTCCAGCAGAGCCCAGTTGCCCTGTTCATAGGTCCTGACCAGCTGGAACAGGTGGAACAGCGGCCCTTCGTGCCGCTCGATGGCTCGCTTTACGTTGTTGGGCAGGTGGGCCTTCAGCGACTCTGATAGCAGGGAACCATCGAGTACCAGCCCTACCAGAAAAGCCCAGCTTGCTTCGCGTTTGTCGAGGGCGGTGAGGGCGATAAGTTCGCAGAAGCGGCCGCGAGCGATGGCCATTCGGGTAGAGGCCTCCGGCATATGCTGGCTCACCCGGGCCAGGCCGTTGATCAGCACAAACTTGCGGATCTCCTGCTCTCCCAGATAGGAGAGGGCGCGGGAAACCGAGGTGATAGGGGCTGCATGATCGAAGCCGGGCGCGTTGACATAGGTGAGTAGCTGGCCCGGGAGCAAGGCATCCTGCTCCAGCAGGCGAGCCACCTGGGCAAAGGAGAACTCCTCGTGGCAGATAAGTTGAAGGATCTGCTGCACAAGTGCCATGTCGGGCTGGGTGGCACGTTGATTGACCAGCTCGGGGCGGGCGAGAAAACCACCGGCAAAGAAGTCGACTCCGGCCTCTCGCAGCGGGAGAAAATCTTCCCAGGTTTCGATATCGAGGGCCATCCGCTTGTGTTCGGTGGGCTGGCAGATCCCCTCTTCCCCCATCCAGAATACCAGCAGACGGCTGGCACCGAGCCAGCGTGGCTCACGACTGACCCCATGTACAGCAAGCCGGCGTCGACTGTCTCGCCATTGTTCCAACACCGGAAAGGAGGCGGGCAGCCGTTCGCTGGAAGCCTCTACCAGCGGGATCGCATCCTGATCAAACAGCAGGGGGCGCTGTTCATCGAGCTGCTCGTGGGTGAAAGGCACCAGATATTGGCGCCCTTGTGCCAGCAGGCGGCAATGCTGTGCCAGTGAGGGCCACTCGTCCGGTGAGCCAAGCAGATAATCGATACCGTAGGCCACCAGGGCCAGGCGGCGATTGAAAATGGGATAACGACGCAACAGCATGGGATCACCGATAGGCCAGAGTGCGTGCCCGTCCTTGAGACTTGGCGTGGTAGAGCGCCTGATCGGCCTGTTCGGTCAGACTCTGCCACGCCTCGTCCAGGGAGGGGACCAGATAGCTAAAGCCTATGCTAACCGTAATGAAATCAGCAACCCGCGAGGCGGGATGGGGCAGTTTTAATTGCGCCAGTCCGGCATGGATCCTCTCGGCCAGTTGCTCGGCTTCACCGGGTTGTGGGGCGCAAAGCAGGATGACGAACTCTTCTCCGCCATAACGAGCCACCAGATTGGTAGAGCGTCGCTCGGCCTCCCGCAGTACGCGGGCTACCTGCTGCAGGCACTCATCCCCCTTGGTATGACCGAAGTGATCGTTATAGGCCTTGAAGTCGTCGACATCGATCATCAATACCGCCAGCGGATTCTGGGTGCGCCGTGCCCACTCCCACTCCCGTTGCATGGTGATGTCCCACTGGCGCCGGTTGGCGATACCAGTCAGAGGATCTTCCAGCGAGAGCAGGGAGAGGCGGTGATTGGCCTCTTCCAGCGCCCTATTGGTTTCGGCCAGTTGTATCGTGCGTTCGGCGACCCGGGCTTCCAGCTGGCGGTTGAGCTGCTCCAGCTGCTCCTGAGTGCGCTGGCGGATCAACAACTGTGACAGGATGGCGGCGTACTGTTTGAAGATCTCGCTCTGATAGGCTTTGAGCGGGCGGTGCCACAGCAGGTTGTCGGCGGCGATCCAGCCGATGGGGATGGCGCCATCCCAGAGCGATACCATGGCGTTCCAGCCCTGTCCCACCTGCTGTTTCTCGTAGTAGAGAGGGGTATCTTCCAGCACCAGCACGTAATCCTTGCGCTTGAGCGCCTCCTGCACCGTGGGGTGATCCGGGATAGGACTGACAAAGTCGTGTTCGTCTACCAGCTCTCCCTCTTCACTGGTGCCCCAGGTGCCGCGCATGGTTTTGCCATCGGGTTCGATCAGGAAGATGGCGACCCGATCGAACTGCAGCTCCTTGCGGGCCAGCAGCACGGCGTCCCGCAGCAGATCGTTCTCGCTGCGACAGCGGGAGAGGGTGACGCTGACCATGTGCAGCGCCTGCAACATGGTGAGGAAGGAGCCCTGCAGTGCCTGACTCTGTACCAGATCGGTCTGGGTATGGAGCCGCTGGTCCCGCTCCTGATTGACCTGGCTGGAGAGCAGGTGATTGCTGAGCTCGGCAGTCAGATAGTGAATAAGGAGCTGGATGCCCTGGCGCTGGTGGGAGGAGAGGCGGTCTATGCGGCGGCGGGTCTCCAGATAGATGACCCCTTCCAGTTTCATGTGACGTTTGAGAGGGAAACAGGCGCGTAGCTGTGGCTGGGCGGGCTCCACATTTTCGCCAGGATCTGGCGGTGGCTGGAGCTGCTCGATCACCAGTTGTCCCTTGTCCATTGCCTTGTCGATCAGGTGGTGGGGTAGTGTTAGCTGTTCTAGCTGGGCTAGATCCAGTTCGATCACGCCCTGATCCAGCTGAAAACTGTAGAGCTGTGCTTCAGGAGCTCTCAGCCAGAGGTAAAGGCGTTCTGCATCGGTCTTTTCACGGATGGTGGCGAGGCTCACTTCGCATAACTGAGCGAAGTTGGTGAAGTGTTCCGGGTCCCATTCCTGCATACCAGTATCCCTTGGATTGTACCCAAGCGAGTATAAACATATTTCTCTTTGATTAATATGTCAGAAAGGAGATGTGTCGCACATATTGGTTGCATTCCAGGTTATGTGTGGAAACATTCACTGCTTTTATTGCCAATTATGGCGAAAACTGTGCGTAGTTGCGCCACCTGTAGCAGCGTGCATGGCAGATGTGGAGCAAAAAAGAGCCCGCACGATGGCGGGCTCTCGGGCAGATTCGATGACTCTGCGTGGCTTACTCAGCCTGGGAGGCTGGCTGCGCTGGCGTTTCACTGCTATCGGCTGACGTGCTCTCTGCCAACGGGGCTTCCGGTGCCGGACCCGGCACCAGCTCCACCGCCGGCTTGGCAATGAGGGAGCGGGTCTCTTCCACCGCTTCTGTCAGCTTGACCTCAATGATCTGACCGAGCTCGTAGACCACCTCGGTCTTGTCCAGATAGACGCGACCGTTGTCCCAGTTGCACTCCAGCCGATCCTTGTTGTCGAGGATATGACGGGCAGGCATGAAGACCACGGCGCCGTTCTCCTGCAGACGCAGCTTGAGGCCAGCACGCATCACGTCGATGATCTCGGCGTTGAACACCTTGTCGGTGCCAGCATCGGCCTTGAGGTAGCGGACATAGAGCCAGTCGCCGATGTCGCGCTCCACCATGCGGTGCAGGCGGCGGCAGGCGGTCAGGTGCTCGGTGAGCTCGGTGCTCGGGCGCTCGCCCGGGGTTTTGCCCGCGATGACCGCTTTGAGCAGACGATGGTTGACCATATCGCCGTATTTTCGAATAGGTGAGGTCCAGGTGGCGTAGGCATCCAGACCCAGGCCGTAATGTGCGCCCGGCTCGGAGGACATCAGTGCATAGCTCTGGAAGCGGCGGATCTTGCCATCCAGCCAGCGGGTATCGAGGTTGTCGATCCAGCGGCGCAGGGCGCAGAAGCCGGAGAGGCTGGCGATCTCGTCACGTTCGAACGGGGCCTCGGCGCTTTTCAGCAGGTCGATGGCGCCGTCGAGGGACTCTTCGTCAAAGCCTGTGTGGACGTTGAAGATGCCGTAGCCGACGCTCTTGCCCAGTACGCGACCGGCGCAGATGTTGGCGGCGATCATCGACTCTTCCACCATGCGGTTGGCGATGCGGCGTGGCTCGACGTGGATGGCCAGCACTTCGCCATTCTCGCCCAGCTCGAAGTCGTAGTCGGGACGATCCGGGAATACCAGTGCATGCTCGGTGCGCCACTTGATGCGCGCCTCGGTCATTGCCTTCATCATCGGCAGCTGGGCCAGCACACCTGCGTCGATAGCCAGCTCTTTGCCATGCTCAGCCCAGTCGGAGACGTCGTCATAGTTGAGACGGGCGTGGGAGCAGATGCGGGCGGCGAAGAACTCGGTCTCCTCCAGCAGCAGACCATCTTCGGCGATCAGCAGACGGGCGCACAGGGTGTTGCGCTCCTCGCCCTCTTTCAGGGAGCAGAGCTCGTCGGAGAGGGTGCGCGGGATCATCGGCACGTTGCGGCCCGGCATGTAGACGGTAAAGGCGCGCTGGGCGGCCTCTTTGTCCAGCTCGCTCCCTTCGGCCACATAGGCGGTCGGGTCAGCGATGGCGACCAGCAGCTCCCAGCCGTTGTCCAGCTTGGTGATGGCCAGCGCATCGTCCATATCCTTGGTCTTGGCACCGTCGATGGTGAAGAAGGGGACTGCGGTCAGATCGCGACGGGGCAGCTCTTCCTCTTCGATCACCTTCCACTCCGGCAAGTCAGCCGGCTCGACCTGGGCCAGATTGTGGCGCGCCAGCACCACCCACCAGGGCACATTGTGATCTTCTTGGGCGGCGATCTTCTGGATAATCTCGGCAGAGAAGTTGCCGTCGACCAGCGCATGGCGCTTGAGGGTCGCCACCACCCAGTCACCTTCCTTGAACTCTTTCTCATCCAGACCCTTCTTGACGCGGGCCTTGATGGCATCCTTGATCAGCGGATGGTCGGCAACCACGTTGAGGCGGTCACGGAACATCTTGACCCGGGCCACGAAGCGGGTGACGGACTGCTCCAGCAGGGTATCCGGCTCGGCCACTTCCTTCTCTTTTTCGGTGCGGATCAGGGCGGTCACCCGGTCACCGTGCATCACCTTCTTCATGTAGGGAGGCGGCACGAAATAGCTGGTCTTCTCATCGACTTCCAGAAAGCCGAAGCCCCGGTCCGAGGCGCGGATCACACCCTCTTTCTTCGGGATGTTTTCGCGGATTTGTTGCTTGAGCTGGGCCAGCAGCGGATTGTCTTGGAACATAAATGGGGAACCTGAGTGGAGACCTGATGAAGAAACGCCCAGCACTATACGTTTTTAGCCCTGCAAAGCCAAGGTGAATGGCCTGATCAGCGTGGTTTCAGAGAGCTGCGGGCATAGTCGATGAGCCGTAAAGAGAGCTGTTTGTGTACCCCTTTTTCCAGTACCCAACGGTGCCAGTAGAGTCGCTCCGTCAGGATGCGCTCTGGGCTGAGGTTGACCAGTGAGCCACTCTCCAGTTGTCTCCTGATCTGTAATTCCGGGATAAGACAGTAGGCCACTCCCTGTTCGGCCATGGCGACAAAGGCCTCCGACGAATGAACCGTATGGCAGGGGTAGCCGCCAGGCTCCAGCCCGAACTGCTCCCTCATAAAGCTTACATGCATGTCATCTCGCTGATCGAACGCTACTGCCGGTGCCTTGGCCAGTGCTTCCCGGGTCAGACCGCGAGGAAAATGGCGAGCCACAAAGGCCGGGCTGGCGGTGAGCAGATAGTTCATCTCACCCAGCTCGTCGACACAGCAACCAGCCAGCGGTTGGGGGCTCAGGCTGACCGCGCCGAAGGCCTGTCCCTCGCGCACCTTGTCGAGGGTGCGGCACTCGTCATCCACCAGCAGGTTGAGTTCGATGGGATGCTGCTCAAGCAAGGGAGTAATCGAGGGCAGAAACCAGGTGGCCAGGCTGTCGGCATTGACGGCGATACTGATCCGGATGGGTGCTTGTGGTGTGGCGGGAGCCAGCTCACCAGCCAGTTCCAGCTCTAGCTGGTGGACCTGACGATAGTGTGCCAGCAGCTTCTGGCCGAGCTGGGTCGCCTGCAACGGCTGGCTGCGGATGAGCAGCGGCTCGGCAAACTGTTGCTCCAGTAGTTTGATCCGCTGGGAGATGGCGGACTGGGTCATGTGCAGTGATTTGGCGGCCCGCTCGAAGTTCTGCTCCTGCAGTACCGCATCCAGTGCCCGCAGCAGTTTGTAGTCCAGCTCTTTCATCTTCCCTCCCTTGCGTTGCTTCTGGGCTGACTCTACGTCACTCGGCAGGGGACAACAATGGGTGGCGACAGGGCCGTTACGCTGTGATTTCTGACAGTAGTGATCAGGTTGTTGAGGGAGGATACTGCCCGCTGACCCATGGGTTAGCCTGCGGGCTCATAGCGATCTGTTTATCCCGGGTCTGTTTTCCCGGGATTTTTTATGGCTGCGTTGCCAGCGCCGGTGATGGTTGCTGCAGTAGAGAGTGGCTGGTTTGATAGTGGCCCAGCAGAGGTTTGCCAACGGCACGGGCGAAGCGTTCATCCAGATGGAAGCGGATCCCCACCCCGCGCACGGCCCCCAGATCCACCGCCTGGCGATGGCCGAGGCGCTCGATGGGCAGGCCGAGGCGGCGGAAGATGCGCTCTACCGGCAGGCTGACGACAGCGACCAGCTCACGGATCCCGTGAGCATGGGCGAAGGCATAGACTTCGCGAAAGATGACGCAGGTGAGCTCGCTGACGCCATTGACCATCCGCGGAGCACGGCTGGCATCGATGGCAAGACGGGTCAGTTCCCAGACATCGGGGGTACGCGGTGCACTTTCACCGGCAAGGGCGGTGGGGAAGATGGTGGGCAGCATATAGGCATCGGCACAGTTGAGCAGGCGAATACAGCCGCATAGCCCTTGCTTATCCTCGATCAGCACCCAATGGGTGTCTGGCGTATCAAAACTGTCACGCTCAAGTCCCCGATGGGACTCTACATCCCAGCCGAGCCGGTCGGAAAAGACGCGATTTCGAAAGCGATAGAGTTCATCCTCTACCTCATTTCGTGGATGCTCTCTCAATTTTCCTTTGAAAACCAACATTATGGGCCCTCTGTCTTGCTATTCGCCGTTATAATCACATGTCTGGCCAAGGGGGCTTTCATATGAAAAGAGACCAACTGCTTGAGTATCTCGAACATTTCACTTCGGTGACGGATGGCAACCGTCTGGCCGAGCTGATCGGTCACTTCACGCTCGGGATGGGCTACGACTACTACCGCTTCGCGCTGATCCTGCCGATGTCGATGCAAAGACCCAAGGTGGTGCTGTTCAATCACTGCCCTGACTCCTGGGTGCAGGCCTATACCGAAAACAACATGCTGGCATGTGATCCGGTGATCCAGCTGGCGCGCAAGCAGACCTTGCCCATCTACTGGAATCGCCTCGATGAGCGAGCAAGCTTTCTGCAAGAGGGAAGCATGGATGTGATGGGGCTGGCAGCCGAGTTCGGGCTGCGCAACGGCATCTCCTTCCCCTTGCACGGTGCCGCCGGGGAGAACGGTATTCTCTCCTTCATTACCTCGGAACGGGCCTCGAGCGATCTGCTGTTGGAGTCGTCGCCCATCCTCTCATGGATGTCCAACTACATCTTCGATGCCGCGATCCGGGTGGTGCGTTTCAGCATGATGGACAGTGTGGGCAAAGAGCCCCTGACCGAGCGCGAAACAGAGTGCCTGTTCTGGGCCAGTGAAGGAAAGACCTCCAGCGAGATTGCCTGCATTCTCGGCATCACGGAGCGCACAGTGAATTACCATCTCAATCAGGTCACCCGCAAAACCGGCTCCATGAACCGCTACCAGGCCATTGCCAAAGGGGTGGGAACCGGCTTGCTGCTGCCCAATCTGGAGCAGGTGGTGGTCACCAATTTCCCCAGAGTGCTTCAGTAGTCCGAGTCTCAGATACCACAGATTCTCCTGCTGCTGTCTGAGGGTCACAATTGTCAGATCCGGTAATTGACACGGGATTTAATAGAAGCGCTTCATCATTAGCAAAATGAATGAACCAGTAAATCAATGAATTTCTAAGAAGGAGCCGGACTCGCTATAGTGCCGTTCATTCATCATTTCGAACGGAATTTTCGATGCTGCTGACCACGACCCTGCAAGGTTTCACCATAGGTCTTGCCATGATCATCCCTATCGGCGCCCAGAATGCCTTTGTGCTGAGCAGGGGTATCCATCGCAACCATCATTTGCTGAGCGCCACACTCTGCAGCTTTTGCGACCTAATTCTGATCGCCATAGGGGTATTTGGCGGAGCCAATCTGCTGGCCGCCAGCCCGATCGGCATGATATTGCTCACCTGGGGGGGCGTACTGTTTCTCGGCTGGTTTGGTGTGCGCTCCCTGCGCAGCGCGTGGTATGGGCAGGAGGGAGGACTGGCCGACGCTTCGCAACGGATGAAAGCCAGAAGTGTACTGGCCATGACGCTAGGGGTCACCTTGCTCAATCCCCATGTCTATCTCGATACCCTGATGCTGCTCGGCTCGCTGGGCAGTCAGGTGAGCGAGCACCTGCGTCCGGCCTTTGCGGCCGGTGCCATGCTCGCCTCGCTGGTGTGGTTCTACTCACTTGCGCTGGGAGCTGCAGCATTGGCGCCCTGGCTGGCGAGAGGGGGGGTACAGCGGGGGATCGATCTGCTGGTCGGCATCATCATGCTGAGTCTGGCGGGCAAGCTGGCGTTTGGAGGCTAGTCCGCCAGACTGTATCCATGGTGATGTCGGTGACGCTCATTGGCGGATAGCGAGGGTAGGCTCCGTGCGATTGAGTGTCAAACACCAGTCCGTTCTACGGACTGGTGTTTTTACAGCTTCTCGATACAGAGGCTATACCCGGAACTGGGAGAGCAGGCGCTGTTGCTGCAGGCTGGCCTGATGGAGAGAGGAGGCCAGCAACAGGCACTCCTGCGCCTCCTGTTCGCCGGTTCTGGCCTGCAGGCTGATCCCCGAGACCTTGTCGGAGGAGTGGCTGAGGGTGTGTGACAGTTGCCCGGTGGCCACGGCCACCTGCTGCACCATATCGGCCAGCTGGTCGATGGCCCCTTCCACCTTGAACAGGATCTGCTTGGTGTTCTCGGAGTCTTGCATGCCAGACTCCACCGTCTTGAGGTTGCGCTGCATCATCAGATAGGCGCTCTCGGTCTGCTGCTGGATGCTGCTGATCACCTGGCTAATTTCGGCGCTTGAGGCCGCGGTGCGGTTGGCCAGGGTGCGCACCTCGTCAGCGACCACCGCAAAGCCACGTCCCATCTCCCCCGCGCGGGCTGCTTCGATAGCCGCATTGAGGGCCAGCAGGTTGGTCTGCTCCGAGATGCCGCTGATGGTGGAGATGATCTGGCCAATCTGGCCTGCCTGCTCCTTGAGGGCGTTGATGGCGACGGCGCACTCGCCCACCTCCTGCACCACCCGCTGCATGCCCGCGCTGGCGGAGGCGACATACTGGCTGCTCTCGGTGGTCAGCTGGCGCACCTCATTGGCATTGTGGGCCGCCATGCTGCAGTTGTCCGATATGGTGGTCGCTACCTGTACCATCTGTTCGCTGTCGTGGTGCAGGGCCAGCGCATGTTCGGCAGTCTGGCGGCTGCTCTGGCTGATCGCCTCCACCCGGTTGACCGAGGTGTGGACGTGCTCGCTGAAGTGCCGATTATTGTCCATGGTGGAGCTGATCATCTTCTGCAATTTCTCGATGAAGCGATCCACGCTGTTGGCAAGCGAGCCTATCTCGTCATCCCGTTGCAGGTTGATGCGGGCGTTGAGATCTCCCTCGCCGGCGGCGATATCCTGCATCCGTTTATCCACCTGCAGCAGCGGGGTGACCAGCTTGCGGGTCAGCCAGAAGCCGCAGAGGGTGACCATGAGCAGGCTCAGCAACAGGCCGCCCAGCAGCAGGGAGCGAGTCTGGCTGATGATGCCGTTGAGTTGGACGACCTGATCCTCGACGGTGGCATCACCGCTCGCCTCGATGGCAACCAGTTGTTGTTTCAGCTGGTCGGCACTGGCCTCATAGAGAGCCTGCTGGGCCTGATAGTTGCCGAGCGCCTCGATCCACTGCCCCATCAATTGCTGATGTCGGGTCAGCAGGGCGCGATACTCTGCGGACAGTGTCTTGCCAGCAAATTCCCCGGAGCCCTCGATATCGAACAGTCCGGTGCCGAGCATGCTGTCGATCGCTCCGTGGTAGAAATCGGTCGCCTCTTTCAGCTCGGCCTTGATCGCCGCCGTGACCCCCTGTCTGCGCATCTTCTCCAGCGCATAGAGCTGGCGCAAAAAGCCGATGTTGGACTCCATCCCCCCGTCGGCCGCTTCCCAGCGGGTAGAGAGGCCACTGTTCCAGCTGATGGTCTGGTCGGGGGATTGGGTCAGCGTCTCTACCGCCCCATCGCCGATCTCCTCCAGCTGCGTCGAGAGACGGGCCATCAGGTCGGCGTTATGATGCAGGGCCTGATCCGCCTCTGTGTAGGCGTGATAGAGCGTCAACAGCTTCTCTTGTTGCTGTTGATAGGCCTGCTTCTGTTGCTCCATGGACGAAAGGGCTGCGCCATCAATGAGCTGCCCCTGACTGACCCGAGCCAGTGCCTCATCGGTTGCCGCTTTGGCGGCATCAAGCTCGGCACGATTGAGCGGGGTGCCGTTTTGCATCTTCTGAATCTGTAACTGTTGATTGCCCAGTTCGATGGAGCCCTCCATGGCCCCGTCAGCGGTCTGCCAGGCGCTTCCCAACACATAGGCGAGCAGATCGGCAAGCCGCTGGCTGCCATACCAGCCCACGGCTCCCATCCCCAGCGTGCAGCCGAGCAAGATGGCAAGACCCAGATTGGCGGTGGTAACAATTTTCATATGATGGCCTTCCTTGGTATCTGCATTGCATCAATTTCGGTTCCGAACGAGTTTAGTGTAGTGTTCATGCCCGTTCGGAGTCCGGCCCGGTGCAGAAACATCCCGTACACTCCGGCTGAACCAGATCAAGCATGGTAGCCAATTGGCGAAAAAGCTTTCTGGCTACTCTGAGGTTGCCGCCATGTGCTGGATACTTATCCAGTTATTCTTTATGCTATGAGCCAATTTACGAATAGCTGTATTGGTGAGGAGAGAGCTGTGATTGGTCGCTTGAGAGGCATTGTCATTGAGAAGCAGCCCCCCGAGGTCCTGCTGGAAGTGGGTGGGGTTGGCTATGAGGTGCAGATGCCGATGAGCTGCTTCTATGATTTGCCGGAGATCGGCAGGGAAGCGACCATCCATACTCACTTTGTGGTGCGGGAAGATGCCCAACTGCTCTATGGTTTCAACCACAAACAGGAGCGGGCGCTGTTTCGCGAGCTGATCAAGACCAATGGGGTTGGCCCCAAACTGGCACTGGCTATTCTCTCCGGTATGACCGCTACCCAGTTTGTGCTGAGTGTCGAACGTGAAGAGATAAGCTCCCTGGTCAAACTGCCGGGGGTCGGCAAAAAGACCGCCGAGCGGCTGGTAGTCGAGATGAAGGATCGTCTAAAGGGCTGGGTCAGCCATGATCTCTTCTCCCCCGCCATGGTCACATTGCCAGCCAGTGAGCCTGAATTGCGGGCGCCGGGTGTGACCGAAGAGGCAGCCAGTGCGCTGGTTGCCCTTGGTTACAAGCCGCAACAGGCGAGCCAGATTGTCAGCAAGATCGCCAAAGAGGGGATGTCGGTGGAAGATATCATCCGTGAATCTCTTCGTAGCCTTGTGTGAGGTAGTTGATGATTGAAGCAGACCGCCTCATCTCGGCCAGTGCCGCCCGTGAGGATGACATTATTGATCGGGCCATCCGCCCCAAGAAGCTGGCTGACTACACCGGTCAGGATACCGTCTGCGAACAGATGGAGATCTTTATCGAAGCGGCGCGTCAGCGGGGTGAAGCGCTTGATCACCTGCTGATCTTCGGCCCGCCCGGTCTGGGCAAGACCACCCTCGCCAACATCGTCGCCAACGAGATGGGGGTCAATATCAAGACCACTTCCGGCCCGGTGCTGGAGAAAGCGGGTGATCTGGCTGCATTGCTCACCAACCTTGAACCGAACGATGTATTGTTCATCGACGAGATCCACCGTCTCAGCCCGGTGGTGGAGGAGGTGCTCTATCCGGCAATGGAGGATTACCAGCTCGACATCATGATCGGAGAGGGGCCAGCGGCTCGCTCCATCAAGCTGGATTTGCCCCCCTTCACCCTGATCGGCGCAACCACCCGGGCTGGTTCACTCACCAGCCCGCTGCGAGATCGTTTTGGTATCGTCCAGCGTCTTGAGTTCTACAACGTCAAGGACTTGACCGATATCGTCTCCCGCAGCGCCCGTTGTCTGGGACTCGATATGACAGAGGATGGAGCCATCGAGGTCGCTCGTCGCTCCCGTGGTACTCCGCGGATTGCTAACCGCTTGTTAAGACGGGTGCGCGATTTTGCCCAGGTGAAATCCGATGGCCGCATCGATGGTCCCATCGCGGCTCGCGCCATGGATATGCTGGATGTCGATAACGAGGGGTTTGATTTTATGGACCGCAAGTTATTGTTGGCTGTGATAGACAAGTTTATGGGGGGGCCGGTGGGTCTCGATAATCTGGCCGCCGCGATCGGGGAAGAGAAAGATACTATCGAAGATGTGCTGGAGCCTTATCTGATCCAGCAAGGGTATCTGCAACGTACACCCAGAGGACGGATTGCGACCACACGAGCCTACGCTCATTTCGGTCTTCAGCGACCAGATGAGAAGTAAAAACAGTCGTTTGAACATGAAACCGCCGTCAAAGGCGGTTTTTTGTTATGCGGGCCAAAAAAAGCCCACGGCGGATGCGGTGGGCAAAGACAATTCAGGATGGATGTTCACAGACAGTGAGTGCGTCTGGACACAGACCGGAAAATAAACAGGTGAGCCGTCGCGAGCTCTCAGAGTCGGTTCAGTTGATAGAGCTGCACAAAGGAAAGCTTGTAGTAACGGATGGTTTTAGCAACAAACTTTTTCATCTTCGATTCCAATAGACAGGTTCAAATTGATGGTCGAATACGTACCGTGAACCCGGAGTAACCGGCCTGTATCCAAGGGGATGCCCTCACTGCGAGGCGCATTGTAGGAGTTCGAATCGACCTGGACAAACAAGAAAAATTGCAACCTTCAAATTAGTTTATCTAATGCCTCGCTTGATGAAATTGGTTCGCATGAGTATGCATTATTTGCAGTTTTAAATTGGATTTTTGAATCAGATTGACTGACCCGGATAACATGGAAAAAGGCGCGTTATCGACACTTTTCAAATTAAACGAGGTAGCCGGATGTTAAATTCTTAAATTGATTTAAATCAATATTTTACGCTTTATCATCTTTTGTGATCTGGCTCTCTTCAATAATCGTGAAATAGATTAAACATGGCTTTGAAAGCCATGTATTTCGGGTCCTTTTACATTGATTTCAATCAAATAAAGGTGATATAAAAACCCGGTCATAATGGGCGAGAATAAATTGAAGCTGATTGTTTTGTAATTGTTAAACATTAGCTTTATTTGTTTTCCTGTATTGCCTTGTTGTTAATATTGGTGGTTACTGAAAGTGTTTTGTTGTGATGCGTCTCAATGGGGCCCATTCGATAACCCCCAACGGAAGCTTTGTCCT
Organism: Aeromonas sp. FDAARGOS 1405; assembly: GCF_019048265.1. Lineage (NCBI taxonomy): Bacteria > Pseudomonadati > Pseudomonadota > Gammaproteobacteria > Aeromonadales > Aeromonadaceae > Aeromonas > Aeromonas sp. FDAARGOS 1405. The sequence goes on along the minus strand of NZ_CP077311.1, from coordinate 619,738 downwards.
TAAAACTTAAAATAGCCGTGCCAATAATCGGTGAGGAAACATCATGATTGCTGAGCATGTGGTAGACCTATCGCGGTTCCAGTTCGCTGCGACGGCCCTTTATCACTTTTTGTTTGTACCCCTGACGCTGGGAATGGCTTTTCTCCTGGCGATCATGGAATCCGTCTATGTGATGACCAACAACACCATCTACCGGGATATGACCAAATTCTGGGGTAAGTTGTTTGGTATCAACTTTGCCCTGGGGGTTACCACAGGCTTGGCCATGGAGTTCCAGTTCGGGACGAACTGGGCGTATTACTCCCATTATGTCGGCGATATCTTCGGGGCCCCGCTGGCCATTGAAGGGCTGATGGCCTTCTTCCTGGAGTCCACCTTCGTCGGTATGTTCTTCTTTGGTTGGGATCGTCTGAGCAAGCATCAGCATCTGGCTGCCACCTGGTTGATGGCACTGGGTACCAACCTCTCCGCCCTCTGGATCCTGGTTGCCAACGGCTGGATGCAAAACCCGGTCGGTGCCGAGTTCAACTTTGAATCCATGCGGATGGAGATGATGAGCTTCGCTGACGTGGTGCTCAACCCGGTTGCTCAGGTCAAGTTCGTCCACACTGTGGCGGCTGGCTATACCTGTGGCGCCATGTTTGTGCTGGGTATCTCCTCCTACTACCTGCTGAAGAATCGTGATGTGGCGTTTGCCCGTCGCTCCTTCGCCATTGCCGCCGCGTTCGGTATGGCTTCCATCGTGTCCGTGCTGATCCTCGGTGACGAATCCGGTTACGAGACCGGTGAAGTGCAGAAGGTTAAACTGGCCGCTATCGAAGCCGAATGGGAAACTGAACCTGCTCCGGCCGCCTTTACCCTGTTCGGTATTCCGAATCAGGAAGAGATGCGCACCGACTACGCCATCAAGATCCCTTATGCGCTTGGTATTATCGCGACCCGTTCTCTGGACGGTCAGGTCACCGGTCTGAAGGATCTGAAGAGCGAGCACGAACTGCGCGTTCGTAACGGTATGACCGCTTACGATCTGCTGACCAAGCTGCAATCCGGTGACAAGTCTGACGAGACCCGCGCTCGCTTCGACGAAGTGAAGCAGGATCTGGGCTACGGTCTGCTGCTCAAGCGCTACACCAGCAACGTGACCGATGCTACCGACGAGCAGATCAAGGCCGCCGTGGATGACTCCATCCCGCAGGTACTGCCGCTGTTCTTCGCCTTCCGCATCATGGTTGCCGTCGGCATGCTGATGCTGGTGCTGATTGGTATGGCCTTCTATGACAGTGCCCGTCACCAGATCGGCAAGCGCAAGTGGCTGCTCAAGGGTCTGCTGTGGGGTATCCCGCTGCCGTGGATCGCTATCGAAGCTGGCTGGTTTGTTGCTGAATATGGTCGCCAACCGTGGACCATTGCAGAGGTGTTGCCGACTTCCCTCTCTGCATCCAACCTGCCTGCAGCCGAGATCTGGTTCTCTCTGATCGGTATCTGCCTGTTCTATACCGTACTTCTGGTTATCGAGATGTACCTGATGTTCAAGTATGCCCGTCTTGGCCCCAGCAGCCTGAAGACTGGCAAGTATCACTTTGAACAGATCAAGGCATAAGGAGAGCGACCATGTTTGATTACGAAACTCTGCGTGTCATCTGGTGGGCTCTGGTCGGCGTACTGCTGATCGGTTTTGCCATCACTGACGGCTTCGACATGGGGGTAGGCGCACTGCTCCCGTTCGTTGGCAAGAAAGATGTCGAGCGCCGCGTGATGCTCAACACCATGGGACCGCACTGGGAAGGTAACCAGGTTTGGCTGGTCACTGCCGGTGGTGCCTTGTTCGCCGCCTGGCCGATGGTGTATGCCGCGACCTTCTCCGGCTTCTACATCGCCATGATCCTGACCTTGATGGCGCTGTTCCTGCGTCCGGTCGGTTTCAAGTACCGCTCGCTGCGTGCTGATGCAAAATGGCGCAGCAACTGGGATTGGGCCCTGTTCGCCGGTAGCGCCGTACCGCCCATCGTTTTCGGCGTGGCCTTTGGCAACCTGTTGCAAGGCGTTCCGTTCGAGTTTAACCAGTTCATGATGTTGACCTATCACGGCAACTTCTTTGGCCTGCTTAACCCGTTCGGCATTCTGGCTGGTCTGGTGAGCCTGTTCATGCTGCTCACCCAGGGCGCAACCTGGTTGATGATGAAGACCGATGGGGAAGTGCTGGCACGTTCCCGTACTGCCGCCATGATCTGCTCACTGCTGACCCTGGTGCTGTTTGCTGCCGCGGGTTGGTGGGTAAGCGGTATGGAAGGGTATGTCATCGTCAAGGCTGCCGCGACTGACGCGGTATCCAACCCGATGAACAAGGAAGTTGTGCTGCAGGCTGGTGCCTGGATGAACAACTACACCCTCTATCCGTGGATGGTGGCTGCTCCTGTACTGGGTCTGGCCATGAGCCTGCTGACTGCGCTGTTTGCCCGCATGAACATCGGCTGGCTGGCGTTTACCAGCTCCTCGCTGGCGATTGCCGGGGTCATCCTCACTGCCGGTTTCTCCATGTTCCCGTTCGTGATGCCCTCAAGCCTTGAGCCGTCACTGAGCCTGACCATGTGGGATGCTACCGCCTCTTTCAACACCTTGCAGGTGATGACAGTGGCTGCAGCGATCTTCGTACCGATTGTGCTGGGTTACACCATCTGGACTTACATCAAGATGTTTGGCCGGGTAACCAACAAGCACATCGAAGATAACCAACAATCTCTCTATTAAGAGGTGCGCTGACAATGTGGTATTTCACCTGGATCCTGGGGCTGTTGCTGGCCTGTGCATTTGGCATCATCAATGCGCTGTGGCTGGAACACACCGAGAACATGGATCGTCAGATCGATGAAAACAAGTGATCGACTCGCCAGGCTGGCCGCTCCACTGGAGCGGCAGCCGTGGCAGGGGTTGATGTTACTCGCGGCGGCCTTGTTGGCCGTCGCTATTTTACAGGCCCCCAATCTGATCGCGGCCAACACCAGCGAGCATGGTCTCTGGCTTGCTCCCTGGCTGATGTGGGCCGTCTGTTGTGGCGTACTTAACGGGCTTGGCTTTCATCTGAAAAGCCTGCCCGGACGTGTGCTGTTCAACCCCTGGCTCGCCTGGCCCAGTTTGTTGTATGGCCTCTGGCTGACACATTCATATTTCCTTTCATAAAAAACGGGGGGAGGCAGGATTTCCCTGCCTCCCCCTGCTTCTTTCCTATTCAGCCCTGCGCTATGATAGCCCCCCATCTGACTGTCGAATGGATCACAGATTGTTATGGGGGAAGTCTTTGAGTTTCCGGTGCGTGTCTACTACGAAGACACCGACGCCGGGGGCATCGTCTACAACGCCAATTATCTCAAGTTTATGGAACGTGCTCGCACCGAGTTTCTTCGTGCCAAAGGGGTCGAACAGGACGTCTGGCTGCAGGAGGGATATGCCTTCGTGGTGAGCCGAACTGAGATCGATTTCCGCTCGGCGGCCCGTTTTAATGAACTATTGAATGTATTAACGCAAGTGATTGAAGTGAAACGCGCATCCCTGCGTTTTTCGCAGCAGATCCTGGCGGCTGATGGACGACTCGTCACCCAGGCTTTGGTACAGATAGCCTGTGTAAGTCATCCGCAAATGAAACCTGTAGCTATACCTGAAAAAATCAAGGGAGTGCTGTTAAGTGCACGCTGAAATTTCGTTTATTGGCCTGTTTTGGCAAGCCAGCCTGTTGGTAAAACTGGTCATGATCACCCTGATGAGCATGTCTATTGTCTCCTGGGCGCTGATTATCCAGCGTTCCAAGGCGATCAAGGCGGCCAATCTCGCATCGGAACAGTTTGAAGATCGCTTCTGGTCAGGGGTCGATCTCAATCGCCTCTATCAGGAGTCCTCTTCCCGCCGCGATGATATCGAAGGCATGGAAGATATCTTCTACTCCGGCTTCAAGGAGTATGCCCGCCTGCTCAAGGCCGGGGCCCGTGGTCAGGATGCGGTGATGGATGGTACCTACCGCGCCATGCGCGTCTCCCTCTCCCGTGCGGTGGATGATCTGGAATCCAACCTGCCGGTGCTGGCGACCATCGGCTCCATCAGCCCCTACATCGGTCTGTTCGGTACCGTATGGGGGATCATGAACGCCTTTATCGCCCTGGGTCAGGTGCAGCAGGCCACCCTGCAGATGGTGGCACCGGGTATCGCGGAAGCGCTGATTGCGACCGCCATGGGTCTGTTTGCCGCTATCCCGGCGGTAATCTTCTACAACCGCTTCTCCAACAAGGTCGAGCGGCTGGAGAACGCCTACGCCAACTTCATGGACGAGTTCACCACCATTCTGAACCGTCAAATTGCTCAGCAGCAGGGTGATCAGTAATGCAAACCTATCAGCGGATCCGGCGCAAGAAGGTGGCCGAGATCAACGTGGTTCCCTATATCGACGTCATGCTGGTGCTGCTTATCATCTTTATGGCGGTCACGCCGGTGATCACGCAAGGGGTCAAGGTGGATCTGCCGCAGGCTGAGTCCGAGCAGTTGCCGGAAGATGCCAAGCCACCCTTCATCGTCAGCGTCAATACCGAAGGCGAGTATGTCATCAAGGCTGGCGAAGCCGATGACGAGCCGGTGCCAAGTGGCACGCCAGAGGCGATGCAGCAATACATCACCGAAAAAGCCATGGGCTATCTGGCGATCAACCAGAATGCCCCCGTGGTGGTCGCGGGTGACAAGGCCGTGCGCTACGAAGAGGTGATCCTGTTGATGGTGGCCCTCAAGAATGCGGGTGTGCCTCAGGTTGGCCTGATGACAGATCCGGTGAACTAACGGAGATGGATGTGAAGCGTGGTATTTCCGGTTATCTCATCGCGTCGTTTCTGCTGCACCTGATCATCGGCATCATCCTGTTTGTCGGGCTCGATTTCAGCAAACCGAAACGACCCGAATCGAAGGGGCAGATCGTCAATGCCGTCATGCTTGATGAGAACTTCCTCAACGAGCAGGCCAAGCAGATCCAGCAGCAGAAAGCTCAGCCCAAGCCGCAGAAGGTAGAGAAAGAGAAGGATAAGGAAGATACGGATCTTGCCAAACGCGAACTAGCCCAGCAGCAGGAACGGCTGCGTATTGCCGAGGCCAAGCGGAAAGAAGCAGAAGAGGCGACCCGCAAGGCCGAGGCTGAGAAGCAGAAAAAAGTTGCCGAGCAGAAGCGGGCGGAAGAGAAGGCGCAGAAAGCCGAGGAGGCCCGCAAGCTGGAAGAGCAGAAGGCCAAGAAGGCGGAAGCCGAGCGCAAGGCTGCTGAAGAGGCCAAGGCACTGGCGCTGAAGAAAAAGAAAGAGCTCGAGAAAAAACAGGCGGAAGAGAAGGCTAAAGCCGAGGAGGCCAAAGCCAAGAAAGCGGAAGCTGACAAGAAGGCCAAGGCTGAGGCAGAGAAGAAAGCCAAGGCAGAGGCTGAGAAAAAAGCCAAAGCCGAGGCTGAGAAGAAGGCCAAGGAAGAGGCAGCCAAAAAGGCAAAAGCTGACGCAGAGAAGAAAGCCAAGGCTGAAGCCGAGAAGCAGGCCAAGATCGCGGCAGAACGCAAACGCAAAGCGGCCGAGGAGGCCAGACTGCAAAAAGAGATGGAAGCCATGATGCAGCAGCAGCTGGCGGCTGAAGCCAATGCCCGCAGCCAGGCTGCCTCTGCAGCGGCACAAGGTGAGGTCGACAAGTATGCGGCGCTCATCAAGGCCACTGTTGAGCGGTATATGATTTTGGATCCCACCATGCGGGGCAAAACATGTACTATCGGCGTACGTCTTGCGAGCAGTGGCTTTGTCATATCGGTAGATAACGGCCAGGGTGACCCGGCGGTCTGTCGTTCGGGTAAGGCGGCTGTCTTGAAAGCCAATCAACTGCCAGTGCCCAAGGATCCTGCGGCATTCGAGATGTTGAAGGAATTTAACCTGAAGTTAGAACCGAGTATCTAAGCGTGATAAAACGAGGTTGCTTGCCTCCGGTTGGCAACCTCTCGCCGAGAAAGGAATTTAACCTCTCATCTTTATTGGAACCGAGTATTTAAGCCATGATCAGAAAAGTATTTTTTGCTTTGGTTGGCTGTTTGTTGCTGGGCCAGAGTGCCCAGGCGGCCCTGGACATCGTCATCACCGGCGGTATTGATAGCGCACGCCCCATCGCTGTCGCCCCCTTCAAGTGGGAAGGCAACGGGCAGTTGCCGCAGGACATCGCGGAAGTGGTCTCCAACGACCTGATGCGCAGCGGCAAGTTCAAGCCGCTGGCCCGTGGCCAGATGCCGCAGACCCCGAGCAGCAGCAGCGAGATCAACTTCGCTCCCTGGGCCTCCCAAGGGGTTGAAGCCGTGGTGGTGGGTTCCATTTCGGCAGTCGGTGACGGCACCTACAAGGTGAACTTCGAGCTGGTCGATGTGCTGAAGGGTCAGCTGGCCAAGGCACAAGGTGGCGAGAGCAACGGTTACATTCTGGATAGCCGTATGGCGACCATCCCGGGTGCCCAGATGCGCCAGTTTGCCCACCGTATCTCCGACATCGTCTATGAGCGTTTGACTGGCGAGCGCGGTGCCTTCCTGACCCGTCTGGCTTACGTCTCCGTACAGCAGGGTACCCAGTTCCCGTACCAGCTGCGTATTTCTGACTACGACGGTTACAACGAGAAGACCCTGCTGCGCTCCCGCGAGCCCTTGATGTCTCCAGCTTGGTCGCCGGATGGCAGCAAGCTGGCTTACGTGAGCTTCGAGAACCAGAAGTCCGAAATCTACGTGCAGGATATCTACACCCAGCAGCGCAGCCTGATCACCAGTTTCCGCGGTATCAACGGGGCGCCGGAGTGGTCTCCGGATGGTCGTCGTCTGGCTATCGTTCTCTCCAAAGATGGTTCACCGAACCTCTATGTGGTTGATGTCGCTAGCAAGCAGCTGACCCGCGTCACAACCAGCCGTGTGATCGACACTGAACCCTCCTGGATGCCGGATGGGCAAAATTTGTTGTTCACCTCTGAACGTGGTGGCAAACCCCAGATTTATAGCGTAAATTTGGCGACTGGTATGACTCGCCGGATGACTTGGGAAGGTGAATCCAACCAGGGTGCATCCATCACTCCTGATGGCAAAATCATGGTGATGGTGACCCGTGTTCAGGGACAGTATCGTATTGCCCGTCAGGACATGGAAAACAATGCCCTGTTGGTCCTTACCCAGAGTGCTCTGGATGAGTCGCCAAGTGTGGCTCCCAATGGCAGCATGATCATTTATGCCACCATCTATCAGGGTCGTAAGAGTCTCGCGTTGGTGTCGACTGATGGTCGCTTCAAGGCTGTGCTTCCGACCAGTAGCGGTGAAATTCGTGCACCAGCTTGGTCGCCCTTCTTGAATTGATAAAAATCCAATTGTTTTTTGTTTTGTTATAAAGGTTTAAGGAAATAGCATGCAACTCAATAAACTGCTCAAGGGTTTGGCCATCGCACTGCCACTGTTCACCCTGGCCGCTTGTAGTTCTTCTTCTGATTCCGACGCCGCTGGCGCTGAATCAGGTATGACCGACGGCATGGGCGGTGTACAAACCGGCGGCGCCAACGGCATGTTGTCCCCGGAAGAGCAGATGCGTCAGAAGTTCGAAGCACTGCAGCGTGACAACGTGATCTACTTCCCGTTCGACGGTTACGATATCCAGGGTCAGTACGCTGATCTGCTGGATGCCCACGCCAGCTACCTGCGCGAGCGCCCGAGCGTGAAAGTCCTGATCGAAGGTCACGCCGATGAGCGCGGTACTCCGGAGTACAACATCGCCCTGGGCGAGCGTCGTGCCAAGGCTGTTGCCAAGTATCTGCAAACCCTGGGTGTGCAGGCCGAGCAGCTCTCCATCGTCAGCTATGGCGAAGAGAAGCCGCTGGATCTGTCCCACACCGAGGATGCCTTTGCCAAAAACCGCCGCGCGGTTCTGGTTTACTAAGGTTTGAACCGAACGAAGTTCGTTTATATGCAAGCGGCCATTTCGATGGCCGTTTTATTTGCACTAAACGCCAAGGTTTGATCCGAATGAAATCTGCATATGCGAGCGACGATGGCGCTGGCCGTTTTATCTGTACTAAACGCTAAGGTTTGATCCGAATGAAATCTGTGTACAAGCAAGCTGTCGTTGCGCTGGCCGTAATGGTTGCTCTGAATGCGCAAGCTGCGGCACCGGTCAGCGATCTGGGCGGTGACTCAAGTGGTGGGGTTGTCCTTAGCGGCAACAATGGCGCCATCGTGCCCACCGGTAGCCTGGAAGATCGGGTTGCCCTGCTGGAGCGCACCCTCAATGCCCGTCTGCGACTGCAAGCTGAATTGCAGCAACAGGTCGACTCCCTGCAAGGGGAGGTTTCCGAGCTGCGTGGTCAGCTGGAGCAGCAGACCTACCAGATGGAACAGTCGCAAGAGCGCCAGCGCCAGCTCTATCAGGAGCTCGACAAGGTTGCCAGCAGCCAGCAAGCTGCTCCAGCCGCCCCGGCCCCCGCTGCTGCCACACCGGCTGCTGCCGCCAATTACTCAACCAATCAGGATGAGAATCAGGCCTACGACGCAGCGGTCAACATGGTGCTCAAAGAGAAGAACTACGACAAAGCCATTCCGGCTTTCCAGGGCTTCATCAAGCAGTACCCCAATTCGGGCTATGTTCCCAATGCACACTACTGGCTCGGCCAGCTGCTGTTCAACAAGGGTGACAGAGCCGGAGCCTCGGCCCAGTTTTCGACCGTGGCCAACAAATACAGCAAATCCCCCAAGCGAGCCGATGCGCTGCTGAAGCTGGGTATGCTGGCGCAACTGGATGGCAAGAAGGCGGAAGCCAAATCCTTCTATGAGCAGGTGATCAAGGGCTATCCCAACACCTCGCCAGCCCAGTTGGCCAAACAGAGTCTGGCCAAGCTGTAACATTGCTGTATGTCACTGTTTTCGTAACGCTACTGTAAAAACAGCCTGCATTTGTACGTACAGTGAGCAAACGGATTTAAATTACGAATTTTCTGTTGCACCGGAAATTTAAATCCGTAATATAGGCCGCCGTCAGAGCCGAAGCAGTAATGCAGTCGGAACTGGTCGTGGTGAGGGTCGTTAGCTCAGTCGGTAGAGCAGTTGACTTTTAATCAATTGGTCGCTGGTTCGAATCCAGCACGACCCACCATTTTCTCCACCAGGTGGAGACAGAATTCCCAGGTCGTTTAGCTCAGCTGGGAGAGCACCTCCCTTACAAGGAGGGGGTCACTGGTTCGATCCCAGTAACGACCACCAGTTTGTAAAAAATGATTTAGATGGGTCGTTAGCTCAGTCGGTAGAGCAGTTGACTTTTAATCAATTGGTCGCTGGTTCGAATCCAGCACGACCCACCATCATTTCAGAATTCCCAGGTCGTTTAGCTCAGCTGGGAGAGCACCTCCCTTACAAGGAGGGGGTCACTGGTTCGATCCCAGTAACGACCACCAGTTTGTAAAAAATGATTTAGATGGGTCGTTAGCTCAGTCGGTAGAGCAGTTGACTTTTAATCAATTGGTCGCTGGTTCGAATCCAGCACGACCCACCATCATTTCAGAATTCCCAGGTCGTTTAGCTCAGCTGGGAGAGCACCTCCCTTACAAGGAGGGGGTCACTGGTTCGATCCCAGTAACGACCACCAGTTTGTAAAAAATGATTTAGATGGGTCGTTAGCTCAGTCGGTAGAGCAGTTGACTTTTAATCAATTGGTCGCTGGTTCGAATCCAGCACGACCCACCATCATTTCAGAATTCCCAGGTCGTTTAGCTCAGCTGGGAGAGCACCTCCCTTACAAGGAGGGGGTCACTGGTTCGATCCCAGTAACGACCACCAGTTTGTAAAAATGATTTAGATGGGTCGTTAGCTCAGTCGGTAGAGCAGTTGACTTTTAATCAATTGGTCGCTGGTTCGAATCCAGCACGACCCACCATCATTTCAGAATTCCCAGGTCGTTTAGCTCAGCTGGGAGAGCACCTCCCTTACAAGGAGGGGGTCACTGGTTCGATCCCAGTAACGACCACCAGTTTGTAAAAATGATTTAGATGGGTCGTTAGCTCAGTCGGTAGAGCAGTTGACTTTTAATCAATTGGTCGCTGGTTCGAATCCAGCACGACCCACCATCATTTCAGAATTCCCAGGTCGTTTAGCTCAGCTGGGAGAGCACCTCCCTTACAAGGAGGGGGTCACTGGTTCGATCCCAGTAACGACCACCATATTCGCAAGCGAGGCTGAGATATCAGCTGCGGTTGCAGAGAAAGTCCCCACTCAGATGGGGATTTTTTTTGCCCGCAATTCAGTACTCCAGCTTCTTCTGTTGCCGTTGTGGCGAGCCAAGCTCCACCTCTTATAGTGCCACTCTGCCACTCTGCCACTCTGCCACTCTGCCACTCTGCCACTCTGCCACTCTGCCACTCTGTCATTTCGCACATCCTCTACTCTGCTCTGCCTAGATTGCCCGACTGCACTCCTGTCCATCGTGATGCTGCTCATATGAACGCCTGTAATAAAGCAAACGCCAGCAATAAAAAGGGCAGGCCAAGGCCTGCCCGCAAAGATGCGCAAGGTGCTACATGATCCCGCGGATCAGGATCCCGCTGATCAGCAGCGGCGCCACCACGCGCCAGCACCAGAGCAGCGCCAGACGCAGGGCGGGTGACAGGCCCGCAGGCAATATGGCATCACCCAATCGCCAGCCCAGCAGCAGGGTCAGTACCAGACCAAACAGCGGCATCATCAGGTTGGAGGTGAGGTAGTCGAGCAGCTCGAAGATGGTCTTGCCAAACAGGGTCAGATCGCTCCATGGGCCGAACGACAGGCTCACCGGAATGCCGGAGGCCATGATGAGCAGGGTCAACACCCGGCAGGCGCCACGGCGCGACCAACCCCACTCCTCGGTGGTGAAGCGCACCAGATGCTCCAGCATGGAGATGGAGGAGGAGAGCGCGGCGACCAGCAGCAACAGGAAGAAGACCACCCCCAGTCCCTGACCGAACGGCAGATGGCTGAACACGGCAGGCATGGTCATAAAGGTGAGACCCGGCCCGGCAGTGGGGTCTATGCCGGTAGAGGCCAGCGCCGGGAAGATCATCAAGCCCGCCAGCACCGAGATAAGGCTTGCCAGAGTGACCACCCAGACGCCGGAGCGCAGCACACCTTCGCTATTGGGCAGGTAGGCGCCATAGGTCGTGTGTACCCCGAGCCCGATGGAGAGGGAGAAGAAGGCCAGTCCCAGCGCGTCCAGCACGCTCTGGCCGGTCAGCATGGAGAAGTCCGGCAGCAGCAGCTGGCGCACACCCGCCATGGAGCCGGGCATGGAGAGGCCAACCCCCACCAGCAGTAGCATCATGATGAAGAGCGCGGGCATCATCCAGCGCAGTGCCCGCTCAACCCCTTTCTGAATCCCCCCCTGCACGAACCACCAGGTCAGGCCCGCGAAGATCAGATGGGTCAGCACCGGCCACCAGGGGTTGCTGACATAGCCGTTGAACAGGGCGGTGAGGGCGCTCCCCTCGCTCAGGTTGAGCTTGCCAGCCATCGCCAGCGCGGCGTAACCCACGGTCCAGCCACCGACCACGCTGTAGAAGCTGTATATAAAGAAGCCGCAGGCGATCCCCATATACCCCATCCAGCGCCAGTTCGGCCCCACCAGTTTGCGAAAGGCGCCGAGCACCCCGCGCTGGCTATGGCTGCCGAGCAGGGTTTCGCCGACCTGTACCGCTACCCCCAGGGTGAAGCTGAACAGCAGAAACACCAGCAGAAAGGCGCCACCGCCATTGGTGGCGGTCACATAGGGAAACTTCCAGATGGCACCAAGGCCAATCGCTGTGCCTGCTGCGGCCAGCACATGACCGAGACGGGAAGACCACTGAACCTGGCTCATACAACCTCCGGGTAACACGACATCGAAGCAATACTCCTCTGTAGCAATAAACGACAGACCATAAAAAAGGCCGCCTGAGGCGACCTTTGCAATGAACATTCAGAAAAACTGTGCGTGCAAGGTCACCTCTCTTGCGAGCTAAAAAATCGACCAAACAGCACGAGGATGGCAGACATGAGGTGGCAACCTGACTTATGAATGAGGAAACAGCCTAAACCATGGAAAGAATAATTGACACATAAAATCAAAATTTTTTTATGTGTGCCGCTGTCACCACTCTGACTTACGTACAACTCAATCGGCGAGCGCGTTGCCGGGCCGTATCTTTTCTACCTTGTGGCTATTTACTGGGCGATAATCGACGTAGCTTCTTCTGGAACTAGTGACCGCTACATGGCGCTGACGGGAACAACAATGAAACAGGATGTCGTATGAGATGTATGGTGTTGCCCTGGTTACTGATCAGCCTGAGTGTGTCGGCGCAGCCCGGATTAACCCTGCTGAGTCATGACTTACCCCCCTTTACCGAATACCGCGACGGCAAGCTCGACGGATTTGCCATTCGCCTGATCGATGAGGTGCAGGAGGAGCTTGGCACCCGCTATCCGGTGCGGATTTACCCGCTCAAGCGGGCGCTGGCGCTGGCACGGGTCGAGCCCGGCTATGGACTGTTCGTGGTACAGCGGCTCCCGGAGCGGGAGTCCCATTTCAAATGGGTTGGCCCGCTCTTTATCAATCGGGTCTTTATCTATCAGGCGCCGGATAGTCGCCACCCGCTGACCTCGCTGGCACAGCTGCGGGATCTGCCCAGAGTGGGGGTAGTGCTGGGCAATGCCGATGATGTGCGGCTGACCCATGAGGGCTACACCAATCTGGTGCGCTACAAGACGGTCGGGGAGGCGATAGAGCGGCTGATGCTGGGCAAGATCGATGCCTTGCCGATGGCGGAGCTGGTGATGGAGGCCACCCTCGACAAGATGGGGTTATCCCGGCGCAGCATTGTCAGCAGTGGGGTACTGCTCCATCAGGCCGGTCTCTATATCGTCTTTTCCAAGGGAACGGATGATGCCGAGATCACCCGCTGGCAGCATGCCCTGGATGCCGTCAGAGCCGCCCAGGGGCGGGCCGATGAGCCCGCCCGTGAAGAGTAACCGTCACACCAGACCGCGAATCAAGATCCCGCCGATCAGCAAGGGGGCAATCCAGCGCCAGCAGTTCATCAGCAAGTGATGCCAGTGGCTGGCAATCCCCTGCGGCAGCGCCTTGCGTCCCAGCTTCCAGCCCAGCAGCAGCGTCAGCATCAGGCCGAACAGCGGCATCATCAGGTTGGAGGTGACAAAGTCCAGCAGCTCGAAGATGGTTTTGCCAAACAGGGTGGCGTGTTGCAGCGGGCCAAACGACAGGCTGACCGGAACACCGCTAACCATGACGAATCCAGTGATGGCGCTGCAGGCCGTGCGGCGTGACCAGCCCCAGGTCTCGCACAGGAAGCACTGCAAATGCTCCAGCAGGGAGATGGCCGAAGAGAGTGCCGCAAAGACCAGCAGGGCGAAGAAGATCACCTCAAGCACCTGACCGAAGGGCAACAGCTGAAATACCGCCGGCATGGTCATAAAGGTGAGGCCGGGGCCGGAGGCCGGGTCGATACCGGTCGAGGCCAGCACCGGGAAAATCATCAAACCCGCCAGTACCGCCACCATGCTGGCCAGCAGCACCACCCAGAGGCTGGAGCGACCAACCCCTTCGCTGGTCGGCAGATAGGCGCCGTAGGTGGTGTGAATGCCCAGACCGATGGAGAGGGAGAAGAAGGCCAGCCCCATGGCATCGAGCACGCCGGACATCCCCAGCTTGCTGAAGTCGGGCATCAGGAAGTGACGTACTCCCGCCATCGCATTGGGCAGGGTGAGGCCAAAGGCGACCAGCATCAGGATCATCAGGAACAGGGCCGGCATCATCCAGCGCAAGGTGCGCTCCACTCCTTTCTGAATGCCGCCTTGCACCACTATCCAGGTGAGGGCGGCAAACAGCAGGTGAGTGAGGATTGGCCAGACGTCGCCGCTGACATAGTCATTGAAGCGGGCGGTGAGAGCAGCCGCATCCCCATGGTTGAGCTGACCGGAGAGGGCCATGCCGGTATAACCGAGCGTCCAGCCGCCCACCACGCTGTAGAAGCAGTAGATGAGCAGGGTAGAGATCACTCCCATTACCCCAACCCAGCGCCACTGTTTGCCGAGCAGATCGGAGAAGGCTCCGACTACCCCGCGGCGACTCATGCTGCCGAGCAGGGTCTCCCCCATCAGTACCGCCACCCCCAGGGTGAAGCTGAACAGCAGAAAGACCAGCAGGAAGGCGCCGCCGCCGTTGACGGCGGTGACATAGGGGAATTTCCAGATTGCGCCGATACCGACCGCGGAACCCGCTGCGGCGAGGATGTAGCCGAGTCGGGATGACCATTGGGACTGCTTCATAAGAACTCCAATCGAGCGCCCCTTGGCAGGGCAGAATGGCGCTCATGTTACGGAGGTCACTACGCAATCACTACGACGGTTATCAGGTGTAAATGCGATTTATTGGCATGATTGGCTAATTTAATTCTGTTTTTAGCCCAATCCTGCCACCAAATAAAAAACCGGAGCGAGATTGCTCCGGTTTGGTCTCTGACAACTGCTCGTCGGCGGACTAGATCACCCCGAGCTCCCGCAGCCGCTCCATCAGGTAGCTGTGGGCGGTATGACGCTCGGAGAGCACTACATCCGGGCGCGGATGGAGGAACAGCGGCAGGGAGATACGCGACTTGGCGGCGCTGCCACCGGTCGGGTTGATGACGCGGTGAGTGGTGGAGGGGTAGTAGCCGCGAGAGGCCTCCTGCAGCATGTCACCGATGTTGATGATGAGGGTGCCAAAGTCGCACGGCACGTCCATCCATTCGCCATCGGAGCCCTTCACCTGCAGCCCCGGCTCGTTGGCGGCGGGCAGAATGGTGAGCAGGTTGATATCCTCGTGGGCGGCGGCGCGGATGGCGCCCGGCTCCTCGGTGCCATCGAACGGCGGATAGTGCAGCACCCGCAGCAGGGTCTTCTGGCTCTCTTCGATCATCGAGGAGAGCGGGCAGCTGTAGTTGGCGGCAATATCGGCCGGGGTGTACTGCTCGACCCAGCTCAGCAGCTCTGCGGCCAGACCGTTGGCGAGGCGATAGTACTCCATCGCCTGCTCTTTCAGCTCTTCCGGCATCTGGCCCCAGGGGTAGATGTGGAAGTACTCCTTGATGTCTTTCTGGCTATGGCCCTTGGCCACCTCGGAGACCGACGGCGGGAAGTAGCCATCCTGGGTTTCGCGGTTGAACAGGAAATCCTGCTTCTGCTCGCTCATGAAGAAGCGATACCAGTTGTCGTAGATGGACTGCACCAGCTCTTTCGGGATGGGGTGGTTGGTCAGCACGCCAAAGCCGGTGGTTCGCAGGGATTCGGTGAAGCGTTGGGCCGCATCGGGTGAGCGGTAATCGACGGTCAGGACTTTCATTGTTTTTGTTGCGCGCCAGTTAAAAGATGGGGCAGTTTACCTTGCGCCTGATAACAAGGAAAGCGGGTTGGCCGCCCGTCTGGCACGGCGTTTAATAGTGACAAAAACATCAAATAAACCGCGCCAGACCGCACGGGAGCGCATCCCTTGTTATGGCCTTTTATCCTCTCTAGAATGCCGGTCACTATCTTTTCCGGAGTCTGTTCATGTCCCCCAAAATCCTGTTGCTGACCCTGCCGGTATTGCTGGCGGGATGCAGTGCCCTGTCAGAAGATGAGTGCCGCACCATGAGCTGGTACAACCTGGGTTATCAGGATGGATCGGAAGGCAAAACCCGTCAGGCGACCCGCGATTACGTTTCGTCTTGCAGCGAATATGGCCTCAAAGTGGATGAAGCCGAGTGGAAACGGGGCTACGACAAGGGGCTGGAGCTCTACTGCATTCCCGAGCTGGCTTACAGCAAGGGCAAGGAGGGGCAGGCCTATCTGGGGGTATGCCCCAATGACGCCAGCTTCCTCAAGCAGTATCAGCGTGGCTACGAAGAGTACAAACTGGCTGCCCGCCTGCGGGAGATCAGCGACGAGCTGGAGCGTACCGAGCGTGATATCGATACGCTGGAGCGCAGCATCCGCAACGAAACCAACACGGAGCAGCGTGACTATTACCGCGCCAAGCGCGATCGGGCCATTCGCCACTACGAATCCCTGCGCCGGGAGTACAACCGTCTGCGTTATCCGGATCGGGTGATCCAGTTCTCCTTCGGCGGTTAATCCCTCTCTTCATGGCCAGCCCGCGTGCTGGCCATGTTGCATCTTGTCAGCTCAGGGCAGTACCCAGCGCTGTAGCGCCAGTGCGATACCATCTTCGTTGTGGTCGGCCGTGACCCGATGGGCATGGCTCTGGATCTGCGGGGCCGCATTGCCCATGGCCACCGCCAGCCCCACCTGCTCGAACATGCTGATGTCGTTGTTGTTGTCACCAAACGCCACCACCTGATCCATCTCAATCCCTTCGCTGGCGGCCCACTGGGCAAGCCGGTTGCCCTTGCTGCAACCGGGCTGTACCAGCTCCACCGCATAGGGGGCCGCCCAGTCGCGGGTAAAGGGCATCTGCTCGACCACCTCGCCCATAAAGGTGTGCAGGCGCGCCGGATCCTGATTGAACAGCTCCAGTTTCCAGACCGGGTTGTCGAGCCAGCCTGCCAGCTCCTCAACCGGATGGATGGCGATCTTGAGGTGGTCCGGCTGATTGGCCGACCAGTGGCGGATGCGGGTGACATGCTCTTCACAGCCGATGTAGCCGATCCCCTCGCTCAGATGGAACAGGGCGCCCATCTGCTGTGCCTCGACCGCGGCCAGCAGCTCGGTAAGCGGGGCAGCCGCCAGCGGGTCGCCGCTGATGATCCGGTTCTGCACCGGATCATAGAGATAGGCGCCATTGCTGCAGATGAGGGGGGTATCGAGGGCCAGCTCGTGGTGGAAGGGACGCGCCGTCATGTAGTGGCGCCCCGTGACCAGCAGCACCTTGATGCCGTGGGCGCGGGCTTGCGCCAGGGCTGCCCGGGTGGCCGACGAGATCTTGTGATCCCGGGTCAGCAGGGTGCCATCCATATCGAGCGCGATGGCCTTGTACTCACTCATAGCTCCTCCAGCATCGAACAAATCCGCAAAGAGCCTTACCGTCCCAGACCCGGCGCCCCGATGCAAGTTTTGCCCGCAGCCGAAGCGCCGAACTGTGATCCCTTCGTGGCTCAGGTGCAGCTGGCCAGCTGTTGACGACGGTCGGCACGGCGGCGCAGCAGATAGAAACCGGCGGCACTGGCAAGGGAGCAGAGGGTGGCGAGATAGAAGGGCCACTCGGTACCGGCCAGCAGCACCAGACTGCCGAGCAGCACCGCCAGGATCTCGCTGCCTACGGCGAGGGCGCGGTAGAGCCCCATCGCCTGCCCCTGTTGCTCCGGGTGACTGCGGTTGGAGATCGCCACCGAGGTGGCCAGCTCCCCCAGACTCATGCCGATACCAGCGGGAACGAAGGTGAGTGCCAGCCCCCACCAGTGCACAGGCAGGATAAAGAGCAGCATGCCGCTCGCCATCACCAGATGGCCGACAATCCCGAGGGAGCTGCCGCGCCAGTGGCGGGCGATGCGGGAGCCGAGCCAGGAGCCCGCCATCATGGGCAGGCTCACCAGCACCGCCGCCTGCGCCAGCTGGGCCGGATCCCAGGCCAGCCGCTCTACCAGCCAGATGTTGAAGTAGGTGAAATAGAGCTGCACGGCGCCATAGCTGATCAGGGTGAGTGCGAAGTAGGGGAGCAGGGCCGGTTGCAGCAACAGCTGGCGGCTGGAGAGAGTCGCGGCCTGAAGGGTGGCCGCCACCGGCGGACGATAGGGGATCAGCCAGTAGACCAGTAGCAGGTTGAGCAGGGTCATTCCTACCGCCAGCCAGGCGGCCAGACTGTAATCCCCCGAGATCACCGCGGCGTAGCCCCCGATCATCGGCCCCACGACCCAGCCCAGATTCATGCCGATGTTGATCCAGGCGAAGCTGCGCGCCTTGTGCTCCTTGCCGGCGAGATCCGCCGCCATCGCCTGCACGATGGCGATGTTGCCGTTGCACAGCCCCTCCACAATCCGGCTGAGCAGCAGCAGGGGGAGGGAGCGCCAGGCGATACCGAGTGCCATCAGGGCATAGCCTGCCAGAACCCCCGCCAGCGAGAGCAACAGCAGTGGCTTGCGGCCATAGCGGTCGGAGAGGCGACCGAGCCAGGGATTGCCCACCAGCTGGAACAGGGGATAGAGCCCCATGATGACCCCCAGCCACACCTTGCGGCTCCAGTCGGAGGCTTCCGGCGTCAGCATCCCCTGCGCCGGATCCAGCAGCAAAGGTGCCAACACCGGGGAGGGGAGACTGAAGCCTGCAACTGCCAGCGTGACCGTCATGACCAGCACCCAGAGGGGATTTTTGTGCCCGTGTTTCTCCATGTTGCACCCATTAAGTAAAGTTATTTGTTTATTTATGCTGATTCATAGACGGGATTAAGTAAAGTGAATTGTTGATTTAATAAAGGGCGCTCCCCATAATGAGATCATGAACGCAAGCACCGACAAGATCCTGTTTCTGCTCAAGAGCCATGGCCCGCAGAGCGCCGCCGCGCTGGGGGAGCAGTTGCAGATGACCTCCATGGGCGCCCGCCAGCACCTGCTCGCACTGGAGCAGGAGGGGTGGGTCACATTCAGCGACGAGGCGCGCGGGCGCGGTCGTCCCGTGCGGCTGTGGCAGCTCACCGAGCAGGCCTGGCAGCGCTTCCCCGATAGCCATAGCGACCTGACCGTGCAGCTGATCGACAACGTGCGCGAGCTGTTTGGCGAGGAGGGGATGGAGCGGCTGATCCAGCAGCGGGAGCTGCAGATGCTTGCTCGCTATCAGGAGGCGCTGGGGTCCCATGGCCTCTCTGGCCGGTTGGCGGCGCTCAAGGAGCTGCGCAGCCGCGAGGGCTATATGGCGGAGATCCGCCGCGAAGAGGATGGCAGCTGGCTGCTGTGGGAGAGCCACTGTCCCATCTGTGCGGCGGCGCGCACCTGCCGCGGTTTCTGTCGCAGCGAACTGGCGCTGTTTCGCCAGCTGCTGGCGCCGGCGACGGTGGAGCGGGAGCAATATTTGCTGGAGGGGGCGCATCGCTGCCTCTATCGCATCACGCCGCCCGCGCTCTGATTTCGTCAAACGCCCAAAAACAACAAAGCAGGCGCCGGGATGCCTGCTTTGTTGCCTTCGGGGAGGAGGTTCTCTCGTTCCAGCCCGTCGTTTCCCGATAAGGTAAGACGGCTGATGGGGCTCTTGACCCGGTAAGGTCCTTCACCGCAGAGACCCGGTCAGGTATCTGCTTTGCCACCGGAAGATGTAACCATAGTATCCCTCCCGTGCCGGTGAGTGGTTGCAAAGTAACCACTTATTTCGGTTGTTTTTGCAATAGTTCACCCTTAATCTAGGAAAAGTGGATTAGTCATTGCAACGAGGAAGGGTAAATGCTGAAACTTGATCGCATAGACAGACATATTCTCGAGCTGATGCAGGAGAATGGCCGCATCAGCAATCTGGAACTGGCCGAGTTGGTCGGGCTCTCGCCGTCCCCCTGCTCCCGCCGGGTCAAGGCGCTGGAGGATGCCGGTCTCATCGACACCCACGTTACTCTGCTCAACGCCCGCCAGCTTGGCCTCACCCTCACCGCCTACATTCACATTTCCATGGACAGACACACGCCCGAGCGGTTCGAAAACTTCGATCGCGCCATCAGCGAACTGCCCGAAGTGCTGGAGTGTGACCTCATCACCGGCAATGATGCCGACTACCAACTCAAGGTGGTGGTGCGCGACATGGAGCACTATCAGCACTTCTTGCTGGACAAGCTGACCCATATTCCGGGGGTGACCGGAGTGCGCTCCAGCTTCGTGCTGCGCCGCATCAAGCACAAGACGGCGCTGCCGCTCAACCATCTGGGGTGAGCCCGCGCAAGCCGCTTATAGAAACAGAAAGAGGAGGCCAGTGGCCTCCTCTTTTGCTATTCGCTCTTGGTTATTCGGTAGTGGTTATCGGGTCTGGATTAGCTGTCGCGGTGACGGGGCGACTGCCGCTGTCAGACGCTGACCTGGCTGATGTCTTCCACCTGCAGCAGCCAGCCGCTCTGCTCCTGCTGCGGTTCGCCGCTGACCCGCAGCCGCTCGCCGGTCGGCACCCACTGCCCCTCGGGCAGGGAGACCAGCAGGCTCTCGCTGCCGTTGTCGAACAGCCAGCGATCTTCGCCAAGCGATTCAATCAGATAACCTTCCATCTCCACTCTGGACTCGGCTTGCCAGGATGGCGCAACGGAATCACGGCTCTCGATGAAATCCCCCTGAACACCAAAACTGGCTAGCCCCCACAGAATGGAGAGCCCGACGATGGATGTTTGCATCTTGTCTCTCCTCTTTTGGAACTGTAGGGCCAGTATGGGAACAGAAAACTGAGCGCACCATGAACAAGGTGGCAAAGTGCTGGCGAGATCGCGAAAAAATCCGGCCAATTGGCCAGTAGAGTCATTTTATGGTGTCTGGATCACACTATTTGGCGGCTTCTTCTGCCATCCGTTCAGCTCTTGGCTTATTCGTCCACATGGCTACCCCGCGATGATCCCCACAGATCCCCTCTGCCACCACGGCGCGAACCCGGGTGCCATCTTTGCAAATGGCCTGCCAGGCGTCGGCATCATCGATGGCGAGCGAGTTGGGGGGCGGCGTGGTTTGGCAAGCCGTGAGCAGCAGAGCGCACAGGGGGAGCAATTTTTTCATGGCGGACTCCTCGGGGTGATGGGGGACCGAGAGGATTGGGATGACCTCTCCATCCGGGCTTCACTCCCCAGCATCAGTGATAACCGGTTAAGGGGCAAGGGGAGGGGCCACCGACAGGTGCAGGTACCGTGCAGCCGGGGCTTGCCCTGTGCCCTTCTTGGGCCTAAGGTGGGGCCGTTTTACTGCCTTATTGAAGGAGCGTTTTCATGTCCACTCTCTATCCCCGCGTCGGGGTCGGCGTCATCCTGACCAACGCCCAAGGCCAGGTGCTGCTTGGCAAACGCAAAGGGAGCCATGCCCCCTACTGGTCGATCCCGGGTGGTCATCTGGAATTGGGGGAGAGCTTCGAGTCGGCGGCGATCCGCGAGGTAGCCGAGGAGACCGGACTTGAGATCCAAGGGCCCGAGGTCGTGGCGGTGACCAACAATCTGGATACCTGGCGCGAGAGCGGGTTGCACTATATCTCGGTGACACTGTACGCCCGGGCCGATGGCGAACCGCAACTGCTGGAGCCGGAGAAGTGCGAAGGCTGGGTCTGGTGCGATCCGTGCGAGTTGCCCGAGCCCCATTTCGACGCCAGCCGCCAATCCATCGCCTGCTGGCTGGCGGGACGCTGCTATCTGCCGGGTGATGTGCCCATGGTGTCGGCCGAATCAGTCTGATTGTCATAAAACGATCATCGCGCTGTCATAATATCCCCTCTCCATCGGGAGAATAGGGATGAGGGAGAAGAGCGTGGGACAGGTATTTATTCAGTTTTTATGGCTGGGATGCATCAGTTTTGGCGGCCCGGCCGCTCATATCGGCTATTTCCAGCGCACCTTCGTCCAGCGGCTCGGCTGGCTGACACAGGCCGAATTTGCCCGCCTGCTGGCGCTGTGCCAACTGCTGCCAGGGCCTGCCTCCAGCCAGCTTGGTTTCGCCATCGGTCGTCATCGCGCCGGTCTGGGTGGGGCGCTCTCTGCTTTTATTGGCTTCACGCTGCCCTCATTTCTTCTGCTACTGGCGGCTGCGATCGGCATCGGCCAGCTGGGCAGCAATCTGTGGCTCGATGCGGCGCTGCATGGCCTTAAACTGCTGGCGCTTATCGTGGTGGCCGATGCGGTGCTCACCATGAGTCGTCAGTTCTGTGCCACGGGAATGACCCAAGGGATTATGGTGGTGACCGCTGCTGCACTCTGGTGGCAGCCCAGTCTGCTGACTCAACTGTTGATGCTGGCGGGAGCGGCGCTGATCTGCGCCCGCAGCCAGCGCGGGGCGGGCAGTGTGCCAGCCTCCGCCGAGCAGCCTTCTGCCGCCAGCAGTCAGCCTCATTGGCCGACCCTGCTGCTGTTTGGCATCCTTTTTATCGGTCTGCCGCTGCTCGGTAGCCCGATTGGCCAGCTGGTTGCCGACTTCTATCGCGCCGGTAGTCTGGTGTTTGGCGGTGGCCATGTGGTGCTGCCGCTGCTGCAAGAGAGCGTGGGCCACACTCTCAACGAGCAGCAGTTTCTGACCGGTTACAGCCTGGCCCAGTTGGTGCCGGGCCCCATGTTTACCCTTGCCACCTATCTTGGCGCCCAGTTGCAGCCCGAGATGCCGATGATCGGGGCCCTGTTGGCGACCCTGGCGCTCTTTGCACCCGGCTTTCTGCTGCTCTGGGCGGTGGGCCCCTGCTGGCAACAGTGGCTGGCCCGGCCCCGTCTGGCGGGGGCTGTCACCGGCATCAATGCTGCCGTAGTGGGCTTGTTGCTGGCGGCCCTCTATCAGCCGGTGTGGCAGAGTGCGGTGCTGGCGCCGACCGATCTGGCGCTGGCGGCCATCGGCTTTTATCTGCTGCGGGTGTTGAAGTTGCCGGTGCCGGCCATCGCGGCCCTGTTGGTGATGGCTGCTATCCTGCTGGCGTGAAGCCGGTGAAATCCCGATAAAAACGGCGCCTCCGTGATGGAGGCGCCGTTTTTATTGCAATGGGTAAGCCGTTCAGACCTCGGGATCGAAATCCAGACTCAGGCTGTTGACGCAGTAGCGCTGGCCTGTCTCGGTCGGTCCGTCGGGGAAGACGTGACCGAGGTGAGAGCCGCACTGGCGGCAGGTGATCTCCACCCGCTTCATGCCGTGGCTGTTGTCTTCGGTGTACTCCACCGTCCCCTCGATGGCCTTGTCGAACGAGGGCCAGCCGCAGCCGGAATCAAACTTGGCTCCTGAGTGAAACAGCACGCTCTTGCAGCAGACACAGAGGTAGTCGCCGCTCTTGCGATTGTGGAGCAGGGCGCCGCTGTAGGGGCGCTCGGTGCCCTTCTCCCAGCAAACGTGAAACTGCTCGGGGGTCAGTTTGCTGCGCCACTGTTCCGGATTGTTACTGCTCATACCGACTCCTTGCCATCCATACCGGAGCCCAGCATAGCGGCTCCGTAAAGCTGACTCCAGCATGCCTCTTATGCTTTGCCTGTATCTGTGATCGAGGTGGCAACCATCTCCTCACCGGATGCAGGGAGAATTTCCTGCTGCGGTGGCTGGGCATCCTCCGCCGTGCTGGCCAGCGCCACCCGCTCCAGCAGTTTGAGGGAGTGGGCCCGGCCGACCGCCACCTGCCGTTTGATGTCATCGGGCAGGA
Organism: Aeromonas sp. FDAARGOS 1405; assembly: GCF_019048265.1. NCBI lineage: Bacteria > Pseudomonadati > Pseudomonadota > Gammaproteobacteria > Aeromonadales > Aeromonadaceae > Aeromonas > Aeromonas sp. FDAARGOS 1405. The sequence continues at coordinate 596,424 of NZ_CP077311.1, read as the reverse complement.
AGGGCAGCCCATCGTTAGTGGCGGTGTCGATGGTCTGGATCCACTCCAGCCCTTCCCCCGGCGGGGGCAGGCGGAACTGGATATCGTAGTCGCTGGCGTTGAACAGCACGTACCAGCGCTCGCCGACACAGTTGATCATGCCGATATCCATGGCGAACGCCTGCCCCATGGGGGCGTGCCAATCCTGATCGGTGAGCTGGTGGCCGTCCGGGTGATACCAGTTGACCTGATGGCAGCTGGACGGGGTGCCATTCCAGCTGTCGTCGCTCAGTTGCAGGTTGGAGAAGACGCACGACTCCGCCCGCAGCGCCATCATCTGCTGGGTGAAGGCGAACAGCCGTTCATCCTCCGGTCGCCACTGCCAGTTGACCCAGCTGATCTGGTTGTCCTGACAGTAGGCGTTGTTGTTGCCAAGCTGGCTGCGGCCCATCTCGTCCCCGGCGAGGAAGTGCGGGGTCCCTTGCGACAGCAGCAGGGTGGCAATCAGATTGCGCTTCTGCTGCTGGCGCAGGCTGTTGACCCGCGGATCCAGGGTTGGCCCCTCTACCCCATGGTTATAGGAGAGGTTGTTGCCGTGACCATCCCGATTGTCTTCACCGTTGGCCTGATTGTGGCGCTGGTTGTAGGAGACCAGATCCTCCAGGGTGAAACCGTCGTGATAGCAGAGGTAGTTGACGCTGGTGTGGGGGGAGCGCCAGTTCTTCGGGAAAATATCCCGCGAGCCTACCAAGCGGGTGGCAAAGTCCCCCATCTTGCCCGCATCACCGCGCCAGAAGGCGCGCACCGTGTCGCGGTAGCGGTCGTTGATCTCCTGCCACTGGCTCGGGAATTGACCCAGCCGGTAGCCGAAGGGGCCGATATCCCAGGGTTCGGCGATGAGCTTGACCTGTGACAGCACAGGGTCGGCCATCACGGCCTTGAAGAAGGCGCCCATGGGCTCGAACTCCCCCGCTTCCCGCGCCAGCGTCACCGCCAGATCGAAACGGAAGCCATCCACCTGCATCTCGGTAACCCAGTAGCGCAGGGCATCGAGCACCAGTCGCAGGGTGTTGGGGTGATCCAGATTGACGCTGTTGCCACAGCCGGTCACGTTGGCGTGACGGGTGTAGTCCGGGCCGTGGGGGCCCGCTTCGAAGGCGTAGTAACCGGCGTTGTCAAAGCCCTTGAACGAGAGGGTAGGGCCGTCGAAGCCCGAGGCGGCAGTGTGGTTGTAGACCACATCCAGGATCACCTCGAGCCCGGCCCGGTGCAGCTCGCGCACCATGGTCTTGAACTCGGTCACCGCCTCGTCGGCCCTGGTGCTGTAGCGTGGCTCCGGGGCGAAGAAGGCAATGGGGTTGTAGCCCCAGTAGTTGGTCAGTCCCAACTGCTCCAGTCGCGGTTCCGACATGAAGGCGGCCACCGGCATCAGTTGCACCGAGGTGATACCGAGGCTCTTCATGTGCTCGATAACCAGCGGGTGACAGATGCCAAGATAGGTGCCCTGCAGCGCTTTGGGGATCCCCGGGTGCTGCTTGGTAAAGCCCTTGACGTGGGTCTCGTAGATAATGGTGCGGGCCGGACTGATCCCGGGTTTGCCAACCCCTTGCCAGTCAAAACTGTCATCCACTACCACCGACTTGGCAATCATCCCGGCACTATCACCCTGATAGAGGGCTTCATCCCAGTAGGTGGGACGACTGAGCGCCTTGGCGTAGGGGTCAATGAGCAGTTTTTGCGGATCGAACAGCATCCCCTCCTGCGGGGTGCCATAGACCCGATAGCCGTAGCGCTGACCGGCCTTTACGCCGCGCACGTAGCCAAAGCGATACTGGCCACGGCGGCCGGGCAACTCCAGCCGCATCAGCTCATGCTCCTGCTCGTCGTACAGGCAGATCTCCACCTTGTCCGACTGGGGGGCCCAGACGCAGAAGTGGCAACCGTTCTCGTCAAGGCGGGCCCCCAGCGGGTGGCCCACCCCTTTTTCCATTACAAGCATCAAGACTCCTGTTTGATAAACAAGGTCGCCAGCGGCGGCAGATCCAGCACTATGCTGTGTGCCATCCCCTGCCAGGGGGTCGGCTCGGCAGCGAACACCAGACCTACATCATAGTTACTGCCCCAGTAATACTCGCTGTCGGTGTTGAGCACCACCCGATAGTGGCCTGCCGCAGGGACGCCGATCCGATATTCGATACGGGGCACCGGGGTGAAGTTGCAAGCCACCACAATAGCCTGCTTGCCCTCTTTGTCCGCCCGCAGCCAGGCAAAGATGCTGTTGTCGGCATCGTTGTGATCCAGCCAGCGGAAGCCGGTCTGCTCATAATCGGCCTGATACAAGGCAGGCTCATGACGGTAGAGGTGGTTGAGATCGTGGATCAGCCGCTGCTGACCGGCATGCTTGGGATATTGCAGCAGGTGCCAGGGCAGTTGGGCATCGTGGTTCCACTCGTTGCTTTGGGCCAGTTCGGTGCCCATGAAATTGAGCTTCTTGCCCGGGTGGGCGTACATAAAGCCCATGTAGGCTCGCAAGTTGGCGGCTTGCTGCCACTCGTCGCCCGGCATCTTGTAGAGCATGGAGTGCTTGCCGTGCACCACCTCGTCGTGGGAGAGCGACAGGATGAAGTTCTCGTCATAGTGGTAAACCATGGAGAAGGTCATGTCGTTGTGGTGGTAGCGACGGTGGATCGGCTCTTTCTGCATATAGGTAAGGGTGTCGTGCATCCAGCCCATATTCCACTTGAAGCCAAAGCCGAGGCCGCCGAGGAAGGTGGGGCGGGATACCCCGGCAAAGGCGGTGGACTCTTCGGCTATGGTCATGGCGTGGGGATACTTGCCGTAGACCTCCTCGTTGGTCCACTTGAGCAGGCTGATCGCCTCGTAGTTGTGGTTGCCGCCATCGACGTTCGGTACCCACTCACCGGCGTTGCGGGAGTAGTCCAGATAGAGCATGGAGGCGACCGCATCCACCCGCAGTCCGTCGATGTGGAACTTGTCGAGCCAGAACAGGGCGCTCGCCACCAGGAACTGGCGCACTGTGTCGCGGCCAAAGTCGTAGATGTAGGAGTTCCAGTCCGGGTGCCAGCCACGGCGCGGATCTTCATATTCGTAGAGCGGGGTGCCATCGAAACGGGCCAGGCCGTGGGCATCGGACGGGAAGTGGGCGGGCACCCAGTCCAGAATGATGCCGATCCCGGCCTGGTGGCACTGGTCGACGAAGTATTTGAAATCATCAGCGGTGCCGTAGCGGCTGGTGGGGGAGAACATGCCCACCGGCTGGTAGCCCCAGGAGCCGCTGAAGGGGTGCTCGGAGACCGGCAGCAGCTCGATGTGGGTGTACTCCATCTCCTTGACGTAGGCGACCAGCTCCACTGCCAGTTCACGCCAGCTCAGGCTGTCGCCGTTGGGGTGGCGTTTCCAGGAGCCGACGTGCAGCTCATAGATGGAGAGCGGCTGCTCGCGTTTGTCGTTGTGCTGGCTGGCAATCCACTCGGCATCCTGCCACTGGTACTGGGCGTGGTCATAGACCACGGAGGCGAACGACGGATACTGCTCGCAGTAAAAGCCGACCGGATCGCTCTTGTGGGGCAGCCGGTTGCCCATGGGGTCTTTGAGCTCAAACTTGTAGCGATCCCCGGCCTTGAGGCCCGGCACAAACAGCACCCAGTGACCGCAGAGGCTGCGCTGCATCGGGTGGCGGCGGCCATCCCAGAAGTTGAAATCGCCGATGAGGCTCACGGCGGTGGCGCTCGGCGCATAGACCGCAAAACGCACCCCTTCCACCTGCTGGCCAAGATGCTCCACGGTGCGCAGCTGGGCGCCAAGGGTGTGATAGAGGTTTTCCGGCTGGGCGGTCAGTTCGGCCAGGCCTGCCCAGGCGGCATCCTGAAACTGATAGGGGTCGATGACCTCGGTGGTGGCATCTTGGTAGCTGGCGAGCAGCTGATAGGGGAAGGAGTTTTTGCGGCGGGTGAAAACAGTTTCAAAAAGACCCGATTCATCGGTGGGCGCCAGGGTGGCAACGACTTTGCCCGACTTGAGATCCTTGACGCGAACTTCGAGGGCATCAGGCAACCAGGCGGTCAGTTTGAGGCCGGGCCCATCCGGATTGGCCTGCAGGCCTAAGTGAGAGAAGGGATCGGAACAGCGGGCAGCAACCAAACGTTCAACGAGCATCGAGATTTCCTTTCATGACAGAGCATCCACTCCGGCCGAAGCCGGAGTGGATTTAGGTGAGAGCGCTGTGGGAGACAGCGTCTCAACGACTGGCCTCATCACGGGCTTGGCTCATCTTGCCAGCCAGTGCCTTGAGTGCCTCATTGGCAAAAATATCTTCCAGATCAGCGGAAAGCTTGCGGCGCCAGTTGGGGTATTCGTAACTGGTGCCCGGTACGTTGACCGGCTTGTCCATCTCCAGCCAGTCTTCCAGCTGGGTACTGAACAGGGCACAGCTGCCGCGGGACATATGGATCTGCAGACCGTGGTTGAGTTCGGTGTTCATGCCGACCCAGTTCACGTCATGACTGATGTTGTCAGAGATGACCTTGTGGGCATGCAGGCTGTCGAGGATCCGCTGTTTGGCCTGGTGGCGATCAGCATACAGAGTCTTCAGCACATCTTCATCCGGATACAGACCCAGTTGACGGCCGAGCGCCAGATCATCGCAGTGCCAGAAGCCCTTGAGAGTCGGCATGTCGTGGGTGGTCAGGGCTGACATCGCCTGCTCGGTGTAGTGCGCCGGGGAGATAAAGCCGCCATCTTCCTTGGAGCGCTCGAAGAAGAACACCTTGTAGGAGTGGACGCCGTTCTCTTTCAGAGTCACGTCGATCCCCTCCGGCACGGTGCCCAGATCCTCGCCGATCAGCAGGCACTGATTGCGGTGGGATTCGAGAGCCAGAATGCCCAGCAGATCGTTGACCGGATAGTAGATGTAGGCGCCCTTGGCGGCGGACGCTCCGGGCGGTACCCACCACAGGCGCAGCAGTGCCATCACGTGGTCGATGCGCAGTGCGCCGCAGGAGCGCATGTTGGCACGGAACAAGTCCACCATCGGCTGGTAGGCCGCTTCAAACAGCTTGTTCGGGTTCATCGGGGGCAGGCCCCAGTTCTGACCGAGCGGGCCGAGGATATCGGGCGGCGCACCGACAGAGGCTTTCGGGCAGTAGAGATCCTGGTTTGCCCAGATCTCGGTGGAGCCTTCGGAGACGCCCACCGCCAGATCCCGGTAGATACCCATCACCATGCCGGCAGCTTTGGCACGGGCATCGGCTTGCGCCAATTGCTCATCAGCCAGGAACTGCAGATAGAGATAGAAGTTTACATCTTGCGGGTGCTCGGCCATCCAGGCGGCAACGGCAGGGTTGTGGTAATCGCGCAGCTCCTGCGGCCATACCGGCCAGCCCCAGGCATTTTCGCCTTTGGCATAGAAGTGGGCCTGCAGGGCATCAAATGCAGCCTGCTGTTGCAGGCTGTCGCCACCGGCGGCGACGAAGGCATCGAAGGCGGCCTGACGTTCGGCGCTCAGGGTGGCATCGTCGAACACCTGACGCAGCATGCCGATCTTGGTCTCGATGACGCCGGTGTAATCGACGTTCTCTTTGGCGCGCAGATCGGCCAGATGCTGCTGGAAGGCAGGACTTGCCACTTCCGCTTTCAGGCGATCGTTCTGCTGGAATTCGGGCACCGCTTCCACATTGATATAGGCTACGTTGAGCCAGCGACGGGAAGAGGGGCTGTAGGGACTGGCGCTCTCCGGATTGGCCGGATAGAGGGCGTGGATAGGGTTGAGGCCGACGAAGTGGGCACCCCAGGCGGCGGCTTTCTCAACCAGCTGGCCCAGATCGCTGAAGTCACCGATACCCCAGTTATGGCGGCTGCGCAGGCAGTAAAGCTGCACGCTCGGACCCCATACCTTGCGGCCATCGGCAATCGGCGCCTGCTTGTAGCAGGCCTTGGGGGCAACGATGAGGCGCATGGTGGCCAGCGGCTCGTCATTGCCCTCTTCCAGCAACACCAGCTGGTGATAACCCAGCTCCGGGGCCATATCCAGCGTGACGCGATAGGCCTGGCACTCCATCTCTTCAAATTCGGCCACGCCGACCAGCTCACCCTCGATGGGGGTGAATTGACCGGACAGCACTGCACCCTGCTCCTGCTGGAGCTGCCAGGTGAGGGCGTCGTTGACGAATTCGATGGGGAGGCGAACCTCAAGGGTAACGGCGTCGCCGGTGCGAACCACCATCACAGGATCCAGCGCCCGCAGCCAGTGCTGGCGATGCTCCTCTTCCAGCTGCTGCACCAGTGCGGCCTCGTCATCGACGCGGTAGCCCATGGCGCCCAGCATGGCGGCCTTGCTCTCTTCTGATACCTGGGCCGGGTGGCCCCAGGCATCGACATACTCGCTGGCGATACCTTTTGCGGCAGCCAGCTGTTCAATCAGGGTGGTCATAGTTTGAGAATTCCCGCTGTGGATTCTATCTATACTATTTTGTTTGATTTTTATGGGGTGGTACTTGAACAGTGGCTCTTTGGCCATGCTAAACCGCGCACATTTTTACATATCTCTGTGAATGGTTGTGTGACCGAGTAGGCACTATTGTTGATATCTGCGCGATGCCACGAACTGGCACTTTTTTCGTCAAAACGTGGTAATCAGTTACATAAACAGAAAATTAATTTCACAGTTTTTCATGATATAGCGCAATTTCAGACAGAATGTTGGTTGACTCACCGGAGAGTTCTAGTAAATTTACAAGCGGAATTTTCTTTGACTACTGAACAGTTAGGTAACTAAATATGACTATCAAAGTAGGTATTAACGGTTTTGGCCGTATCGGTCGTTTCGTATTCCGTCTGGCTTGCGAGCGTGCAGACATCGAAGTTGTTGGTATCAACGACCTGATCGATGTTGACTACATGGCTTACATGCTGAAGTACGATTCAACTCACGGTCGTTTCAACGGTACCGTTGAAGTTAAAGACGGCAACCTGGTTGTAAACGGCAAAACCGTACGTGTTACCGCTGAGCGTGACCCGGCCAACCTGAAGTGGGGCGAAATCGGTGTTGACGTTGTTGCTGAAGCTACCGGTCTGTTCCTGACCGACGAGACTGCTCGTAAGCACATCGCTGCTGGTGCCAAGAAAGTTGTTCTGACTGGCCCGTCCAAAGACGCCACCCCGATGTTCGTAATGGGTGTTAACGACTCTACCTACGCTGGCCAGGACATCGTTTCCAACGCTTCCTGCACCACCAACTGCCTGGCACCGATCGCCAAGGTTCTGAACGATACCTTCGGTATCGAGTCTGGCCTGATGACCACCGTTCACGCTACCACTGCTACCCAGAAGACCGTTGATGGTCCGTCTGCCAAAGACTGGCGCGGTGGCCGCGGTGCGGCTCAGAACATCATCCCGTCCTCTACCGGTGCAGCCAAAGCTGTTGGCGTAGTTATCCCGGAACTGAAAGGCAAGCTGACCGGTATGGCTTTCCGTGTTCCGACTCCGGACGTGTCTGTTGTTGACCTGACCGTTAACCTGAAGAAAGCTGCCACCTACGCAGAAATCTGCGAAGCGATGAAAGCTGCTTCCGAAGGCGCTATGAAAGGCGTTCTGGGCTACACCGAAGACGAAGTTGTATCTACCGACTTCCTGGGTGAGCGTCAGACCTCCGTATTCGACGCCAAGGCTGGTATCCAGCTGAACGACAAATTCGTTAAAGTTGTATCCTGGTACGACAACGAAATGGGCTACTCCAGCAAAGTTCTGGACCTGATCGCTCACATCTCCAAGTAATTTGGGATGCGCAATCGCGTAGCTTGAAAAAGGCGGCCATTGGCCGCCTTTTTGTTTTTCGGTTTCCCCTGATGACAGGAGTCCACATGCAATCCATTCGTCCCCTGACAGCCAATTGCAAGCTTGCCAACAATGCGGCCGGTCTGCCGGTTCTCACCATTAATAACGACTATGCCAAGGCCGAGATCAGCCTGTTTGGCGCCCATGTGCTGAGCTATCAGCGTCATGGCGAGTCGGCCTCTATCTGGCTGAGCGACAAAGCGGTGCTGGATGGCAGCAAGCCTGTTCGTGGTGGTATCCCGATCTGCTGGCCCTGGTTTGGCCCGGCGCCCGCCCGCGTCGGTAGCGGCAAGCCCTCCCACGGTTTTGCCCGTACCACCCTCTGGATGCTGGACGGGGTCTCCGATCACGCTGACGGCACGCTTGTTCATCTTTCCCTGCGCGACAGCGATGCAACCCGCGCCCTGTGGGATCACCCCTTCGAGCTGGAACTGGACGTGCTGGTGGGCAAAGAGCTTTCGCTGGTGCTGACCACTCGCAACACAGGTGCTCAGCCATTGACCTATAGCGGTGCGCTGCACACCTATTTGCAGATCAGCGCACCAGAGGCGGTAAGCGTCACCGGCCTGGGCGAGCCCTATGCCGACAAGCTGACCGGACAGGATGCCAAGCAGCAGGGGGCATTGACCCTGAGCGGGCCGCTGGATCGGGTCTACTGGCAGCCAGAGGCGCTGGTGAGCGTGCAGGATGGTGAGCGCGAGATCCGGGTTGTCAGTGGCAACCACGACAGCGTGGTGGTCTGGACCCCCTGGCTGGAAGGGGCCACCGCCATGGCCGACATGAGCGACGATGGCTATCGCACCATGCTCTGCGTCGAAGCAGCAATCGCTGGCGAGGCGGGTGTGACCGTTGCGCCGGATGAAGAGCACAGCCTCTCCACCGTGATCATCTGAGCAGGATGAGGTTCAGATAAATAAAGAGGGCTCCCGCGGGAGCCCTCTTTGCATCTCGTGACGGTGGCAATCAGGCGTTGCCCTGGGTCTTGAGCTTGAGTTCGGCTGCGAAATTGAGCATTCGGTCGAGCGGAATGAGGGCCTTTACCCGCAGCGCTTCATCGACATGGATCTCGTGGCGCTCGGCACCGTCGGTGAGCGCCTCCTTGATCGCCACCAGACCGTTCATCGCCATCCAGGGGCAGTGGGCGCAGCTGCGGCAGGTAGCGCCATCGCCACCGGTCGGTGCTTCCACCATCTCTTTCTCCGGACAGGCCTGCTGCATCTTGTAGAAGATGCCCCGATCGGTCGCCACGATCAGCTTCTGCTGGGGCAGCTCTTTGGCCGCCTTGATCAGCTGGCTAGTGGAGCCCACCGCATCGGCCAGCTCGATCACCGAGGCGGGGGATTCCGGATGAACCAGCACGGCGGCGTCCGGATTCTGCTCTTTCAGCTCGCGCAGGGCACGGGCCTTGAACTCGTCGTGGACGATGCAGTGGCCCTGCCAGCGCAGCATCTGCGCCCCGGTCTTCTTCTCGATATAGGCGCCCAGATGGCGATCCGGGCCCCAGATGATCTTGTGACCCAGACTGTCGAGGTGTTCGACGATCTCCAGCGCAATGCTGGAGGTCACCACCCAGTCAGCCCGCGCTTTGACCGCAGCCGATGTATTGGCGTAGACCACCACGGTATGGTCGGGATTGGCATCGCAGAAGGCGGAGAACTGTTCGATGGGACAGCCCAGATCGAGGGAGCATTCGGCCTCCAGAGTCGGCATCAGCACCCGCTTGTGGGGGCTCAGGATCTTGGAGGTCTCGCCCATGAAACGTACCCCGGCGACGATCAGGGTCTGCGCCTCGTGATCGCGACCAAAGCGGGCCATCTCCAGCGAGTCACCGACGAAACCGCCGGTGGCTTCGGCCAGCGCCTGGATCTCGGGATCCGTGTAGTAGTGGGCGACCAGTACCGCTTTGCGCTCCTTGAGCAGCGCCTTGATTTCTGTGGTCAAGGTCGTTCTCTGCTCGGCACTCAGGGGAAGAGGTTTGGCCGGAAAGGGGTAGTCCATCGCGACTACCGGCGGGACACTGCTCAGTGCATTGCTCATTGCGACTGTTCCATCAACGCTCGGGAAGGCAAAAATTATAACCAGAAGCCTGCCACAAACCCATCAACAAATCGGGTGAAGCGCAAGTGGGCGAATATACTCAAGTAATTCGTTGTTATTCTGCCATAAGGAGTTGTCGCATGAAGCAACGTTCCCTCAAGTTCAAGTTGTTGTGCCTTACCATGGGGCTCTTTCTGCTGACCGGGCTGGCCATGACCCTGTTGCAATCGGCCTCTTTCAGCTCCCTTCGCAACATGGTGATGACCCAGACCAGCGATGCACTGGAAGAGGAGGTCTCCCGCAGCCTGCAGTATCAGGCAGAGCGCTATGCCATCCAGATTGCCTCGCTGATGCAGAACTCCTATCAGATCCCCCTGACCGTGACCGCCCAGATTGAAGCCGGGATGGTCAAACCGGAACTGCGCTTGTCGCGGCCCCAAGTGGAGTCTCTGCTCGGCAGCAGCCTGCAGCAGGCGAGCGGGATCAGCTCCATTTATGCCCAGTTTGAACCGGATGGCTATGATGGCGAGGATGGCAACTGGCTGGGCGGGGCCAGCCACTCGGTGGCAAGCAAGGGGAGTCTGGAGGTCTATTTCACCAAGGATCAGGGAGGGGCCGTCGCCCAGCAAGCGGTGGACGCCGCTGCCAGCGAGGCCAAGTTTGATACCTCCCTCAACGAGTTCGGCATTCGCAACAGCGAGTGGTATCTCTGTGGCCGCGATACCCGCCAGCCCTGCCTGATGGAGCCCTACCTCTACGAAATCAGCCCGGGCAACAAGATGCTGATGACCAGCCTGACGGTGCCCGTGCTGCGTGACGGCAAGTTTGTCGGGCTGGCCGGAGTGGATATGAACCTGCCCATCTTCCAGCAACTAGCTGAAAACCTTGGCAAGAGCCTCTATGACAACAAGGCGGATGTGACTCTGGTCAGCAAGATGGGGCTGATTGTGGGCAGCAACCGCTATGCCGACAAGCTGGGCCGTCCACTCAAGGAGGTGGGCCTGACCCTGCCTGACGGTCAGCCGGTCAGCAGCGACAGTGACTTCATTCTTCATCAGCCCATCCGGGTTGAGGCAGCCAATACCCAGTGGTGGTTGATGATCAAGGTGCCCAAGGCGCTGGCGCTCGGCAAGGCTCACGCCATCAGCAATGAACTGGGCACCCTGCTGGTGGATGCCCAGCGGCAGCAGATCATCGCCATGGGCGGGATTACCCTGTTGGTGCTGGGGCTGCTGGTCTGGTTTATCCAGACCATCACAGCGCCACTTTCTCTTATCAGCCGCCATGTGGGCCATCTCTCCAGCAACGAGGGGGACCTGACCCAGCAGATGGAGATCGACACCCATCAGGAGCTGATCGATCTGGGTTCTCAGCTCAATGCCTTCCTCGGCAAGCTGCGGGGCATGGTGCAAATGAGCAAGGGGATTGGTCAGCAGGTCTACCAGCAGGCGCGGGAGATGAAACATACCGCCGACACCATGCGCAGTAGTCTGGACGAGCAGAATCTGGAGCTGGAGAGCGTGGTGAGCGCCATGCATCAGATGAGCACCACGGCAGTCAGCGTGGCGGGTTATGCCGAGCAGGCGGCGCAGGAGTCGGAAGCGGCGACCCACCACATCAATACCGCCCAGCAGACCCTCAGCAATGCTCGCAACGAGATCCATACTCTGGTCGGCGATATGCATGAGGCGGATAAAGCGGTGGCGCTGGTGGCCCAGCGCAGCACCAATATCAGCCGGATCCTCGATGTGATCCGTGCCATTGCCGAGCAGACCAATCTGCTGGCCCTCAATGCCGCCATCGAAGCGGCACGTGCGGGTGATATGGGCCGTGGCTTTGCTGTGGTGGCGGATGAGGTAAGGGCGCTGGCCAACAAGACCCGTGAATCGACCGACGAGATCGGCCAGCTGATTGGTAGCCTGCAAACAGAGGTGAGCAGCAGTCAACGTCTGATGAATACCGGCATCGAGCGCTCCACCACCACGGTGCAGGGCACCGAGCAGGCGTTCGAGGCGCTCAATCGGGTGGTGGCGCAGATCCAGCAGATCCACGACCACATCAGTCAGGTGGCTACCGCCGCCGAGCAGCAGAGCGCCGTCAGTGACGATATCAACAAGAATTTGATGCGGATCGGTGATACCGCCAACGTGATTGGGCAGGAGGCCAGCTCCAGCCATCAACTGAGCGAGGCGCTGGAGCAAGCGGCCACGGCGCTCGCCAGTCAGCTCGATCGGCTGCGTACCTGAGTGGCAGCCAGAGAGACAAAAGCCCGCGAGCGATCGCGGGCTTTTTTATGACTCGACGGCAGAGTTGCGTCAGTTGCGGGGTTCAACCAGCAGGATGTGGGAGTCGGCCCCCACTACCCTGACCTTGCTGCCCGCAGGCAGCGACTCGTCGCAGCGCACCGTCCAGACCGTATCGTCCAGATGCACCCGGCTGGTGCCCTGGGTGACATCATCCAGCAGGGTCAGCTCGCGGCCCATATAGCTCTGCATCCGCTCGTTGATGGTGCTGGCGGCATCCTGACCCGAGTTGTCGCGCTGGTGCTGCCAGCGCCACCAGGCCCAGGTGGTGAGCAGGGATTGCACCGCAAACAGAAGCAACTGTGCCTGCCAACCAAAGGGCCAGATCAGCAGCAGTAGCCCCACTTCCAGCGCGGCGATGCCGGTCCAGAGCAAAAAGCCCACCGAGCCGAGCACCTCGATGGCCAGCAGAATGAAGCCGAGTCCCAGCCAGTGCCAGTGGGTCAGCCCCTCTAACAGGGCTGTCATGACTTGCTGCCCTTGCCATCTTTGTTGAACAGCTCGGCCATGCCAGCCACAGAGCCAATCAGGCTGCCTGCTTCCAGCGGCATCATGATGATCTTGCTGTTGGGGCCTTCACCGATGCGGGCCAGTGCCTCGGTATATTTCTGGGCCACGAAGTAGTTGATGGCCTGCAGATCTCCGGCGGCGATGGCTTGGGATACCATATGAGTCGCCTTGGCTTCCGCCTCGGCAGCCCGCTCCCGCGCTTCTGCGGCGAGGAAGGCGGCCTGACGCTCACCCTCGGCTTTGAGGATCTGGGACTGCTTCTCGCCTTCCGCTTTCAGGATTTTGGACTGGCGCACCCCTTCGGCCTCCAGTACCTCGGCCCGTTTCTGGCGCTCGGCCTTCATCTGGGCGTTCATCGCCTCGACCAGTGCCAGCGGTGGGCGCACATCTTTAATCTCGATGCGGGTCACCTTGATGCCCCAGGGGGCGGTGGCGGCATCCATGGTGCGCAGCAGTTTCTCGTTGATGGTGTCGCGCTGGGAGAGCATCTCGTCCAGCTCCATGGCACCGAGCACGGTGCGCATATTGGTCATGGTGAGATTGCGGATGGCGCTGGTGAGATCGTTGACCTCATAACCCGCTTTGCGGGCATCCACCACCTGCACAAAGCTGATGGCGTCGATGGTGACGTTGGCGTTATCGCGGGAGATCACCTCTTGTGCCGGGATATCCAGCACCTGCTCCATCATGATGATCTTGTGGCCGACCCGATCCACGTAGGGGATCAGCAGGTTGAGGCCCGGGGTCAGGGTGCGGGTGTAGCGGCCGAAGCGCTCCACCGTCCAGTTGTAGCCCTGGGGCACTATCTTGATGCCCGCGCTCAGGGTGGCGAGCACCAGGAACACGAAAATCCCTAGCACAATCAATGATTCATTCATCATTTAGCTCCTTATGAAACACAGTCCCTAGCCTATGGTCTGGCGTCAGGTACCACAAGTGACTTTGTACGCCTTTGTCATGAATTGGCTTTGCTAATTACCAAAACGCATTAAAAAGCATTTTTTATTATTTTGAGGGATAAGCTGCCCTGCCTATAGTCGCCCCATATTAGTCGTGTTCCGAGGGATGGGCCGAAATGGATTATTTACCTATGTTTGCCAAGTTGGAAGGCCGCCCGGTACTGCTGGTGGGCGGGGGCGAGGTTGCCCTGCGCAAGGCGCGCCTGCTGCTGGCAGCCGGTGCCCGGCTGACCCTGGTCTCCCCGGAGCTTGAACCGGAATTTGCGGAATTCACCGGTCGTTTTACCCATCTGGCGGAGCGTTTTACCCCTGCCCATCTGGCAGGCCAGATTTTGGTGGTGGCGGCGACCGACAACGTCGAAGTCAACGCACTGGTTTATCAAAGTGCCAATCAGCTGGGCCTGTTCGTGAACGTGGTGGATGACCCCAAGCGCTCCAGCTTTATCTTCCCCTCGATCATTGATCGCTCGCCGCTGATGGTGGCGGTCTCCAGCGGCGGCAAGGCGCCGGTGCTGGTGCGCTTGCTGCGCGAGCGGCTGGAGAGCCTGCTGCCGCGCCATCTTGGCGGGCTGACCGAGCTCTCCGGCCGGGTCCGTGACAAGGCCAAGCGGGTGCTCTCTTCCATATCCGACCGCCGCCGCTTCTGGGAGCGCGCCTTTGCCTCCAACACCCTCGCCAGCCTGATTGAAAAAGAGGATTGGCAAGGGGCCGAGCAGTGGCTGAGTGATGGCCTCGATCAGGCGAAAAGCGAAGTGGGCGAAGTGGTCTTGGTCGGCGCGGGCCCTGGCGATCCGGGCCTGTTGACCCTCAAGGCGCTGCAACAGATTCAACAGGCCGAAGTGGTGCTCTACGACCAGCTGGTCTCCGCCGAGATCCTCGATCTGGTGCGTCGTGATGCCACTCTGGTGTCGGTCGGCAAGAAGGCGGGCGCCCACAGCGTGCCGCAGGAGGAGACCAATCGCCTGCTGGTGGAATACGCCAAGGCGGGCAACCGGGTGGTGCGGCTGAAAGGGGGCGATCCCTTTATGTTTGGCCGGGGTGGCGAGGAGCTGGAAGTGCTGGCCGATGAAGGAATCCCCTTCTCGGTGGTGCCCGGCATCACGGCCGCCGCCGGTGCCACCGCCTATGCCGGCATTCCGCTCACTCACCGTGATTACGCCCAGAGCGCCGTCTTTATCACTGGCCATTGCCAGAAAGAGGGCAAGGAGCCCGACTGGCAGCAGCTCGCTGCTACCAGTCAGACCCTGGTCATCTACATGGGGCTGATGCGCTCCGAGCATATCCAGCAGCAGCTGGTGGAGCATGGCCGCAGCACATCTACCCCCATCGCCATCATCGAGCGCGGCACCACATCCCGCCAGCGGGTGCTGACCGGCACGCTGGCCGACTTGGCTGAGCTTGCCAAACAGGCGGTGAGCCCGTCGCTTATCGTCATCGGCGAAGTGGTCGCCCTGCGCGATCGGCTCGCCTGGTTTGGAGAAAAAAGCGGGGAAAAGAGCGGCCAGCAGCAGCGCGCTAACCCGGATCTCGATGGCTGCGACCTCAAGCTGGTGCAGCTGGCCTGACCGAGAAAGAGATATTTGATGCGGCTGCCAGCGCGGCCGCGCACTGAACCACCCAGCGCCCCGAGCAGGCGCATAAGCAATGACCCGAGGACCAACATGGACCGTGAAAGATTGACACATCTGCAGCAGCTGGAAGCCGAGAGCATCCATATCATCCGCGAGGTGGCTGCCGAATTTGAAAACCCGGTGATGATGTACTCCATCGGCAAGGACTCCTCCGTCATGTTGCATCTGGCCCGCAAGGCCTTCTATCCGGGCAAGATCCCGTTCCCCTTGCTTCACGTCGATACCGACTGGAAGTTCAAGGAGATGATCAAGTTCCGCGACGAGACCGCCAAGAAGTACGGGCTGGATCTTATCGTCCACAAGAACCCGGAAGGGCTCGCCATGGGCATCAATCCCTTCGTCCACGGCAGTGGCAAGCACACCGACATCATGAAGACCGAGGGGCTCAAGCAGGCGCTCAACAAATACGGCTTCGACGCAGCCTTCGGTGGCGCCCGTCGCGACGAGGAGAAGTCCCGCGCCAAGGAGCGGGTCTACTCCTTCCGTGACAAGTCCCACCGCTGGGATCCGAAGAACCAGCGCCCGGAGCTGTGGCGCGTTTACAACAGCCAGGTCAACAAGGGGGAGAGCATCCGGGTGTTCCCGCTCTCCAACTGGACCGAGCTGGATATCTGGCAATACATCTATCTGGAAAAGATCGACATAGTGCCGCTCTACTTCGCCGCTTACCGTCCGGTGGTGGAGCGCAACGGCATCAAGATCATGGTGGATGACGATCGTATGCCCATCGGCCCGGAAGACGAAGTGAAGCAGGAGCTGGTTCGTTTCCGCACCCTCGGTTGCTACCCGCTGACCGGGGCCATCGAATCTGATGCCACCACCTTGCCGGAAATTATTGAAGAGATGCTGCTCACCACTTCGAGCGAGCGGCAAGGGCGGCTGATTGACCACGATCAGGCCGGCTCCATGGAGCAGAAGAAGCGTCAGGGATATTTCTAAGGAGTCGTCAGCATGAACAGCCATATTCAGACCGCCATCACCGAACAGGGCATTGAAGCCTATCTGCACGCCCAGCAGCACAAGAGTCTGCTGCGTTTTCTCACCTGCGGCAGCGTGGATGACGGCAAGAGCACCCTTATCGGTCGCCTGCTGCACGACTCCCAGCAGATTTATGAAGATCAGCTCAAAGCGCTGGAGTCCGACAGCCAGAAGCTGGGCACCACCGGCGAGAAGCTGGACTTGGCGCTGCTGGTGGATGGCCTGCAAGCAGAGCGCGAGCAGGGCATCACCATCGACGTGGCCTACCGCTACTTCTCCACCGCCAAGCGCAAATTTATCATCTCGGATACCCCGGGCCACGAGCAGTACACCCGCAACATGGCCACCGGCGCCTCCACTTGCGATCTGGCCATCATCCTGATCGACGCCCGCAAAGGCGTGCTGGATCAGACCCGCCGCCACAGCTTTATCGCGAGCCTGCTCGGCATCAAGCAGTTCGTGGTGGCAGTCAACAAGATGGATTTGGTGGAGTTCAGTCAGGAGGTGTTCGAGCGCATCAGTGCCGACTACCGCGAGTTCGCCAAGAAGCTCAGCGTCGACACCATCCATATCGTGCCGGTCTCGGCGCTGGACGGTGACAACGTGGTCAACCAGAGCGACAAGCTGGCTTGGTATCAGGGCGAAACCCTGCTTGCTCTGCTGGAGTCTGCCGAGGTTGAGCGCGAGCTGGAGCGCCATCCGGTACGCCTGCCGGTGCAGTATGTGAACCGCCCCAACCTCGATTTTCGCGGCTTCGCGGGCACGCTTGCCTCCGGCATTCTGCGGGTCGGCGACCGGCTTGCGGTGCTGCCGTCGGGCAAGGAGAGCACAGTCACTCGCATCGTCACCTTCGACGGCGATCTGGAGTACGCCCTGCCGGGTCAGGCCATCACGGTCACCTTTGCCGACGAGATCGACATCAGCCGCGGCGACCTGCTGGTGGATGCCGCCAAGCGGCCGCAAGTGACCCAGAATGTGCTGGCCCATATCGTCTGGATGGGGGAGGAGTCCCTGCAACCGGGCCGGGTCTACGACGTCAAACTGGCCACCAAGAAGAGCCGTGGTCAGGTGGAGGCTATCCGCCACCGCATCGAGATCAACAAGCTGGACGAGCTGCCTGCGAGCGAGCTCAAGCTCAACGAGATTGGCCTGTGCGAGCTCAGCCTCACCGACCCGGTGGCGTTCGACCCGTATCAGGAGATCCGCGATACCGGCAGCTTTATCCTGATCGACCGGCTGACCAACGTCACCGTCGGCGCCGGCATGATAGTGGAAGGCTTGGCGGCCAAAGCGGCAAAAGGGCACTACAGCGAGTTTGAGATCGAGCTCAACGCCCTGGTGCGCAAGCACTTCCCGCACTGGCAAGCCCTTGCCATCGGTAACGACACAAGCAAGGAGTAAGCCCATGACCTGGCAACAATTCCTGGTGCTGGGTCTGCTGGCTGCTCTCGTGGCCCTGCTGATCCAGGGCAAACTCCGCCCGGCGCTGCTCTTCTCGGGCGCCGTGCTCATCACCTACCTGAGCGGGCTGGCGGATATCAACGCCGTGATGGCGGGCTACACCAACAGTGCCCTGCTGACGCTGGTGCTGTTGCTGCTGGTGTCGTTGGCGGTGGAGAAGACCCGCATCATGAGCTGGTTCGCCAATCTGGTGGGCACGGGTTCATTCAACAAGGTGCTGGTGAAGGTGTGGTTCTCCACCGCCTTCCTGTCTGCCTTCGTCAACAACACCGCCGTGGTGGCCTCCATGCTGGGAGCGGTCAAACGCAACCCCAACCATGCGCCATCGCGGCTGCTGCTGCCCATGTGCTTCGCGGCCACTTTTGGCGGGGTGCTGACCCTGATCGGCACCTCCACCAACCTGATCGTCAACAGCTTCCTCATCAAGATGGGGGTACCGCCGCTCGGCATGTTCGACTTCTTTATGGTGGGGGCGGGTACCCTGCTGACCGGTCTGGTGGCCGTGCTGCTGTTTGCCCGCCACCTGCCGGAGCAGGATACCGAGATGAGCCGGGAATCTGGCTACTTTCTCGAAGCCAAGGTGGGCGCCGGATCGCCGCTGGCGGGGCGCAGCGTCAAGGAGAATGGCCTGCGCAGCCTGAAAAGCCTCTATCTGGCGGAAATCATTCGCGGCGATCAGGTGATCTGCCCGGTGCAGCCGGAACACGAGCTGCACGAAGGGGACGTACTGCTCTTTTGCGGCGATGTGGAGAGCGTCGGCGTGTTGCAGGAGATGAAGGGGCTGGATCTCTACGGCCAGCACCGCCTCAACGGCCAGCATCTGGTGGAGGTGATCGTCAGCCACAGCTCGCGGCTGGTGGGTCAGACCATCAAGGATGCCGAATTTCGCACCCACTTCGATGCGGTGGTGCTGGCGGTGCGCCGCGGCGAAACCCAGCTCACCGGTGGCCTCGGCCAGATTGAGCTGCATGCCGGTGACACCTTGCTGCTGGCCCCCGGCCCCCAGTTTGCCCGCAACAAATCGTTGGGGCGGGAGTTTGTGGTGGTGAGCGGGCTGGAGGCCTCCACCCGCCTCGATGGCAAGCGCAGCGCTGCCGTGGTGCTGGGCTTTCTCGGGGTGTTGGCGCTCTCGGTATTCGATCTGGTGCCGCTGTTCAAGGGGTTGCTGCTGATGCTGGTGGCGTTGCTGCTCACCCGCATTCTGACCCTGGACGAGATCCGCCGCCGCTTCCCGCTGGATATCTGGCTGGTGGTGGGCGGGGCGCTGGCCATCGCCGATCAGCTCGAAAAGAGCGGACTGGCCAAGCTTATCGCCGACTGGCTGATGGGGGAGTTCAACGGTGCCAGCCCCATCATCGCCTTTATCGGTATCTATGTGTTTACCCTAGTGCTGACCGAGCTGATGAGCAACAACGCCGCCGCCGCGCTGGCCTTCCCCATGGGTTACCAGCTGGCGCTCAGCATGGATGTCTCGACCATGCCGTTTATTCTGGCGGTGCTGTTCGGGGCGAGCTCCAGCTTTATCCTGCCCTACGGCTACCAGACCAACCTGATGGTCTATGCCGCGGGCAACTACAAGATGCCGGACTACCTCAAGCTGGCCCTGCCGGTCTCGCTGGCCTATAGCCTCGGGGTGATTGTGATGGTGCCCCTGCTGTTTCCGTTTTAAGGCGTGAGCGCCAATCAAGGCGTGTTGGGATGAGTAATGTCATGGCACCAGCACGTTGTCGGCGGATAGTCCGAGGCGGCTCCCCGTGGTTCCGGACCGTTTAAGTTTTGAGGCGTGAGCGCCAAGCAAGGAGTGTGGGATGAGCAATGCCATGGCACCAGCACGTTGTCGGCTGATAGTCTGAGGCGGCTCCCCGTGGTTCCGGACCGTTTAAGTTTTGAGGCGTGAGCGCCAAGCAAGGAGTGTGGGATGAGCAATATCGTGTGGCACAAGCATGCCGTCGACAAACAGAGCCGGGCCGAATTGAAAGGGCAAAAGCCGCTGGTGATCTGGTTTACCGGGCTCTCTGGGGCGGGCAAATCGACCCTGGCGGGGGCGCTGGAGCAGGCGCTGGCCGCTGAGGGCAAGCACACCTACCTGCTGGATGGGGACAATGTGCGCCACGGTCTCTGTGGCGATCTCGGTTTCGATGATGCCGCGCGGCAGGAGAATATCCGCCGGGTTGGCGAGGTGGCAAAACTGATGGTGGATGCTGGCCTTATCGTGCTCACCGCCTTTATCTCGCCGTTCCGTGCCGAGCGGGCGCTGGTGCGCAGCCTCTTGGGCGAAGGGGAGTTTGTCGAGGTGTTTGTCGATGCGCCGCTCGCCATCTGTGAAGAGCGCGACCCGAAAGGGCTATATAAAAAAGCGCGGGCAGGGGAAATTACGAATTTTACCGGTATCGACTCCGCCTATGAGGCACCGGAAAGTCCGGAAATTCATCTGCTGAATGCCGGTAAACCGGTAGATACGCTGGTGGATGAGCTGCTGACCGCCCTGCGGCAGGGGAACTACCTGTAGTTGGATCGGAAGAATTTATCACAAGCACCCGGCAGCCGTTAAGTTGATCACCACAGGCGCTTATGGGCTGGCGGTAGCCACTATAAGCAAAACTTGGGTCATTATCGGAAAACCCATAAATCTAGCTTATAGTGGCACCGATGAGCCTTGAGCTGTTCCAAGGCGCCCGATAGCAACCCCGCAAGGGGATCTTCCGATCCTTGCTTATATTGCGGCGGGGTTATTCGCGATTGTCCGAATACGCTGCGCTATTCGAACCTACGGGCTGATTGATAAACCGCTTTCCAAACCAAAATTTCGAGCTCTCCTTCTTTCTGACTCAAAGTCCTCAATGATGAAGCTATCACCTAAGACAGTCGAACCAAGGCTTGTTCTAGTTGGTGAGCATCACAAGCGTTTTCCATACTTTGGGATATATTGCGAATTCACGCGAATATTTTATTGGGGCGCTATAGTTAAAATATTTCTCTTATATCAAAAAGTCTGCTTTTTCCTGACTCATAAATTAAATATTCAAAACTTTTTTGGGTTTCAGTGAAATTTAATAGTGGCATTATTTCTTGGTTGCAACGCTCAATTTCGCACCAATAGGATGTTTTTGTTAACACAACATGCCTTCTACAAACAAATGGTCGCACATTGTATATGCTGCAACCGTTGTCCTTTAGGAATGGGCAGGGTTTTTCCTGTGTTTTGTCATATGCAGAGAATTCTTTTCTCTTGATCTTTAAGGATTTCTCTATGTACTCCACTTCTAGCTCTGAAACTGACACTGGAATGTGGCAGCAATGAGAGCAACCTTTTTTGCAAGGCGTAAATTTATCTACGTAAGCATAAATTTCATTCATTTCAGAGAATAATGAAGATAACTTATTTAGATAGTTAGCCTTGCTTTTTATTATTCTAAGGTATAAGCCTTCTTCTTTTTTAGATAGAGATGGAGGGAGCAATCGAATCATTTTTTCACGATTGGAATTCGAGAACTCAACGGCCATTTTGGGATTTTTCTCATCGAACTCATGGTCCATAAAAACCCCCTAAGTTGCTATAGATAAAGAATAAGTAATCTAACGCCCAAAGCAGCGGCGCGTTTACGCGTCCGACTGCCTTTGCTTGTTAGTTGATGACCGCTCACGATGTGCTCGCTGCAAGTCTAGCTTCTGTTTATTTTGCAATATCGCTAAATCTCGTGCGCGCCGATACACTGAGGCAAGTATTTTTAAAACCGCAAGTTCATTGTTTTCATTGCGAAAATACAGTGTGGATAGAGTTTCTTTTTTTTACACCCATCAAATTAGATATTTCCACAACTGAATTATGAATAAATGTTTTTTCTTTTTCTAAAAGACTGAGTTCTTCACTTCGAAGATTAAGTCTCATTAGTTTTCTTTCACTCATTCCTTTGTGAATAACGCTGTAGGTTTTGTTTCCTGCAAGGAGAGCGGCCGAGACATACCCAACAATTTGAGCAACATCTTTTGCTACTTCTACTATCTGGGATAACTCTATAAATCCGGGAGAAGCATACTGAATTGATTTAATACTAGGCTTGTATTTACGCGGCATTTTGGCGAATAAATTTTGATAGAAGTTAACTGCGCTAAACCCACCACGCCAAGGATATTTCCCATAAATGTACTGAATTTCGTCATCTAGATAGTTATCAGCCACATCAAGGGAATAGAGCAAGCCGTAGAGCTGAATATAGACTCTCGTAAGAACATTCAGGTCAGTGAGTTCCCAACGTCCATCTATGTATAGCTTTATATTATCTACTTCCATGTGATTCCCTATGGTCATCTAACGCCGCTCCATCCTGATACAGATAATAAACATGATATTTAACATCAATTAGTTATGTGCCAGCCTCTGAAGCTTGACGCATTCGCTTGACTTCCCCTTTGAGCGCAATCATTACCATCTCGCATGTTGGGCTAAATATCATAGGTTGGTGCTAAACGAAGTGAAGCCCAACGTTTACCGCGAAACGTATCTGCACATCTGTTTTACCGAACGCCCCAATCCGTGTTTATTCCGTTCTGGTTGAGATGATAATTCTCGTCTGCTGGGTTTGGCTACGCTCTGCGCCAACTTACAAAAACTACGCTACCGCCCCTGAATTTCAGCCTCCAGTCTGCTGTTTGTTACCTGCGTTTTGGTACTGGCTTGGCTCATGGCTGACTCCTGCGAGAGGTTGCCAAGCGGCTATGTTACCGAACGGGACTGGGGTGAAAAGCGCAAGCGGGCGGTTTTCTGAGCAAGATCAATAAATTAATAAATAACGGACGGTGATATAACCGCAGCACCGCAACAGCCTATCCGCGCAGAGTGAGATTGGAAGGTGAAAGCGAGAGTGCCGCCCTCTTGCTGGCGGGCACTAAAAAACCCTATGGGCCTGCGGGCCCATAGGGTTTTTCTGCGGTGATGGTTTGGGTAGTGGTTATCTCGCTTGGCGAACCGGCACGGCGCGGGTGGTGGCCACTTCGTAGCGGCTCTGGCTTGCCGGAGCCCCTTTCTGGAACTGGCGTACCAGTCGGTCGAGATCGCTCAACTGGTTGACCAGCTGGGTGATGCCGTGCACGGCGTGTTGGCTGCCGACGCTGGAGTCATCGGCCAGGGTCTTGATGCTGAGTACGTTGCGGTTGATCTCGGCGGTGACGTGGAACTGCTCCTGCACCGCCTGGGCAATCTGGCCGCTGCCGGAGGCCACCTGCTGCAGCATATCGTTGATCTGCTGGAGTATGGTGCCGGTTGCCGAGGCTTTTTGCTGGCAGCTCTCGGAGAGTTGGCAGCCCTTCTCCATCGCCTGCTCTGCATCCCCGGCGCTGGTTTGCAGTTCGGTGATCATCTTCTGGATCTCGCTGGTCGAGGATTGGGTCTTGATGGCGAGGGTGCGGATCTCGTCAGCCACTACCGAGAAACCCCGACCCGCTTCGCCAGCCCGGGCCGCTTCGATGGCGGCATTGAGGGCCAGCAGGTTGGTCTGGTTGGCGATGTTGTTGATCACATCGAGGATGCCATCGATATCGCGGCAGTGGCTGACCAGCGCACTGATCACGCTCTTGGAGGTGGTCAGCTCGCTGTTCATGCCCGCCACGGCGGCCACGGTTTCGGCCACGCTACTGTTGCCGCTCTTGAACAGCACGGCCGTTTCATCCAGCAGGCTGGAGGAGTCAGTCGAACTTTGTGACACCTCGCGAATGGATTCCGACATCTCGGTCACGGCGGTCGCTACCTGATTGGTTTCGGCCTGCTGCTGTTGCAGGTTGTCGGTGATGGATTCGGCGTTGCGCAGATCCCCCTCGGCGGCTTGCAGGATCTTGCTGCAGGTCTGTTGGGTGCGGGCCAGCACGGCGTTGAACTCGGCCTGATTCATCACCATCGAGAGTTCGATGGCGGCGATGTTGTCCACCTTGTTGGTGTAAAGCAGCTGCATCAGCGGGTTGTCAAAGCGACTGCGGGCCATCTTGTTGAGCTTGCCGAGGCGACGGGAGAGGGCATTCAGGGTGATGGCCGCTATCGCCAGCGGCAGGGCGACCAGCGCCAGTTGCCAGTTCATGTCGTGGTTGTAGCCCAGTGCAAACATGGCGAGCAGGCTCAGTAGCAGGCAGAGGTTGATGGTCAGGGTATGGGAGAAGGTGGGCAGCTTGAGCGCCAGCGGCAGCTTGTTGTTGCGCAGGTCAGCATAGACCTTCTCGGCCCGCTGTTTGATCTCCTCGCTCGGGGCGGTGCGCACCGACTGATACTCCACCACCCGGCCGCTGGCATCCTTGATGGGGGTGACAAAGGCGCTGACCCAGTAGTGATCGCCACTCTTGCAGCGGTTCTTCACCGGTCCCATCCAGCTCTTGCCATCCCTGATGTGACCCCACAGATCGGCAAAGGCCTGTTTCGGCATGTCAGGATGGCGCACCAGATTGTGATGTTCCCCCTTCAGCTCGTCGAGCGAGAAGCCTGCAATCTCGCAGAACTCATCGTTGGCGTAGGTGATGCGGCTCTCCAGATCCGTGGTGGAGATCAGGCTCTGGTGGTCTGGATAGAGACGTTCTCTTTGGGTAACCGGTTGATTGATTCTCATAGCCATGCTTCCGGGCTGTGGTGGTTGAAAATTGATCTGCATCAAGCTTCAAAGCAAAGGGCGGGCCATCAATCACGTTAAGTGATTTTTGTGTCAATAAAGGGGCGCAGCCACTGAATGTGGCGCTGCTGTCGTTGCAATGTGCAAAAAGCGAGCGGCAAGGTGCGAGGGGAGCTGCATTTTGCACCTCACTTTGCTGAGTGAGGTGCTGTGAGCGGGATCTGTGGCGCGTCGGTGGGCGTGTTCCCCCATCGACGATCAGGGCGCGGCGTCAGGGCTGGGCGGTGTGGTCTCGCTGACCTGATGCTGGACCTCGATCTGGATACCCTGCACCAGCACGGTTTTCAGATCCTGCAGGTACTCTTCCAGCGGCGACTCTTGCAGCAGCTGGGCGAGCTCGTTGCCCACCGGGGTGAGGCGGTAGTAGAGCAGGGTGATGTTGTGCTGCTTGCACTGCAGCCGCCAGCGCTGGTTGCCGAACGCCAGCTCGACCCCATCGGCGGGCAGCGGGCCGGACTCCAGCTCCGCGCGATGCAGCAGCCCGAGCTCAAACAGTTGCAGCAGGGCGTTGTAGGGGAGGCGGTATTTGCCAAGGCCGAGCCGCGTTGCCTTGGCGCGGCTCAGCAAGCTGGCCCCCTTGTGCAGCCCCAGCAGCAGTCGCTGCTCGTCGCTGCCGGTGTAGTGGCAAGTCAGTGAACAGATGCGCTGGAACAGCTGGGCCTCGCGCTGAGTCATCTCTTTGAGGGTGGCGAGCGCCCGGATGGAGAAGCGGCCCGGGGTGGCTACTTCCAGCGCGAAGATCCGCCCCCACAGCTGCTGCATCGGCACCATGCTGATATCTTCCGCCAGTTGCAGGAAGCGGGTCAGCCAGTCGCTGTCCATCTCGCCGCCAGCCGCGGTCTCTTCGCAGTGGCGGGAGGCCATTACCATGATGGCTTCCAGATTGCGCTGGCGAGCGGCCTGATCCGCCAGATGGCGAAAGGTGGCGCGCTGTTCGAAGGTGCTGTCGGTGTTGCGGGTGAGCATGCCGTCGATGCCGCGACTGCGGGCCAGACGCAGGGTCTGCTCCTGGCTGCTCAGGATCGAACTCTCTTTCTTCGGGGGGGGGAGGTCTGCCATGCTGACTCCATTCGCACAGGTTCTGGAGCTGAATGTTACTCCAACCGGGATGCCAAGATAACAAAGCGGCCTCCGTGGAGGCCGCTTTTTTTGCAACGGGAGGATTACTCCTCGTAGACGCTCACCTCGACCGCTTCCATCGAATAGGAGGCGGTGGCCATCTCGTGGCTGGAGCTGACCGTGCGCATCTTGCCCTTCACCCAGATGGCATCCCACAGATCATCCACCGGCGCACCCTTGGGGTAGCTCACATAGATCACCTGATTGGTGGGGGGCGGCGGCACATGGATACAGGCGCCGAAGTAGGGCACCAGCAGGAAGGCGGTGATCTTCTTGGCATCCCCTTCCAGCGGCACCACGAAGCCCGGAATGCGCACATCCTGGTTGTCCAGCTTCTTGTTTACCCCGCCCACCGGTTGCGGCACGGAGGCGAGATCCCCATCGTGGTTCACCTGCGGAGGTGGCAGCAGTTTCTCCCCTTCCGGGATAAGCACATCCCAGTCGATGGTCTTGTAATCGGCGGCCAGGGCGGGCAGCACCAGCAGGCTGGCGAGCAGCGCCACAATTTTCCACTTCATCATCTGTCCTTCTGTTTCTATTTAGGGCGTCTCGCTAGACGCGAATGCTCATGCCATCGCTCAGGCTGTAGCGGTAAGCGCGGGCAGCAGGGAGCAGGCCGATCACCATGCCTGCCAGCCAGACCACCCCCAGCAACTGCCACTCGTAGGTGCTCGGCAGCCCCAGACTCAGTTGCAGGCCATAGTGGCTGAGCAGCCAGGGCGAGGCAAGCCCCTGCCCCAGATAGAGCACGGCGACCCCGAGGGCGATGCCGACCGTGGTCAGCGCCATGGCTTCCAGCGCCAGCAGCAGGAACAGGTGGGCAGGGCCCGCACCGAGGGATCGCAAGATGGCGAGCTCCCGGCGCCGCTCGTTAAGCCCCGCCAGCAGGGTAGTCAGCATGCCGATCAGGCCCGCGACTACCACAAAACCGGCGATGACCGAGAGGGCGGTTTCCGCCACGCTCATCAGGCTCCACAGCTCCTGCAGGGCGGCGCCCGGCAGGATCGCCATCAGCGGCTCTTTGGGATAGGTGTTGACGCTGCGTTGTAGCTGGAACGCCAGGATCCGGTTGCTCAGCCCCACCATAAAGGCGGTGATGGTTTTCGGGGTGAGATCCTGCGCCAGCGCCTGCTCCGGTGTCACGTTCTTGCTGTGGCGGCCGGTATCCCAACCAAGATGGATCGCCTCGATCCCCGCCAGCGGCACATGGATGGTGCGATCGATGGGCGTACCGGTTGGCGCCAGAATGCCCACCACCTTGAACGGCAGGTTGTCGTGCTGGCTGAACGAGGTGTTGCCAGCACCGTGGGCGATAACGATGGATTGGTCAAGGTGATAGCCGAGCTTCTCGGCCACCTGGGCACCGAGTACCGCTTCAAACGGCGTGTCGAATGGCCGCCCTTCCCGCAATTGCAGCGACTGCTGCTGACCGTATTTCAGGTGAGTGAAGTAGTCGCCATTGGTGCCGAGCACCCGAAATCCCTTGTGGGAGTCACCAAGGGAGAGGGGGATGGTCCAGGCGACGCCCGGTTTCTGCTTGATGGCCTGATAGGAGTCCCATCCCACGTTGTTGGTGGGGTTGCCGATGCGAAACACCGAGTAGAGCAGCAGGTTCACCTGGCCGGAGCGGGCGCCAACGATGAGATCGGTCCCCGAGACGGTGTTGGAGAAGCTTTCACGGGCCTGGGTGCGCACCCGCTCCACCCCGAGCAGCAGGGTGACGCTGATGGCGACGGCCAGCAGGGTGAGTCCGGCGGTGAGGCGGCGGGCCCAGAGACTTTGCAGGGCGAGCTTTAGCATGATGCCCTCCGGTTGAGCTGTTGCAGGTTTTCGACCCGCGGGAACAGGGGTTCGAGATAAGGGTCGTGGCTGACGAAGATCAGGGTCGAGCCCTGCTTGTCACACTCCTCGAACAACAGCTTGATAAAGGCCGCCCGGTTGTCGGTGTCGAGTGCAGAGGTGGGCTCGTCGGCGATCACCAGCGGTGGCGAGCCGATCAGCGCCCGTGCGGCGGCAACCCGCTGCTGCTGGCCGATGCTGAGGGCGTGGACGGGTCTGTGCAGCGCCTCGTCCGGCAGTTGCAGCTCCGCCAGTAGACGGCGCGCCTCCTGCTCCGGATTCCCTTGCAGGCGGGCCCGTTTGGCGGGCGAGAAGGTGAGGGCAGCGGTCACGTTGTCCTGCACCGAGAGAAAGGGCAGCAGATTGAACTGCTGGAAGATATAACCCAGATTGGCCGCCCGGAAGTGGTCACGGGCACGGCCAGAGAGCCGGGCCAATGGTTGGCCCAGCACCTCCAGGGTGCCGTGGTTGGCGGTCTGGATCCCGGCCAGCAACCCGAGCAGGGTCGACTTGCCGGAGCCCGACGGGCCCTTGATAAAGACCCGCTCACCCTCGCGGATGGTGAGGGCGGGCAGATCGAGTACAGCGTCGCCACCTGGCCAGGCAAAGGCCAGATCGCGGATCTCAACCACGGCTTTTTTCATGGCGTTACCAGCTCAGCTTGTTGGCGGACGGGGTCAGCTCGCCAGCGGTCTGGCCGGTGGGCAGGATCCCCTGCACGCTCAGCTTCTCAAGGCTCGGATAGACGCTGAACAGGGTCGCCTCAAGGCCGGTCAGTTTGGCCGGCGTGGCGCAGGTGTAGGTGTACATGGCGCCCATATCGGCGTGGCCCGCTTCGTCATGATCATGGTGGTCTTCATGTTTGTTGCTGGTAGCCTTGTCATGGTCATGGTCATGGTCATGGTCATGGTCATGGTCATGGTCATGGTCATGGTCATGGTCATGGTCATGCTCTTCTTTGGCGGCTTGCAGCTCCTGCTGGGTCAGTTTGCAGCCAGCGGCCGGGTCGAAGCGGAAAAGGGCGTCAGGCTGCTGGAGGCGGGCGACCGCCTTGGCATACTGCGCCCTCTCTTCATCGCTCTTGGCGGCGTGCTCGAAGCCTACCAGATCGGCTGCAGGCGCCTGCAGCTCGATCATCAGCTGGTCGCCATCGACCACCAGATTGAGGTGGCCATGGCCATGCTCGTGGGCGCCGTGGCTGTGGCTCTCGTGTTCGTCGTGATTTGCGTGTGCGCCAAAGGCCGCTGCGGCCAGCAACAGAGTAACTGCTTTCATCTTTAATCCTTTTTCAAAACAAATAGCGAAATTAAACAAAGGGATAGATAAAAACAGAGGCGGGCGGCGCACGGATGGCATAGCTGTGAAGCGTGGCTGTATCCGCCGAGCGTTGCATGGTTGCAACGACGGGCAGAACAGAGGTCGAACCGGGGAAACAATAGGGGGTGGCGGTGATGACCTGCTTGCCATCCAGATGGAGGGCGCAAACCAGGCAGTGATGGTCGTCGTGGCCGGGCAGGGCGGATTCAAACTGGTGCCGGGCAAGGGCAGGCTGCAGCCATAACCAGCCCAGCAGCAAGATCCAGATTTTCAGTTTTATACGACCCATAGACCCTTATGGAAAGGGCGCCATCAGCGCCCCTTCTCTCTGACTTAGAGATGGGACTTGATGAGCCCCATCACGGTAGCAATGTTGTTGGCATCGAGCTGGCCATCTTTGGCAAACAGCACCTTGCCCTCTTTATCCAGCAGAATGATCGCCGAGCTTTCCGGCGTCAGATCCCAGGCGTTGCGCGCCATCCCCTTGGCATCCAGCACCATGGCGGACCAGGGGAACTCTTTCTTGCTGTCCTCGGCACTGCTCTTCACGAAGCCGGAGGTGCCCCAGATGGCGTCATTGCTGTTGATGACGGTAACGGTCTGGTACTTGTCTTGCGGCAGCTTGGCGGCCTTGATCGCCTCGATCATCGGGGCATTCAGCTCCTTGGCACTGGAGCGGCCGGCAATATGCTGGATCAGAAACACCTTGCCGGTGAGCGAGGTGCTCTGCCACGGCTGGTAGCCGATATCCTTGCCGTTCAGTACCAGCTCGCCCTTGTCACTGATATTGACCAGCGGCACCGGGTTGCCATCCTTGAAGTTGTGAGCAAAGACCAGAGATGGCAGCAGCGCCAAAGTAAGTACGAGATGTTTCATCCTGATGACACTCCATTTGTTATGTTATAACGAGTTTCGGATTGAGGGAATGGGCGAGCTTCATCCTAAACTGATCGGATCTGTTTAAAAAGTGTTAAATAAGATCGCAATTCAGAAGCGTCGGCGCCCCGCCAGTCAGGTGGTTGGCTGGCAAGGGCGGCTAGGATGGCATGACATCGATAAAAATCAATGAATTGGCAGCTGGTCTGAGCTGTCTGCGTCAGTAGAGCGACTCGCTGATGAGGGGGATCTTGGCCATGGTCATCTGCTGGGCCAGCAGGGACGAGCCGGTCAGCAGCACATGGCGCTGATTGTTGATCACCACCACATCACCGGGTACGCCACTGTCTGCCGTAATGGCCAGCCAGGCAGGGGAGACGCTGCCGATGCTGATATCCGGATAAATGATGCTGAGCACATATTGCGGGGCCAGCTCCGCTAGCAGGCTGGCCATCAGCAGCGCCTTCTCGTCGCTATCGGCCTTGTTATCCTGCAAAGCCTGCAGCGGCGGCGCGAAGTGATCCAGCTGCTCCGGTTGGGTGGGGATGGCGTTCAGCCACTCCTGCAGCAGGCTGACGCTGGTGGCGAGATCCTTGGCCGCAAATTGCTGCGCCAGTGGCTTGAGATGCCCTTTGAAGTGGTAGAAGAGCTGGGAGTAATCGGGGCGTACGCAAGGCAGTTTGCGATTGGCAGGATGGACGCAGGGTATCACCCTCATCTGGTAGAAGGCATCCTCCTGATACTGTTGGTAGGCTTGCCAGAACAGCAGCGACTCCATGCTGTCGTCCCGCAGGGTGAAGGCCTGCTCCAGATTGCGAAACTTGGTAGCTGTCTCGGGGCTGCTCTGATTGATCAGGTTGATGCTGTTGTAGAGCCGTGGGCTGATATAGGCGTAAAGGGTCTCCAGCGGATTGGTGAGAGAGGCCTTCAGCAGGCTCATCTCGTGGCGACTGGCGGCCATCACCTGATCGTCGGTGGTCAGCTGGAAGTGCTTGCGCTGGCCATCGGTGGATTGCCACTGCCAGCTCATGTTGATCTCGCTGGCGTTGCTTGTGGCGCCAAGGGTGGCGAAGAGAGTGAGGCTGAGCAACAGCGCGGGGGTCAGCTTCATGGTGGTGCTTCCTGCCGTGGACGATAATTAACAACTAGGTGAGCCGGCACCACTTAGGTGATGTTTCGTTTTGTGAGCTGTATAACAGATTGATGTGACTTTTAATTTAATTGTGAAAATAAGTCACTCGGGAGGGCATATGAGGCCTTGGATCATAGTGCTACTGGGTGGGCTCAGCCTGCCTGCCATGGCGGGTCAGGTGATCGTCAATCAGGGGATGTCCGTTGCGGATACCTTTGACCTGCGCGATCAGCTGGCGCGAGAACACGAATGGCAGGAGTGGCTGCGCTACCAGCAGGCCATCAAGTGGCTGGAGGTATTGCCGGTCAACTGCGAGCTGATGAGCCAGCCGGGCGGCGGCTATCGCTGTGGCGGTGATTACTATCGTCCCTACCAGAAAGATGGTCGTGAAATATACATTCAGGGCAATCCTGCCGGAGATGCGGCCGGTCAGCTGCCGCAAACACCGACAAAAAAGGCGCCATAAGGCGCCTTTCTCATTCCGTGTGACGCTTACTTGGCAGCGTAACGCTCGGCAGAGGTCTTGATCTCGGCTTCGGCAGCAGCCTTGTCGCCCCAGCCTTCCACCTTGACCCATTTGCCCGCTTCCAGCTCTTTGTAGCGCTCGAAGAAGTGCTGGATCTGGGCTTTCAGCAGTTCCGGCAGATCGTTCACATCCTGGATGTGGTCGTACTGCTTGGTCAGCTTGGAGTGCGGTACAGCAACGATCTTGGCATCTTCGCCAGATTCGTCGGTCATCTTCAGCACGCCAACCGGACGGCAGCGAATGACGGAACCGGCCAGCAGCGGGTAGGGGGTCGGAACCAGTACGTCGACGGGGTCACCATCCAGAGAGAGGGTCGCGTTCACGTAGCCGTAGTTGCACGGATAGAACATCGGGGTAGACATGAAGCGATCGACGAAAATAGCGCCGCTGTCCTTGTCGACTTCGTATTTGATCGGGTCGGCATTCTGCGGGATTTCGATGATGACATAGATATCGTCGGGCAGGCTCTTGCCGGCCGGTACCAGGTTCAGGCTCATGATATTTCCTTCGTTGTTAGTATCAGGATTGCAGGCCGATATTATAGCGATGTGATGTTAAATGACCATATTTCAGCGGATATCGCAGCCAAAGAAGGGTGATGTTTCCGGTTTGCGGCGCGTTGATGCGTGCAGGATGCAACAAAACAGCTGTTTTGATGCCTTGCCGGTGACCTTGGTCATCGGCAAGGGATGTTGAGTTGCAAGTGCAGAGAGTCAGAGCGAGTAGGGGAGTCTCGACTCGTTGACCAGTCGCGACAGTGCTGTTACGACATGAGGATCAAACTGGGTGCCGGAGCGGGACTGGATATACTCCATGGTCTGCGCCAGCGTCCAGGGCTCCTTGTAGGGGCGTTTGCTGAGCAGGGCATCGAATACATCGACCACCGCCACTATCCTCGCCGACAGCGGGATCTGCTGGCCAGTCAGCTGCAGCGGGTAGCCCTTGCCATCGAAGTGCTCGTGGTGGCCCCGAGCGATTTCGGCGCCGAGAGAGAGGTAGCTGGTGCCCTCCACCATCTCGCCCGCCTTGTGCAAGATATTGGCGCCGATTCCTGCGTGCTGCTCCATGATGGCCCGCTCTTCCGAGTCGAACCGCCCCGGTTTGTGCAGGATATGATCGGGGGTACCGACCTTGCCCACATCGTGCAGGATGGAAGCCATGCCGATCATTTCGACAAACTCCGGGGTCAATTGCTCCGGATAAACTGCCATCTGCTGCAACTCTTCCACCAGTGCGTCGGAGAGTTTTTGCACCCGCAGTACATGTTCGCCAGTATCGGAGTCGCGAAACTCTGCCAGCGCCGCCAGTGCCACCACGGTGGCCTCCTGGGCGCGCAGCAACTGGTTGTAGAGATAGAGGTTGTCGTAGGCCGCCGAGATGCGCTGGCAGAAGACATCCAGCAGATCGCACTCGAGGGGAGCTAGGGGTTGGGTAGGGGTAAAGCTCAACACGAACTCGCGGCCATTCTGGGCGGCGATATAGAGGGAATCCTGAGGGTGTTCAAAGCGGTTGCAGCGTGCCGCCAATGCCTTCATGACCGAGTCGTTGAGGGTAGGAAAATCGGTTAGCTTGCCCTCGTCCAACAGGGTCTCGTAGTCGCCGGTGGCAGCCAGGATCTCCAGCGTCTCTTCGCCGGGGCGGCGTTCGGCGCAGATAGCCCCTTCGGTGCCCACATCGAGAATGGCGCTGATCTGTTTGAGCACGCCGGAAGCAAACTCCTTGAGTGAATGGAGATGGTAGAGATCGCCCGCGCCCTCCAGAATTTTGCCGAGTCCCTGTCGGCTCTTGTCGATGGCGCTGAGGGTTTCGTAGGAGCGAAGGGAGGCGATGACGGTGGTGAAGAGTTTTTGTACCGTCAACTCGGTCTTGGTTTTGTAGTCGTTAATATCGTAATCGAGGATCACCCTTTGTTCCGGTGCCTGACCGGGCTGGCCGGTACGCAGCACGATCCGCACCAGCGAGTTGCGCATCTCGTTGCGGATCCGGTGCACCAGCCGCAAACCGGCATCTTCGGTCTCCATCACCACATCGAGCAGGATCAGGGCAATCCTGGGATTGGCCTCCAGCATGGTGGCGGCTTCAGCACCGCTGTAGGCGTTGAGCAGCTCGAGCGGGCGAGATTTGTACTGAATATTGGAGAGGGCAAGCCGGGTGGCGTGATGAATATCCGGCTCATCATCCACGATCAGCACTTGCCAGGGATTGAGTGCCTTGGGGACCACGACCTCTTCATCATCGAGTTCGATGATGTCGTCATCCAGCCAGATATCGTCCTTGTCTTGGGCACTGCTCATATCGGTTACGCCTCCGGCGCTCAATGAGTATGTGAAGAGTATGCACGATCACCTCTGTCAGGATCATCAGGATAAGCAGATATCGTGAGCTGGCACCGCCTCTTTCATCTTTACTCGAAAGGCTCAAGATAACTCTGGATCGATTTTTTCAACCAGGCCAATACTTTGCCGTGATAGGCATTTTCTGCCAGATAGACGCCATAGTCTCGCCACTGCAGGCTGAACTTGTGCTTCAGGGTCAGCAGGGTGCCTTGTCGCAGCTGGCTCTGGATAAGTGGCGAGGGGAGCACCGCCCAGCCCAGCCCATCGAGGACCGCGTTACGCATCAACTCGAAGCTGGAGAGACCTATATGCTGGCCTCCCACAGGTAGCAGGCTTTTTACAGAAAATTCATCTACATACGAGAGAGTTACCTGGGTGTGATCGGTCAGATCCTGCTGTTTGACCCGCTTCAGTCCGGCCAGCGGATGGCTGGGCGCCACCACCATCAGGGTGCGGATCGGGTTGAGCAGATCGATGTTGAGGCCGCTGCGCTCCTGATCCTCGGTAATAAGGCCAAATGCGGCATCGACGAACCCCTCTTCAACCAGCGCTGGCAGTTCAGGCGGAGAGGCAAGCACCAGCGAGATACTGGTGCCGGGAAACTGGTTGTGCAGGCTGGCCAGCATCTCGCGCCACACTTGCTCGGGGATGGCGTCATCGCGGGCAACCCGCAGCGCCACTTCGGCACCCGAGGCGTAATGTTTACACTTCTGCTGCAAGCTGTTGGCCGCCTGTAGCAGGCGAGTGCAATCATCAAGTACCAGCTCGCCGATCTCGGTCAGGCGACTCTGATTGGCTCCTCGTTCGAAAAGTTCGACGCCAAGCTCAACTTCCAGTGCTGCGATGGAGGTGCTGACAGCGCTGCGGCTTTTGCCGAGACGACGGGCGGTGTTGGCTATAGAGCCGCTATTGGCTGACTCTACAAAGAGTTCTATCTGATATAGCTTCATGTTTTACAGACCATGACGGATTTTTTCACCATCACCTTAGCGTGCCGAACCAAGGCAAGGCAAACCTGTGGCGTCGGAATAATCGACGCTGAGCGATTGTCGCGAGTTGCTTCTCCCCGTTTACCATCTCTCCCGTCGAAGCAACAAAGGCATCCTATATGTTATTAAGTCGTATGTTTCTGGCCCGGCTGTTTTTGACCGGCGCCATCTTGACCGAGGTCGCCGGCACCTCCAGCATGACCATGATCCCCGAGCAGGGGGCTGGCTGGATGAATTACATCCCGATGTGGCTGTTGATCGGTTTCTCGTACTGGTTGCTGGCAAAAGCCGCCAAAACAATCTCCATTGGTATTGCGTTTGCGCTCTGGGAGGGGCTCGGGATCACCTTGATCACCATAGTGTCGGTTATGTTCCTTGGTTACGATGTGACCGTTCAGGAGCTGATTGGCCTGGCTCTCGCGATAGTGGGGATTGTTATGGTGACCATGGGGGAGACCCATGATGAGCCTGCAACCGGGTCAGTTGAAACGGAGGCCACAGCATGAGTCCGTTTGTGATTGTACTGGGGGCAGCACTGATCGATATCGGCGCCAACATGGCCATCAACCGCTCCAAAGGCTTTCGTTACAAGGGGTGGGGCTTCCTGGGGATCATGCTGGTACTCGGCGCCTTTACCCTGCTCTCGGAAGCGGTAAGTGGCGGCCAGATTGACCTGGCTGTTGCCTACGCCACCTGGGGGGCTATCGGCATCGTCGGTACGGCGCTGGGCGGTTTGCTCTTCTTCGGTGAGCGGCTCAAGCCCATCGGCTGGGCTGGCATGATGGTGATGGCGCTGGCTGTCGTTATGCTGACTACCGCCTGATAACCTGAAGCAATAAGAAAAGCCGCCCGGTCGCAACCGAGCGGCTTTTGTTTGGCTGATTGCTTGGTCGATGCAGGCTCAGCGCGGCGCTTCGTAGAGCTCCAGCGGCAGACCGTCCGGGTCGGCGAAGAAGGTAAAGCGCTTGCCGGTCAGTTCATCCACCCGCACTGGCTCAACATCGACTCGATGGGCATGCAGATGGGCGATGACGCGGTCAAGGTCGCTGACCCGAAAGGCGAGATGGCGCAGGCCGCACGCCTCGGGGTGGGAGGGGCGCTCGGAAGGCGAGGGGAAGCTGAACAGCTCCAGCTGGCTGCCGTCCGGCAGGGCCAGATCCAGTTTCCACGACTGGCGCGCCTCGCGCAGGGTCTCGGCGATGATGGGCAGTCCCAGCACCTCGTGGTAGAAGTGGCGCGAGCGTGGGTAATCGCTGGCGATAATGGCAATGTGGTGAATAGCCTCAAACAACGGCTGGCTCATGATGACTCCTTGTAAGCAGGCTGGGGAGAGGGGCCGCCCGTGCAGCCCCTCTCGCGATGTCAGTTGAAGAATCCACCGAACCACTCATCCAGGGCACTGCGTGGCGTCGTACTGCCGGCACAGCTGGTCGGGGAGCCCATAGTCGAGGTCTTGGCCGGTACCTGCAGGCTGCCCGGGCAGTCGCTGGTGACGCGGGTGCCGCTGGCACGGGAGAAGTTGGCCCAGGTGATCCCCTCCGGGATCTGCAGGCTCAGGCTGTTGACGCCGCGCTGGCTCATGTAGCCGCTAAAGAGCTGCAGAGCACCACTGGCACCGGTCAAGCCTGCCGGGGTGTTGTCGTCGCGACCGACCCAGATACTGACCAGCTCGTTGTTGTCCATCCCGGCAAACCAGGAGTCGCGCAGCTCGTTGGTGGTGCCTGTCTTGGCCGCCATGGTGGCGCCCGGGAACTTGGCACTGAGGGCGCGGGCTGTGCCCTGACTCACCGTCTTGGTCATGGCGAACAGGGTCAGCCAGCTTGCTTGCTGGTCGGTGACCCGCTTGGCGGTCTGATCATGCTGATAGAGCAGGCTGCCATCCCCGTTGACTACGGCGCGAATGGCCGACAGCGGCTGGGTCAGCCCCTGATTGGCGATGGGCAGATACATCTGGTTCACCTCCAGCGGGGAGAGGGCCACCGCCCCCAGCACCAGCGACGGATAGGGCTGGATCTCCTGCTGGACTCCCAGCTTGTGCAGGGTATCGACCACTTTTTCCAGCCCCACCTGCAGACCCAGATTGACGGTCGGTACGTTGAGGGAGCTGGCCAGCGCATCCATCAGCGGTACGCTCTGGCGGAACTTGCGATCGTAGTTTTGCGGTGTCCAGACCTGACCATCCTGACCGCGAATGCGGATCGGCTGAT
This sequence comes from Aeromonas sp. FDAARGOS 1405, assembly GCF_019048265.1. NCBI lineage: Bacteria > Pseudomonadati > Pseudomonadota > Gammaproteobacteria > Aeromonadales > Aeromonadaceae > Aeromonas > Aeromonas sp. FDAARGOS 1405. Next base: position 559,727 of record NZ_CP077311.1, on the reverse strand, counting down.
CTTTGAGCGGGGTCGCCAGGGTCAGGCCGTTGGAGAGACCGGTGAGGTAGACCGCCGGTTTCACCAGCGAGCCGATCTGGCGGCGGGCATCCAGCGCCCGGTTGAACCCGGCGTAGCGGGGATCGCGGCCACCCACCAGCGCGACGACTTCGCCCTTGTGCCAGTCGGAGACCACCATGGCCGCTTCCAGCTTCTTCTTGCCGCGCAGCTTTTCGATATCTGCGAGGCCCGATTCGACCGCTCGCTCGGCCGCATGCTGGGCGATGGGGTCGAGGCTGGTGAAGATCTTGAGGCCGGACTGCTTGAGCAGATCGGCGCCGAAGCGGCTCTGGATCTCCCGCTTGAGCAGTCCCATAAAGGCCGGGGTGCGGCCATAACTCATCTGGCCACGGGCGATGATGCCGAGGGGTTGACGGCTGGCCAGTTCATACTCGGCCTGGGTCAGGCTGCCGTGATCCATCAGCAGCTTCAGCACCAGATCACGGCGGGTCTTGGCCCGCTCCGGGAAGCGCCATGGGTCGTAATAGGAGGGGCCTTTCACCAGCCCGACCAGCAGGGCGACCTGATCGATATCCAGCTCGTTGACCGGAATGCCGAAGTAAAAGTAGGAGGCGAGGCCGAAACCGTAGACCCCTTGCGAGAAGTTTTGCCCCAGATAGACCTCGTTGAGGTAGGACTCGAGGATCTCGTCCTTGCTGTAGCGATAGTCGATCAGCACCGCCATATAGGCTTCCTGCAGTTTTCGCCACAGGCTGCGCTCACGGGTCAGGAAGAAGTTCTTGGCCAACTGCTGGGTCAGAGTACTGCCCCCCTGCACGGTACGACCCGCGATCAGGTTGGCGAACATGGCGCGCATGATGGCCACCGGCGAGACGCCGCCATGCTGGTAGAAGTCGCGATCTTCGGTGGTGAGCAGGGTCACCAGCAGGCTGTCGGGCACTTCGGCGATACGCACCAGCAGGCGATCTTCCCGATCTTCGGTATTGAGGCGATCGAGCAGCACCGGGTCCATCTGGGCGTAACCGAGCTGGCGCTGGTTCTCCAGCGACTGGATCCCCTCAAGACGCGGGCCGTTGAAGGTGAGGCGCAGGCCACGGGCTCCGTCGGCGCCATCATAGAACTCGAACGGACGGCGAATCAGCTCGATGCGGTTGCCATTGATGGTGTATTCACCCGGCGTGTGAGGCTGGCGCACCTGCTTGTAGCTCAGCATGTTGAGCTCGCGCAGCATCTGGTCCCGCGACAGGCGCTGGCTGGGGTAGAGCTCCAGCGGGCGGCTGTAGACCATCACCGGCAGCTGCCACTTCTCGCCATCGAAGCGCTCGCGCACCTTGGTATCGAGGTAGATGCCAAACACCACCATAAAGGCCGCCACCACCAGGGAGAGCTTGAAGCCAAGCCAGAACAGCTTGCGCCAGATGGTGCGTTTGGGCGCTGCCTTCTTGGGGGCTCGCTTGCGTCGTTGGGTTGCCATAAATCCTCTTTGCTTTCCTTTCTACTTGTTATGTCGCATTCGCGAACGTCCGAGCGGGATTAACCCGCCGAACCTAGATGCCCATCTTCTTTTTGGTGACTTTGGTCGGCATCGCTTCCAGCGGATTATCCGGCCAGTAGTGGCGGGGATAGCGCCCCTTCATCTCTTTCTTCACCTGCTCGTAGGATCCTGCCCAGAAAGCGGCCAGATCGGCGGTGATCTGCAGCGGTCGCTGAGCCGGGGAGAGCAGCTCCACCACCAGCGCCACCCGGCCATCGGCCACGCAGGGGGTAGAGCCTTGTCCGAACATCTCCTGAATGCGTACCGGGATCACCGGTGCCTGCCCCGGCTGATAGCGGATCCGCACCCGGCTGCCGGTCGGTGCCGCAAAGTGGCTCGGCAGCGCCTCGTCCAGCCGTTTGGGCAACGGCCAGGGCAGGGATTGACGCAGGATGTCGCTCATATTGAGCTTCTTCAGCTGCTCCAGCCGGGTCATACCGCTCACCGCTGGCAGCAGCCACTGTTCCAGCGTGGCCAGCAAAATTTCCTCATCCATCGTGGGCCACCCCTCATCAGGCAGCCAGTCGCGGGCGCAGCGCAGGCGGGCCAGCAGCCCTTCGCTGCTCTCGTCCCAAGGCAGTACATGCAGCCCCTTGCGGCGAATGCCTTGCAGCAGGCAGCGCCCTTTCTGCTCGTCAGAGAGTTCGGTCAGCGGTCGCTGGCTCCGCACCAGCTCGCCGATCACCTGCTGGCGCTCGGCGCGCACCCGCTCTTCCCGCTCATCCCAGTCGAACCACTGCCGTTCGCTCACCAGCTCCGGCAGCAGGCGTACCAGCTCGTCCAGATCGACCGGTTCGGCGATAAAGATGCGGCTGCCGCGATCGTTCTGCCCCATCTCGATGGCGATAAGGGCGGCTTGTCCCTCACAGGGATGACCTTCTACCAGATCGCAGCTCACCCCACCACTGAGTTGATAGCGACTGCCGCTACGCAGTTTGCCGATGCGATCCGGCCAGGCGAGAGCACAGAGCAGCCCCAGCCACTGACCCTGCGCATTGGCTGGGCGCACGCCAAGCCGTTCAAACCAGCGGGCCGCGCTCTGGCGCAGGGCGTTTTGACGGCGGTGGAACAGCACAGAGAGGCGCTCCGATCCTCGCAGATCTTCTTCCTGCAACGCCACCAGATATGCGGCATCGGCGACAATCCCTGTCAGACCCTCGGACTCCAGCTCGCGGGCGCGCAGCAGCATGCGGGCGAGGCGAGGGTGGGTACCGAAGGCGGCCATGGCGCGGCCAGCGGCAGTGAGTTGTTGCTCACCCTCCGGCTTCATGGCGCCAAGAGCCACCAGCAGCCGCTGGGCGCTGGCCACCGCAGCGGCGGGGGGTATGTCCAGCAGCGGCAGATCTTCCACCTTTGCCCCCCACTGGGCGGCGTCCAGCAGCAGGCTGGTCAACTCCTGAGTGAGAATGTCTGGCGGGCTCTGCTCGGCGAGCCGCTCCTGCACTTCGTTGCTCCAGAGCCGGTAGCAGACACCGGGGCCGAGGCGACCGGCGCGACCGGCTCGCTGGGTGGCGGAGGATTTGGCTATCTGGCGGGTCTCCAGTCGGGTGACACCGCTTTTCAGATCATAGGAGGCCCGTCGTTCCAGCCCGCTATCGATCACCACCGAAATCCCCTCAATAGTGAGGGAGGTCTCCGCCACATTGGTGGTGAGCACCAGCTTACGGCGGCCGGCAGGCGCTGGTTCGATGGCTGCCTGCTGCGCCGCCATGTCGAGGCGGCCGTAGAGGGGGGCGAGGGTCACGTCGTCCGGCAGTTTGTCTGCCAACCATTGCGCCAGTCGCTCGATCTCACCCTGTCCCGGCAGAAAGACCAGCAGGCTGCCATCTTGCTCGGCCAGCGCTTCGAGTACCACGGCGCCGACCTGCGGCTCCAGCCATTGCTGGCGATTGGCGGGGCGGTAGTGGTAGTCGATGGGGAAACCGCGCCCCTCGGAGCGAACCACAGGGGCATCCGGCAACAAGGTCTCGAGTGCCATGCCATCCAGGGTTGCGGACATCACCAGCAGCTTGAGGTCATCGCGCAATCCCTGCTGGCTCTCGATGGCGAAGGCCAATGCGGTATCGGCGTGCAGACTGCGTTCGTGGAACTCATCGAAGATGACCAGCGAAACGCCAGTCAGCTCCGGGTCTTGCTGCAACATCCGGGTCAGTACCCCTTCGGTGACGATCTCGAGCCGGGTTGCTGCGCTGGTGCGGCTCTCGCCACGCACTCGCAGGCCGATGCGCTCGCCCACCTTCTCCCCCAGTTGGCGCGCCAGAAAAGTGGCGATATTGCGCGCCGCAAGGCGCCTTGGTTCCAGCATGATGATGCGGCCGGGTAGCCGGTTCTGACGCACCAGCTCCAGCGGCAGCATGGTCGATTTGCCCGCGCCGGGTGGCGCCTGCAGGATCACGCTGGTGTGGCTGTCGAGGGCGGCAAAGAGTTCGGGCAATACCGAAACGATGGGGAGCTGGGACAAAGCGATGAGCACCTTCTGTGGCAACCGGTAAAACGGCGCCTATTCTGCCACAGCCGCCCGTGCCACCGTGAGTGGATGTGCGGATATGGCCACTCGGGCGGGAGGCTGGCGAGACATGGCCGGATAGCTGCCATAGAATGGGCCCATCCAATGAGCGTGAAAAAGGCATTATCACCACATGGCCAAACTCTTCTTTGCCCTGCCCGTCAAGGAGCTCGCCCCCGAGCTCATCGCCTGGCGCGATCAGCTGCCCTGGCCCGGTCAGCCGGTGCCGCAAGCCAACCTCCACCTGACCCTGGCATTTCTGGGTGAGGCTGACGAGTTGACCACCCGCCGCCTGATCGCCGCCGTGGAGCGTCAGCACTGTCCGCCGCTCTCCATCAGGCTGGATGAGACCGGCTGGTTCAGCCGGGCCAAGGCTGCCTGGATTGGCCCGAAGGAGTGGCCCAACGAGCTGACCGTGCTGGCAAAGGCGCTGCGCCGTCACGGCGAGAAGTTGCGCCTTGGCAATGGCGAGCAGGGTTATCGCCCCCATGTCACCCTGTCGCGCAAGGCGGGTGAGGCTCCGGCCATCCTGCCTGCCCCAAATTTTCTGCTGCAGGCCGATGAGTTCTGCCTCTATCAATCCATCTCGACTCCGGACGGGGTACGCTACGAGCCGCTTGCCTGCTGGCCGCTGCGCGCCCGGGTAAAAGAAGACGCGCGGAGGGCTAACCCGTGATCTTTGATCCCCCCCTGCAATCGGGCCAGCTGGTGGCCCGCTACAAGCGCTTTCTGACCGATGTGCAACTCGATAACGGCGAGGTCATTACCATCCATTGCGCCAATACCGGTGCCATGACCGGTTGTGCCGATCCGGGTACTCGGGTCTGGTACTCCACCTCCGATAACCCCAAGCGCAAGCTGCCCAACAGCTGGGAGATCGCCGAGAGCCCGGCGGGCCACTTTATCTGCGTCAACACGGCGCGCGCCAACCAGATTGCCCGGGAGCTGATCGAGCAGGAGGCCATCGCTCCGCTGGCGGGGTACAGCCGGTTGCGCACCGAGGTGAAGTATGGCGAAGAGAACAGTCGCATCGATCTGTTGCTGGAAGATGACGAGAAGGGCAATTGTTACATCGAGGTAAAATCGGTCACCCTGCTCGACGAACGTGAAGATCCGGGTATGGGCTACTTCCCCGATGCGGTCACCGCCCGTGGTGCCAAGCATTTGCGCGAGTTGATGGCGATGAAAGCAGCGGGCCACAGGGCCGTGCTGCTATTTATGGTGTTGCACTCCGGAATAAGCCGGATGCGCCCTGCAACCCATATAGATCCGCACTATAGTCTGCTAATTGAGCAGGCAATCGCGGCGGGGGTTGAAATTTTATGCTATCGGCCCCATGTTGGGGTGCAAGGCATGGTGGCTCAAGGGTTTATCCCGTTTGAATCTGGTCACCTGTTACCCGAGGGGAGTGCATAAATATTGGAGTGGGTAACATTATTGGTACGGCTCGTTTGCTTACCCGTTACCCTTCTGCTATAGATGTCGCCCTCAATTTATGGATGGCACGGGTAGCGTGCTGAATTAGGAGACAGGGCATGCCAACAGGCGAAAACAGGAAATCTCTGGGCCCCCTGGCCATTGCGGGTGTCGCGCCTTACCAGGAAAAGCCGGGTGAGGAGTACATGAATGACCAACAAAAGGCGCATTTTCGCAAGATCCTGGGTGCCTGGCGCAACCAACTGATGCAGGAAGTTGATCGTACCGTCGACCATATGAAAGACGAGGCTGCCAACTTCCCGGATCCCGTGGATCGTGCCGCGCAAGAAGAAGAGTTCGCTCTTGAACTGCGTACCCGCGACCGTGAACGCAAGCTGATCAAGAAGATCGAGAAGACCTTGCAGCTGCTTGAAGACGATGATTTCGGTTACTGCGAACACTGCGGTATCGAGATCGGTATCCGTCGTCTGGAAGCCCGTCCGACTGCCGACCTCTGTGTCGATTGCAAGACGCTGGCCGAGATCAAGGAAAAACAGATGGCCGGTTGATCCCGACCCTCTGGTTGTCTAGTCCTGAAATAGGTTTACACATTTTCAACTAGCATTTATCTACTCAGAACCCCCTATGTACCGCATCGGGGGTTCTGTATTTCAACGCATGATGCGGCCGCTCCATGTTGTAAATATTCACAGCTTCACGCACCATTTCCCGCGCTTGCGTCAAATCCTGCGGGCTTTGCAACAACAACTCTCCTTTCAAAATCCCGTTCACCCGCTCCGCCAACGCATTCTGGTAACAGTCATACCCATCCGTCATCGAGCATTTCACCCCGTACCGTTCATGTAATGACTGATACAGTCCCGAGCAATACTGCACGCCGCGGTCTGAGTGATGGATTAGCTCCCCGCCGCCACGTCGTTGCTTCAGTGCTTTCTTGAACGCCATCGCCACCGATTCGGCGTGCATCCCTTCGTGCACGTGATGGCCCACTATCTTGCGTGAGTACGCATCCGTCACCAGGCTCAGGTACAGCGGCCCGCTCCTGGCTGGCAGATAGGTGATATCTGCGACCCAGACCTGCTCCGGGGCCACCGGTGTGACCTGCTCTGGCCCCGCCTTGAGCAAGTTGGGATGACGGTAGAAACGGTGAAAACTGTGGGTGGTCTTGTGATACGCCCGCCTGGGCAGCACCAGCAGGCGGTGCTCGGCCAATATCCGAAACAGCCTGTCACGCCCGACTTTGAGCCCGCCATCATCCTGACCCTGGAGCAGATAATGCAGCTTGCGAGTGCCCACCCGAGGTTGTCGCAGTCGAACCTGACGCACGAAGCGCACCACCTGCAGCCCTTGTGCATGGCGCTCGTCGGCGACCCGATTGCGCTTGTAGTAAGCCTGCCGGCTTATCCCCAGAAACAGGCAAGCCCTGACAATGCTCAGCCTTTCGACTTGCCGCTGCGAGAGGACTTGCCGGGTCGCTTTTTTACGATAGAGACGCCGTAGTCATTCTTCAGTACATCGACGACGGCCTCAAAGAACTGGGCTTTCTGACTCATCAGCGCCAGCTGTTGCTCGAGTTCCTTGATACGCTGCTCGGGCGTCTGGTTGTCGGGGTCTGGCATGGTGATGCTCCTGCCGGCACGTACAGAAGCCCCCTGGCTCCAATCTTGCCGACCATGTTTACGTAACCATACCAGAATGGTCGAATTGCCCTGAATGCCATATCGGGCTTGTGCTTGCTGGCAACTGAGCTCGCCTTTTTCAATCTGCTCGACCAGTGCCAGTTTAAAAGTCAGTGAGTAATCGCGCTGTGTCCGTTTCACACCTTGTCCCATCGGGTTCTCCATTTATTGGGGGGGAAAGGTGTAAACCATATTCAGGACGGGACAGGTATATGAAAAAGGGAGCTCGCGGGCTCCCTTTTTTATTGAGCTTTTGGCGGTCGCGCCCCAGAATGCAGCCTCAATGAATCGCTTACCCGAACAGTCATGCCAGTGAATCCCCCGTCCTCACCCTTTGCACGTCCCTATGTCGGCCGCTTTGCCCCCTCACCCTCAGGCCCGCTTCATTTCGGTTCGCTGATCGCCGCCCTCGGCAGCTTTTTGCAGGCCAGAGCGCAGCAGGGACGCTGGCTGGTGCGCATCGAGGATATCGATCCGCCGCGGGAGATGGCGGGGGCTGCGGCCCTGATCCTCAAGACCCTTGAAGCATATGGCCTCGAGTGGGATGGGGAGGTGATGTTCCAGAGCGTGCGCCACGGCCGTTATGACGAGATCATCGACCAGCTCTATCGGGCGGGGGACCTCTACTGGTGCCGTTGCACCCGGCGCGAAATCATGGCCGCGGGCGGTCTCTACAGCGGCCACTGCCGCACCCTCGGGCTTGCGGCCGAAGGTTGCGCTGCCCGGCTGCGACAGCACCATCCGATCTACCACTTCGACGATCGGTTGCAGGGCCATATTGCGGTACCGGCGGCGCTCGCCGAGGAGGATTTCATTATCCGCCGCCGCGACGGGCTCTATGCCTACAACCTGGCAGTGGTGGTGGATGATATGGACAGCGGCATCACCGAGATAGTGCGCGGTGCCGATCTGCTGGAGCCCACGGTGCGCCAGATTGCCCTCTACCAGACCCTGGGGGCACCGGTGCCCGACTGGGTGCACCTGCCGCTGGTGGTGCTGGCAGATGGCAACAAGCTCTCCAAGCAGAACCATGCGCCTGCGCTGGCGCTTGATGAGGTGCGCCCGGCACTGTGGCAGGCGCTGCACTTCCTCGGCCAGTGCCCGCCGCCCGAGCTGATGGCGAGCCGGATCGACGAGATCATCCGGTGGGGTATCGCTAACTGGCAGCTCGAACGGGTGCCCGCCAGCGAGAAAATCCCGCTGGACCTTGAGTAAAAAGAGCCGGTTTTCGTGTAATAGGACGTGAGCTATGCGCAGTTAGACCGCTATTTTTTGGCTCGGTTTGATTCAAATGAGCTGAAGTAGCCACATGGTTTTTCATTTGTGCAGGCCTGAGCTATGTGCAGATTTACCGCTATTTTCGCTGGCAGACGGTTTCATGCGGGATCAATTGTCAGCACGGTTTTTCATTTGGTTAGGCGTGAGCTATGATAGGCCGCTATTTTTTGGCCTCCCGTCAATTTAGAAGTCATGAAGAGGTGTACCATTTTTTCCCAGATCGCAAACTTTTGCCGCAAGGTGCTCGGCAAGGAAGACGGCGAGCAGTCGGTGGAATCCCCCATTCCAGCCCGTGTCGCCGGTCAACGTCGTACCTTAAGCCGTGATCAGCACCCTATTTCGCGCAAAGAGATCAGCGAGAATGCACTCAAGGTGCTCTATCGCCTGAACAAAGGGGGCTATGAGGCCTACCTGGTCGGCGGCGGAGTCCGGGATCTGCTGCTCGGGAAGACGCCCAAGGATTTCGACATCGCAACCGATGCGACGCCGGAGCAGATCAAGGCGCTGTTCAGCAACTGCCGCCTGATTGGCCGTCGTTTCCGCCTGGCCCACATTGTCTTTGGTCGTGACGTGATCGAAGTGGCCACCTTCCGAGGTCACCACCATCAGGTCAATACCAGCAAACATGTGTCGGCCCAGTCTGATGAAGGCATGCTGCTGCGCGACAACGTCTACGGCACCATCGAAGAGGATGCCGAGCGCCGCGACTTTACCGTCAACGCCCTCTACTACAGCGCCAAAGATTTCACCCTGCACGATTTCGAAGGGGGTCTGGAAGATCTGGCCGAGCGCAAGCTTGAGCTGATCGGCGATCCCGAGACCCGTTATCGTGAAGATCCGGTGCGCATGCTGCGCGCCGTGCGCTTTGCCGCAAAGCTGGATATGACCATCAGCCCGCGTACCGCCGCCCCCATCAAGGAGCTGGCGCCACTGCTGCAAGACATACCGGCTGCCCGCCTGTTTGAGGAGACCCTCAAGCTGTTCCTGGCTGGCGACGGTCTGGCGACCTACAAACTGCTGCGCGAGTATGGCCTGTTCCAGCAGCTCTTCCCGCAAGTGGCTGCGCTGTTTACCCCGCACGGCAACTCGCCCTACGAGCAGTTTATCGAGCAGGCACTGATCGATACTGACACTCGCGTTCGTGAAGATAAACGCGTCACTCCCGCCTTCCTCTACGCCACCCTGCTGTGGGGCTGCGTCGAGGCCCGTGGTCGGGTGCTGGAGAACGAGAGCGGCCTGCCTTGGTATGACGCCTTCATGCTGGCGATCAACGAGGTACTGGACAATCAGGTGCGGATCATCGCCGTTCCCCGCCGTTTCACCACAGATGTCCGCGACATCTGGGCACTGCAACAGCGGCTGACCCGTCGTCAGGGCAAGCACCCCGAGCGCGCCATGGAGCATCCCAAGTTCCGCGCGGCGTTCGACTTCCTGTTGCTGCGCAACCGGGTCGAGCGCGGTCTCGGCGAGCTGGCCAGCTGGTGGGAGCGCTATGTTGCCTCCAATCCGGATGTGCGCCCGCAATTGCAGCGTGAAGCGACCCGTCGCCCGGCCAGCGGTGAGCGCGGCGAGGCCCGTAGCCACGATGGCGAGAAGCGCAGCAGCAACAGCCGCAACCGTCGTCGCCCCCGTCGTCGCAAACCGAAAGTGGCCGAGTGACAACAGACGTGATGACCGAGGTCTTCATCGCCATTGGTTCCAACCTGTCTGATCCGCTGGGTCAGGCTCGTCGCGCCGTTGCCGCCCTGGCAAGGTTGCCGGAATCTGTGCTGGTGCAGGCCTCGTCGTTTTACAGCAGCCGCCCCATGGGGCCTGCTGACCAACCGGACTACGTCAATGCCGTGGTCCGGCTCAACACCCGGCTCGCACCCCTTGCGCTGCTGGATCAATTACAAAAAATCGAGCTGGAACAGGGACGTGTGCGCAAAGATGAGCGGTGGGGGCCGAGAACTCTGGATCTCGATCTGCTGCTCTATGGGGATCAGGTGATCAACCATGAGCGCCTGATCGTACCCCACTACGGCATGAAGGAGCGGGAGTTCGTGCTGCTGCCTCTTGCCGAAATTGCGCCTGCTCTGGTGCTGCCCTGCGGCACCCCGCTCGCCCGACTGGTTGCCCGCTGCCCGCACAATGATTTGGCCATCATTGCCCCGCGTGCAGACGTACAGGAGCCTCTATGAGCAAGATCACCACCGCCAGCCTGCTGAAGATGAAGCAGGAAGGTCAAAAGTTCACCGCCATCACCGCCTATGATGCCACCTTTGCCAAGCTGTTCGACGACGAGGGGGCCCACGTGCTGCTTATCGGCGATTCGCTGGGCATGGTGCTGCAAGGGGGTCAGGATACCCTGGCGGTCAACATGGATGAGATGGTCTATCACACCCGCTGTGTGGCGCGCGGTGCCAGCAAGGCACTGGTGGTCGCCGACATGCCGTTCATGAGCTACGCCACCCCCGAGCAGACTTACCAGAACGCTGCCCGCCTGATGGCGGCCGGTGCCCGCATGGTCAAGATGGAAGGGGGCGACTGGCTCTGTGACTCTATCCGTCACCTTACCCGCAACGGGGTGCCTGTGTGTGGTCACCTCGGTCTCACCCCGCAATCCGTTCATGTCTTTGGCGGCTTCAAGGTGCAGGGGCGTGACGAGTTTCAGGCGCAGGAGATCTACCGCCAGGCCCTCGAACTGCAAGCGGCCGGTATCCAGCTGCTGGTGCTCGAGTGTGTGCCCACTGCGCTGGCCGAGCGCATCACCAAGGCGCTTCGCATCCCGGTGATTGGCATTGGTGCCGGCCCCGCGACCGATGGTCAAATTTTGGTGATGCACGATGCCTTTGGCGTCACCTCTGGCTATGTGCCCAAGTTCACCAAGAACTTCCTGGCCGAGACCGGCGATGTGCGTGCCGCCATCCGCCTCTATGTCCAGCAGGTGAGCGAGGGGAGTTTCCCCGGCCCGGAGCACAGCTTCAACTGACCCTGGCAGTTGCATGATGGGGGCTGCGGCCCCCGTCTCTGCTTCTCAGCCTCGCACAGTTAACCCGTATAGCTAATCCGTCTCTTATTGATTCATCTAAAGGTGAACTGCTGATAGCCATTTTCGTGCTTCATCCCGCCCGAGTGCTACCGGTAGATGCAACCCGTCTCTCTTTTTGATTTATCGGAAGGTGAACTGCTGATGTTGGTCGTAAATAATCCCGTCGTTCTGCGTGAGCAGATCAGCCAATGGCGCCGTGAAGGGCGTGCCATCGCATTCGTGCCCACCATGGGCAACCTGCATCAGGGCCACCTGACGCTGGTGAAAGAGGCGCACAGCCACGCCGAGAAGGTGGTGGTCAGCATCTTCGTCAACCCGATGCAGTTCGACAAGGCCGAGGATCTTGCCAACTACCCGCGCACTCTGGAGCAGGATTGCGCTGCGCTGGAAGCGGCCGGGGTCGATATGGTGTTCACCCCGACCCCGGAGATCATGTATCCGCAGGGGCTGGCGAGCCAGACCTTCGTCGAGGTGCCGGGTCTCTCCAATCTGCTGGAGGGGGCGCTGCGTCCGGGTCACTTTCGTGGGGTCAGCACCGTCGTTACCAAGCTGTTCAATCTGGTACAGCCGGATGTGGCCTGCTTTGGCCAGAAGGATTACCAGCAGCTGGCGCTCATTCGCAAGATGGTGGCCGACATGGCGATGCCCATCGAGATCGTCGGTGTGCCGACCGTACGGGCCGAAGACGGGCTGGCACTCTCTTCGCGCAACGGCTACCTGACTGCCGCCGAGCGGGCCATTGCCCCCGAGCTGGCGCGCACCATGAACTGGATCGCCGAGCAGATCGAAGCGGGTGACCACCACCTGCCCTCCTTGGTGGCGCAGGCCAGCCAACGCCTCGACAACGCCGGTTTTCGTACCGATGCCATCGACATCGTCGATGCCGCCACCCTCGAATCCGCCACTGACGAGAGCGCGCAGCTGGTGATCCTGATGGCCGCTTATCTTGGCAAGGCCCGCCTTATCGACAATCAAGTGGTCACGCTGCAGCAAGCCTGAGCCCGCCACAACCAGGAGGACCCCATGTCCAAGAAGGTTTACTGCATTGCCCAATTTCTGCCCAAACCCGGTCAGGAGCAGGCCCTGTTTCAGGTGCTGCAGGCGCTCGAGCCCAACACCCTGCGTGAGGATGGCTGCCTGCAATATCGGGTGACCCGCCACATCGCGAGTCCGTTTGCCGAGGGGGAGAGCTTCCCCATCGTGTTCAACGAGATTTGGCAAGATATGGCGGCTTTCGAAGCCCACTGCCAGCGCGCGGAGATCAAGGCTTTCTTCGAGCGTTACTGTCTGGCGGAAGATGGTTTGGCCGCGAAGTGGAATGTCTGCGTTTATAGCGACGAACCCGAACAGTACGACACCCCCGTAAAGAAGTAATACCCCCAATTGCCAGCGGACGCCCTCTTGGGCGTCCGCTGCTTTTTCACGCCTGCAATCCGGCGTTCTCCCCCGCGACCCCGCTCGCACCCTCTGTTTTCGCTTTCCACAATCGGCCCTGATGGCCGCTACAGGTGTTTATTTATGTTTACCTTGTTTACTTCGTTGCTCTTCTGTCTGCTCTGTTTTGCCCTGACCCGGATTCCCTCTACTGTGCCGCTCTCGCGCAAGGTACTTGCGGGTCTGCTGCTTGGCGCCCTGTTCGGGCTGGCGCTGCAACTGGGCTGGGGCGCCGATGATGCCGGCGTTCAGCAGACCCTGGAGTGGGTCAATATCATCGGCGGCGGCTATGTCAGCCTGCTCAAGGTGGTGATGATGCCGCTGGTGTTCACCTCCATCCTCTCCGCCATCAACAAGCTGGATCAGGCCCAGTCCCTCGGCAAGATCAGCGCCGTGCTGATCGGCTCCATGCTGACCCTGGTGATGATCGCCGGTGTGGTAGGGATGAGCATTACCCACCTGAGCGGCCTTACCGCCACCGGGCTGTTGAGCCACGGCAGCGACGCGGCAGCCCTGCAACAGAGCATGAGCACCATCGACAGTGCCCAGACCCTGCCGGCTCTGCTGCTCTCGCTGGTGCCCACCAACTTTGCTGCTGATATGGCGGGTAGTCGCGGCCTCTCGGTGATCGGGGTGGTGATCTTCACCGTGCTGGCCGGGGTTGCCCTGCTGCAGATGAAGGCGGAGCATCCGGAGGCTGGTGCTCGCGCCGCCGTGGCCATCGACACCCTGCAACTGTGGGTGATGAAGATGGTGCGGGTGGTGATTGCGCTCACCCCCTATGGCGTGATGGCACTGATCGCCCGGGTGGTGGCCCACTATCCCCTGAGCGAGATCCTTAATCTGCTCGGCTTTATTCTGGTCTGCTACGTCGCCATTCTGGCGATGTTTGCCGTGCACATGGTGATCCTGCTGCTGATCGGCCAGAACCCGCTGCACTACCTACGGGAAGTGTGGGGCGTGCTCACTTTCGCTTTTATCTCCCGCAGCAGTGCCGCCTCCATTCCGCTCAGTATCGAGACCCAGCAGCGCCTTGGCGTGCCCGCCAGCATCGCCAACTTTGCCGCCTCGTTCGGTGCCAACCTCGGCCAGAACGGCTGCGCCGGCATCTATCCGGCCATGATGGTGGCGATGATTGCCCCCATGCTTGGCATCAACCCGTTTGATCCCCTGTTCCTGCTGACTCTGCTGCCGGTGATTGCGCTGGGCTCCATCGGGGTGGCTGGCGTCGGCGGTGGCGGCACCTTCGCCGCGCTGATCGTGCTCTCCACCCTCAACTTCCCCATCGCGCTGGTGGGGGTGATGATCGCCATCGAGCCGCTGGTGGACATGGGCCGTACCGCCCTCAACGTCAACGGCTCCATCATGGCGGCCATGATCACCAAGCGCCTGCTGGGCGAACAGGCGCAGAGCGACGTTGTGGAAGGTGACGCGTCCCGAGTCGCCAGCTGACAGCCAGCATCGAAATGAGAGAAGCCCGCAGTTGCGGGCTTCTTTTTTGGGCGAAAGGTCGGGTTACTCGGCCGTGACGGGGTAGCCGGCCCCTTTCCAGGCGAAGATGCCGCCCGGTACCCGATAGACCTGTTGATAGCCCTGATTGACCGCCCAGGCGGCAGCGTTGTGGCTGCGGCCACACTTGACGAAGCCGCAGTAGATCACCACAGGGCGGGCTTTGTCTTCACCCAGCAGCGCCTGGAACTGCTCCGGTGTACCGCTTCCCTCGACAATCTCGCTCCAGTTGTCGCCCGCTTTCGCCTCTTTCACGAAGGCAAAGTTCTTGGCGCCCGGGATATGCTCCTTCTTGTAGGAGTCCTCATAGGGCATGGTGTCGATGATCACCAGCTCCTCGCCCTTGTCCATCCGGGTTTTCAGCTCGGCCACGGTCAGCAGCTGATAGCCCCCCTGCTGCGCCTCCTGTGCCAGCTGCACAGCCGATTACTCAAGCTTCACCTCCTGCTCGAACTGGTTGTCGCCACAGCCCGCGAGGGCAAAGCTGGCGGCGATCAGCGAGGCTACCAGAGTGCGGGATCGCAATGTCATCATGTCACTACTCCTTTAGAACGGGAAAACGGGGCGGGAAGTTCGCAGCAGGGCGCCCGCAAGCGTCAATAGCAGCAGATCCCGCACAATGGCCTCCGGCAACGAGCTGAGATCAGCCCTGCCCAGACAGCCGCAAGAGATGTCGAGCCCGATGGCAACGCCATAGCCCAACACCGGAATAAACAGGGCGAGCAGCCCGATCACCAGCCACAATCCCCAGCGCCGGTTGGCGATGACCGCCAGCCCTGCGCAGAGCTCAAGGGCAATCAGCCCCCAGGCAGCGAGCGGGATCAGCGGCGGCCAGATCAGGCCAAAGGCGCCGATCTGCTCGATGAACAGGGCAGGGGAAGCCAGCTTGAACCCGGCGGAGGCGAGGAAGAATCCCCCCAGCGTCAGCCTGGCCAGCATGCGCAGATAAACAGCCATGGGATAGCTCTTTATCATCCATGACTCCGACTGCCAGCCACAGGCGTTTGCTTCGCCATGTCCGGGCTATCGGCCGGATAGCGGGCCAGCTCCTGATAGTCGCCGTCCACTTCGCAGCGAAAGACGGCGGCGGTTTCACCACTCTGGCACCACTGCTGCCACTCGTCTGGCGGGCAGTGGAGGCGAATGGCGAGGCCACAGCCAGCGCTGAGCTGGCGCGGCACGTCGCAGACCCGAAACGACTGGCCGTGCAGCTCCAGCCGCTTGCGCAGCCTGACCGTACCGAGGGTGGAGTGGAACAGGTAGAGGAACTCTTCGTTCATGACTTGCCTCCCGCCATGGCGCGCGCGCCAAACAGCGCGGCCCCCAGCGCACCGGCAAATTGGGCGTCCGGGTGGGTGGCCACGTCGCAGCCCAACCCTTCGGCCAGATAGTGGCGGAAGGTGGCGCAGTGGCTGACGCCGCCGGTAAAGAGCACTGTCGGTCTGGCACCGAGGCGGCCGATAAAGTTGGCACTGCGCCGCGCCATGGCGCGGACGATGCCGGCCAGGATCGACTCGGCCGGAATGCCCGCCGAGCGCAGGCTAATCGCCTCCGATTCGGCAAACACGGTACACATGCTGCTGATGTCGTGGGGCTCTGCGCCCTCCAACAGCTCGTCGAGCTGCTCGACCCGTGCCCCCAGAGTGCGGGTGATCACCTCGAGAAAGCGACCGGTACCGGCTGCGCACTTGTCGTTCATCAGAAAGTCGGTGAGATTGCCCTCGCTATCGAGCTGGATCACCTTGCTGTCCTGCCCGCCGATGTCGATGACGGTGTGTACCGACGGGCAGAGCAGGCGAGCCCCCAGCCCATGGCAGGAGATCTCGGTAACCCGGCGATCGGCGAACGATGCCAGATCGCGGCCATAGCCGGTCAGGGTCAGGTGGGGGCGCTCTGGCAAATCGGCCGAGAGCTCCTCCCAGCCTTGCTCGATGGCAGCCAGCGGACGAAAGGGGGTCGGCACCATAAAACGGCGGACGATACGCCCGCCATCCTTGTGGTCGAACAGGATCCCCTTGGTCGCGGTGGAGCCCGAGTCAATCCCGATGGAGAGTGACACGGCGCCTCCTCACAGCATTTCGATAAAGGCGGCCAGCCGGGTGGCCAGTTGTCCCTTGTCGGCGCTGGAGTAGTCGGTCTCGACCGCCATGTAGGGGATGCCGTGGCGTTCGCGCACATGGCGCTTGATGGCGAGCGACTCCACCGCATAGGTGTGGCAGGCCTGCAGGATCACATCGATCACCCCGTCTGCCTGATACTCCTCCACCATCTGGCTCAGCAGATTCATGCGCTGGTGGTTGGGGGAGATGCAGGAGCAGCCGATGGCCAGATACTTGTCGGTTAAGGCATCGAACGGGTCACCCTGTTCGCTGACGCACTGCTCGGTCGCCTTGGCGCCGGTGCAGTTCTCGTAACCCACCACCCAGCCACCGTGCTCCTCGATGAGGCGCACCACCTTGTCGGCCGCGCCGCCGATGGGACAGCCGGTGATGAGGATACGCGGGCGGGCATCGAGCCGCTTGCCCTCGGCATACTCGGTCTTGATGCGGCGGGTCATCTCCTGCAGCTCGCTGATGAGCTGCTCCTTGTCGAAGCGGAAGGTGGCGCCATAGACCACCTTGAGCAGGTCGGTGCCGCTCAGCGCCGGCGGGTTGAGCTGACCCAGCCGATAGAAGTCGGCCAGCGCGCGGCGCTCGCGGTTCTTCAGCACGATGGCGTCGCGCAGCGCCTGCTCGCTAATGGGTTGGCCGAACTGCTGCTCCAGCAACTCCTTGAAGCGGACGATTTCGCTGCGCCACAGGGTGCGGGAGGCTTCGTCATCGGCACGGTTGGGCAACTGCATCACGTGCACCGGTTTGAACTCGGCCATGTACTCGTACATCTTCTTCTTGCCGTCGCAGGTGGTTTCCCCCACCACCAGATCGGAGAAGTAGAAGTAGGGGCACTTGTCGGTCTTGCCGAACCCGTAGCTGCTCTTGATCAGCGGGCAGAGGTTGCGGGGCAACTCTTTCTCGGCCTCCTCGATGGTCTCGTCGCTGGTGGAGCAGAGCGATACCACCACCGCGCCGGCGGCCATCGCCACCTCCTGCGGCATAAAGGTGCAGTAGGTGCCGACCAGGGGGATCTGTCGCTCCTTGAGTGCCATCACAGCCAGAAAGCCCTGACGACGAGCATCTGAAAAACTATCGAAAATGGCTGGCAACTCGGTGATAAGTGACATAGGCGATCCTGCCCTGATGAGAGAAATGAAGAGACAGATGCTCCATCAATGACGGCACATCCAACCGCGAGAATTATACCTTTGGGGGTAATTCGAAAATTGCGGTGGATCACAAGGTGTCAGGTAAAGCCTTAATAACAGGCAGGTTATTGCGAAGGGGGCTGGCAGGTTTAAGGGGCTACAGGGGGAATAAAAAAAGGGCACCGCGAGGTGCCCGTTTTGGTTATTAGTGGCGCAGGCCGGTGCCGCGGGAGATAAGCCACCAGGCGATACCGTAGAGGGCCACGATAAAGCCGATGATGATGAGGTAGGCGGTGCCGAGCGGCACGTCGGAGATACCGAGGAAACCGTAACGGAACGCGTTCACCATGTAGATGATGGGGTTCACCTGAGAGACACCCTGCCAGAAGGGGGGCAGCAGGCTGATGGAGTAGAACACCCCGCCCAGATAGGTGAGGGGTGTCAGCACGAAGGTGGGGATGATGCTGATGTCGTCAAAGGTCTTGGCAAACACCGCGTTGATGAGGCCACCCAGCGAGAAGAGGATCGCGGTGAGCAGCACGGTCACGCAGACGCTGAACAGATGGTGGATCTGCAGCGGCACGAAGAACAGCGACACCAGGGTGACGATAAGGCCGACACAGAGGCCGCGTGCCACGCCTCCGCCCACATAACCGGCGATGATGACGTAGTTGGGCACCGGCGCGACCAGCATCTCCTCGATATTGCGCTGGAACTTGGCGCTGAAGAAGGAGGAGGCGACGTTGGAGTAGGAGTTGGTGATCACCGACATCATGATGAGGCCGGGCACGATGAACTCCATGTAGGTGAAGCCGCCCATGTCACCGATGCGCGAACCGATCAGGTTGCCGAAGATGACGAAATAGAGGCTCATGGTGATGGCCGGTGGCACCAGGGTCTGGATCCAGATCCGGGTAAAGCGGCTTACCTCTTTGGCCAGAATGCTCTTGAAGGCGATGTAGTAGATGGCCAGATTCATGCTTTTCTCCCCTCTTCGACCAGATTGACGAACAGCTCTTCCAGCCGGTTGGCCTTGTTGCGCATGCTCACGACCTGCACCTGCTGCTTCGACAGTTGCTCGAACAGGCTGTTGAGTGACTGGCTCTTGTCGAGATCCACCTCAAGGGTACGTTCATCCTGCATCCGGCCGTTGAACTCCGGCACCTCAGGTACGGCAGAACCTGGCGCAAGGTCGAGCAGGAAGGTCTCGCGACCCAGCTTGCCCAGCAGGTTTTTCATGCTGGTGTTCTCGATCAGCCGACCCTTGTCGATGATGCCGATGTTGCGGCAGAGCATCTCGGCCTCTTCCAGATAGTGGGTGGTGAGAATAATGGTGACGCCCTGCTCGTTGAGATCCTTGAGGAAGGTCCACATGGAGCGGCGGATCTCGATATCGACCCCGGCGGTCGGTTCATCGAGGATCAGCAGTTTGGGCTCGTGCATCAGGGCGCGGGCGATCATCAGGCGACGCTTCATGCCGCCGGAGAGGGTGCGGGCAGGCATGTCGCGCTTCTCCCACAGATCGAGCTGGCGCAGGTACTTCTCGGCGCGGATCTTGGCTTCCGCCTTGGGCACGCCGTAGAAACCGGCTTGATGGGTGACAATCTGGATCACCTTCTCGAACTGGCTGAAGTTGAACTCCTGCGGTACCAGCCCGAGCTGGGCCTTGGCCTGTTCGAGATCGCTGTCGATGTCGTAGCCAAACACCTTCACCTTGCCGGCGCTCTTGTTCACCAGCGAGCTGATGACGCCGATGGTGGTGGACTTGCCCGCGCCGTTCGGGCCGAGCAGGGCGAAGAAATCCCCCTGCCTGACGGTAAGATCGATGCCTTTAAGGGCTTCGACGCCCCCCTGATAGGTCTTTTTCAGGCCGCTGATTTCCAATGCGTTCATTGCAACCTCTGTGATGGTTGAATCCGGCTCGATACAGAAAAGGCGGCCAAGGCCGCCTGCACAGAGTAAAGGGCGCAAGACCGCTTCACCCGTGATATTCCTGAACCTGGCTTACTCCTGGGGTACCACTTTGCCGATAAACGGCAGGTTGCGGTACTTCTGGGCGTAGTCGATGCCACAGCCGACCACGAATTCGTCCGGAATGGCGAAGCCAATCCAGTCGACCGGCACCTGCACTTCGCGGCGGGAGGGTTTGTCCAGCAGGGTGCAGATGGCCAGGGATTTCGGCTCGCGCAGGGAGAGGATCTCGCGCACCTTGTTGAGGGTGTAACCGGTGTCGATGATGTCTTCCACGATCACCACATCCTTGCCCTTGATGTCATCGTCCAGGTCTTTGAGGATGCGGACGTCACGGGTGCTGTGCATGCCGGAGCCGTAGCTGGAGGCTGTCATGAAGTCCAGAGTGATGGGCAGCTGGCACTGGCGGCAGAGGTCGGCCAGGAAGATGCAGGAACCGCGCAGCAGCGCAATCATCACGACTTCGTCAGAACCCTGATAGCGGGCGGTGATCTCTTCACCCAATTTGGCGATCCGGGCGGCGACTTCAGCCTCGGAGATCATCACCTCGACGGTGTGTTTCATCACTTACTCCCATAAGGCCAAAGGGGATTTGGCCGTTCATGAATATCAAAACCGATGATTCTACCACTCATGTCGAAGGGTGCTAGAGATACGTGGTGCTTTTATCAGCTTATTTTAATTGATAGAGTTAGCAGGCACTCAGGCATGATTAGTTAAAATACTATAAACACCATAATCAATAACTATTAGATGATAAAAACTATGGAACCACGCGCAGAAATAAGACGTCGTACCCGGCTGTCGCCGGAAGCTCGTCGCTCCCAATTGATGGAATGTGCCATCGAGGTGTTCTCCCGTCGCGGTATTGGCCGTGCAGGTCACGCCGAGATAGCCGAGCAGGCCAAGGTCTCTGTTGCCACCGTCTTCAACTATTTCAACACCCGCGAGGAGTTGGTAGATGAGGTATTGGCCGAGATCGAACGTTTCGTGAACCAGATGTTGTCGCAGGCATACAGTGGCAATGGTTCAATGTTCGACAAGATCAAGCGCCATGTGAGCTTGTCTGTCGATGCGGCCTACGACCAGCCCGATTACGCAGGTATCTGGCTGGAGTGGAGTTCCTCGGTTCGGGAAGAGGTATGGCCCCGCTATACCCGGCTGCTCGATCAGTGCCTTGAGCTGATCGCCAGCGAGCTGCAAACCGCCATGGATGCAGGGGAGATCACCAGCGTGCTGTCGGCACAGGATCTGGCCCGCTCTTTGACCGGTTTTGGCTATGTGATGATGCAGATGATCAATCAACCCCAGCGCCCGGCGCGCGAAGAGGTGACTGATTTCCTGTTCAAGTACGTGACGGCACCTATTCAGGCTTGCTGATACGGCTTAACGAAAAAAGGCGCCCCTCATCAAGGGGCGCCTTTTTTTATCCGCTTTGTCTGGCCTGCTCAGCCGTGTCCATAGCCCCAGCGGTGGGTCAGCTCATGCTCGACACCCAGATGATCGAGGATGCGGGCGACCATAAAGTCCACCAGATCCGCAATGCTCTTTGGCTCATGGTAGAAGCCGGGCGCGGCGGGCATGATGGTCACCCCGAGCCGCGCCAGTTTCAGCATGTTCTCCAGATGGATCGCCGAGAAGGGGGTTTCGCGGGGCACCAGGATCAGCTGGCCACGCTCCTTGATCACCACGTCCGCCGCCCGTTCCAGCAGGTTGTCCGAGGTGCCGTTGGCAATGGCCGAGACGGTGCCCATGGAGCAGGGGCAGACCACCATCTGCTTGGGGGCCGCCGAACCGGAGGCGACCGGCGAGAACCACTCCTCCTTGCCGCAGGCCACGATCTGCCCATCGATGGCGCCATATTGGCGACAGAGATAAGCAGAGAGCTCTTTCGGCGAGCCGGGCCAATCCTGCTGCTGCTCGGTTTTGAGTACCACACGAGCCGCCGAGGAGGCGAGCAGATAGACCCGATAGTCCGCCTGCACCAGACACTGGAGCAGGCGCAGGGCGTAGGGGGCGCCGGAGGCGCCGGTCAGCGCCAGGGTGATCGCTTTGTTCATAGTTCGCCGTGGTAATCCTTGAGGCGGGCGATCAGCTTGTCATGAATGCCACCGAAGCCGCCGTTGCTCATGATCAGAATATGGTCGCCATCACGGCTCTCGGCCACCAGCCGGTTGATCAGGGTCTCCAGATCGTTGAACACCTTGGCCGGTCGGGTCATATGGGCAGTCACTTCGCCGAGATCCCAGCCGATGTTGGGAGGCTGGAAGAAGAATACCTCGTCAGCACCATCGAAGCAGCCGGCCAGCTCCTCCTTGTGTACCCCCAGTTTCATGGTGTTGGAGCGCGGCTCCAGCACTGCCAGGATACGGGCTTTGCCTACCTTGGCACGCAGACCGCCAAGGGTGGTTTCGATGGCGGTGGGGTGGTGGGCGAAGTCGTCATAAACGCTGATGCCAGCTACCTCGCCCTTGAGCTCCATCCGCCGCTTGGGGGATTTGAACTGGCAGAGGGCTGCAATACCGTGCTCCACCATGACACCGGCGTGGCGGGCAGCCGCGATAGCCATCAGGCCATTGTTGACGTTGTGCTCGCCGATGCACTCCCAGTGCACCTCGCCCTGCTTTTCGCCATCCAGCCACACCTCGAAAGCGGAGCCGTCATCGGCCAGCTTGACCGCTTTCCACTTGGCGTCGTCCTGACCGACCAGCTCCACTTCGCTCCAGCAGCCCATCTTGCGTACGGCGGTGAGGTTGTCATCCGTTTGCGGGAACAGCACCCGGCCGTTGCTCGGCACTGTGCGCATCAGGTGGTGGAACTGGCGCTGGATGGCGGCGAGATCCGGGAAGATATCGGCGTGGTCGAACTCCAGGTTGTTCATCACCAGGGTACGCGGGTGGTAGTGAACGAACTTGGAGCGCTTGTCGAAGAAGGCGCAGTCGTACTCGTCCGCTTCGATGACGAAGAAGGGGGCAGAGCCGAGACGGGCGGAGACCGGGAAGTTGCCCGGCACGCCGCCAATAAGGAAACCGGGCTCCAGTTTGGCGTACTCCAGCACCCAGGCCAGCATGCTGGCGGTGGTGGTCTTGCCGTGGGTGCCGGCAACGGCCAGTACCCAGCGATCCTGCAGCACATGCTCCAGCAGCCACTGGGGGCCGGAGATGTAGGGCAGATTGCGGTCCAGCACATATTCAACACAGGGGTTGCCGCGGCTCATGGCGTTGCCGATCACCACCAGATCCGGCGCCGGATCGAGTTGGGAGGGGTCATAGCCTTCGGTCAGTTCGATGCCCTGTTGCTCGAGCTGGGTACTCATGGGGGGATAGACGTTGGCATCCGAACCGGTCACCCGATAACCAAGCTGTTTTGCCAACACCGCCAGACCACCCATAAAGGTGCCGCAGATCCCGAGAATGTGAATATGCATACCGCTTCCTTTCGCAGTAAAGGGAAGTGGGCATTCTAGGGGGTGTTGCGGTGGTGGCACAAGCCGCACTCATGGTGAGAGGCCCACAGATGACGCACTGGAGGCAGAAATATTGTCGCTGTCGCGGTGTGCGAGGCTGGAGTGGGTTGTTGGGCTTTATTTGAGGCTTGATTTTGTGTCGCACTTTCTTACAATTCTTCGGTTTTGTGACGCACCCTGCAGTTTTACGATATCGCCCTTTTCAAACGGAGAGTCCCCATGGGCAAGTTCCTGCTTTGCTATCTGGTCGGTGGTCTGGTGGCCATCAGTTGGGCTGCGCTGCCCGCTCATGGTCCCTGGGATCAGTGGGACCTCGCGATTTTTCATACCGTCAATGGCTGGCTCGGGCAGTCTGCGCTGTGGGCCGATCTGGTGGCCATCACTAATAACCGGCTGTTCGATCTGGCAGTACTGACCTGTATGGGGTTGATCCTGGCCCGCTGTTTCTTTGCCCGGGATTTGGCGGGGCGTCGCCAACTGGTGGCGATGGGCATTGTCATGCTGCTGAGTGCACTGGTGATCAACCAGCTTGGTCACCGATTGCCGGTGGAGCGGCCCAGCCCGACCCTGATGGTGCCCGATGCGCTGCGGGTGACCCAGCTAAGCGGTATTCCGACCAAGGACTCTTCGGGCGATAGTTTCCCGGGGGATCATGCCCTGTTCCTGATGATCTTCGCGGGTTACGCCTTACGTTATCTGCCACGTTGGGCGGGTCTCACCGCATTGTTGATGGTGCCGCTCTTTTCCGCACCACGCATTCTGGCGGGCGCTCACTGGTTTACCGATGTCTACGTCGGCGCACTGGGGCTGGCCACCCTCTGCCTGCCCTGGTTGCTGCTGACCCCCCTGGCGGATCGGCTGATTGGACGCATCGTTCCCTATCTCGCGCCATTACCACTATTACGTAGTCAGACTCACTGATTGAGTGCCACAAAATAAAACGCCCCGATATCAAGATATCGGGGCGTTTTATTATCAGTCCGCTAGAGATCAGCTTTGATAGCCGTTCGGATTCTGGCTTTGCCAGCGCCAGGTATCGATCATCATCCGCTCCAGACCGCGCTCTGCCTGCCAACCCAGCTCGGCACGGGCCTTGTGCGGCTCGGCCCAGCACTCGGCGATGTCGCCCGGGCGACGGGGTTTGATCTGGTAGGGAATGGTGCGACCGCTGGCCACTTCAAATGCCTTGATCATCTCCAGCACCGAGTACCCCTGACCTGTGCCCAGGTTATAGGTAAAGACGCCGGTATCAGACTCGATGCGTGCCAGCGCTTTGAGGTGACCGATGGCGAGATCCACCACGTGGATGTAATCGCGCACACCGGTGCCATCCGGGGTCGGGTAGTCGTTGCCAAATACCCCCAGCTCCTTGAGCTTGCCGACACCCACCTGGCTGATATAGGGCAACAGGTTGTTGGGGATGCCGTTGGGATCTTCACCAATCAGGCCGCTCTCGTGGGCGCCTACCGGGTTGAAGTAACGCAGCAGTACGATGGCCCAGCGGGGATCGGATTTGGCGAGATCACGGAGGATCTCCTCCACCATCAGCTTGGAGCGACCATAGGGGTTGGTGGCGCTGGTGGGGAAATCTTCCCGCAGCGGTACCGAGGCGGGATCGCCATAGACGGTGGCCGAGGAGCTGAATACCAGCCGGAAAACCCCAGCCTTGGCCATCTCTTCGCACAGCACCAGAGTGCCGGTGATGTTGTTCTGGTAGTAGGTGAGCGGGATCTGGCTCGACTCCCCGACCGCCTTGAGACCGGCGAAGTGGATCACCGATTTGATCTGATGGTTGGCAAACAGCTGCTGCAGACAGGCTCTGTCCAGCACATCCCCTTCGACGAAGATGACCGGCTTGCCGGTGATCTGTTCGACCCGCTTGAGTGACTCCGGTGAAGAGTTGGAGAGGTTGTCCAGCACCACGACCTGCTGCCCCGCACCGAGCAGCTCAACCAGGGTGTGGGAGCCGATATAGCCGGCACCCCCTGTGACCAGTATTGTCATTTTTTATCCCGTGTTCTGGTGAAACTGGGGCAGAGTCTAGCGCCCCTGTCTAGTTGGGAAAAGGTTGGGATACCGATAACGCGTTCACCGCACCTCACAGAAGCCTTCACCACACCTCAATAATCGAGACTGATATCCCCTTTCGCAGTGCAGGAGCATGCCAGAGCAATGCCGCTCTCCAGATCCTGCGCACTCAGGGTCATCACGCTCTGGCGCTCGATGTCACCAGTGGTGGTGCAACGACAGCTGCCACATACTCCGGCGCGACAAGCAGCCATCATGGTTTCACCAGCAGCTTCCAGCGCAGCCAGCAGGGTCTGACCCGGCAGGATCTTCACCTTTTTGCCGCTCTTTTTCAGGGTCAGCCAGAAGTGGTCGCTGGTGGTGGTGGCGGGCTCTGTGGGGGGAAGGCCAAAGGACTCCTGATGCAGCTGATCCGGCGGCAATCCCAGCTCAGCCAGCATGGCGCTGACCGCCGCCATATAGGGGGCCGGGCCGCAGAGATAGACATGGCGTTCGCGCAGATCTGGGGCCAATTCGGCCAGCATGGCGGGGGTAAGTCGGCCAATCCAGGGGTGATCTGCAGGTGCCTCTTCCAGAATCAGGGCATGGCGTACACCGGCATGGGTCTCAGCCAGTGCAGCCAAGTCATCTGCGAAGATCACATCTGCTGGCGAGCGGGCGCTATGAATAAAGCGGATATCGGCATCCGGCCGTTTGGCGAGCTCGTCCCGCAACATGGCCCACATGGGGGTAATGCCGGAACCGGCACTGAGCAGCAGTGGCCGTTCGCAAGGCAAGGCAGTCAGGTTGAAGTCGCCGAACGGGCCATCCACCCGGATCTCGCCCCCCACTTGCAGGGTCTGGTGCATATGGCGAGAGACCCGTCCCACATCCTTGATAGTCACTTGCCAGCATTCATCCTGCGGGCTGGAGGAGAGGGTATAGGCGCGGCACTCCGTCTGGCCGTCAATCTCGGTATGCAGGGTGATGCACTGGCCAGCCAGTACGGGAGGGAGGCTGCCGGAAAGCGGCGCCAGCTGCCAGCTCACGACGTCGTGGGTGTTCTGTTGGCGGCCAATGCAGGTGAGCGTGAGAGAGGTCATCACAAGGCTCCTTAGGTTTTAAACGGTTCGAAAAACGTCTGGTGAAAAAGCCGGATCCAGAAAAAAGGCGAGCCGGGCGGCTCGCCAAACGCTTACAACATGAGGTGCCGATCAGGCCGCCAGGATCTCGGCCAAGTCAGCCTCGGCCGTGGTGGTCCCTTTCAGGCCAAATTGCTCCTCCAGCACCTTGAGCAGCGCCGGGGTGAGGAAGGCGGGGGCGGTCGGCCCGGTACGAATGTCCTTCACCCCGAGGGAGAGCAGGGTGAGCAGAATGACGATGGCTTTTTGCTCGAACCAGGAGAGCACCAGCGTCAGCGGCAGATCGTTGACCCCGCACTCGAAAGCCTCGGAGAGTGCCAGCGCCAACTGGATGGCGGAATAGGCATCGTTGCACTGACCCACGTCCAGCAGACGCGGAATGCCGCCGATGTCGCCAAAGTCGAGCTTGTTGAACTTGTACTTGCCGCAGCCCAGCGTGAGCAGCAGGCTGTCGCGCGGCGCCGCCTTGGCAAACTCGGTGAAGTAGGCGCGCTCGGCCTTGTCACCGTCACAGCCACCCACCAGGAAGAAGTGGCTGATCTCTCCGGCTTTGACCTTCTCGATCACCGCGGGTGCGGCCTGCATCAGGGCGTTGCGGGCAAAGCCGATGGTGATGAAGTGCTCGAGCTCAACGTGCTTGAAGCCTTCCAGTGCTTGTGCCTTGGCAATCACGGCGGAGAAATCATCCCCCTCCAGATGGGTGACACCCGGCCAGCCGACGATGGAGCGGGTGAAGATGCGATCCGAGTAGTTGCCCACATTCGGGTCGATGATGCAGTTGGAGGTCATCACTACGGCGCCCGGGAAGTTGGCAAACTCCTTCTGCTGGTTCTGCCAGGCGGAGCCGTAGTTACCCACCAGATGGGGGTACTGCTTGAAGAAGGGATAGGCCAGTGCGGGCAGCATCTCGCCGTGGGTGTAGACATGGATGCCGGTCCCTTTGGTCTGCTCCAGAATGAGCTTGAGATCCATCATGTCGTGGCCGGAGACCAGAATGCACTTGCCGGGGATGGGGGTTACGCGTACCTGGGTCGGCTCCGGATGACCGAAGGCGCTGGTTTCACCCAGATCCAGCATCTCCATGATTTTGAAGTTGAGTTGACCGATCTCCATGGCGCAGCTGAACAGCCGACCCATTTCACTCGGGTCTGTGCTGAGCCAGCTCATGATGCGGTGGAATTCGGCGGCCACCTCGTCACTCTGCTGATCCAGCACCCGGGCGTGCTCCATATAGGCGGCGGCGCCCTTGAGGCCGTAAAGGCAGAGCAGGCGCAGCCCCATGATGTCCTCGTTCACCTCGCTCTTGCCCCGATTGGGGGCGGCTGGTGCGGCATGGGCAAGTTGTTCCAGCCGTTCGGCACCGGGTTCGAAGTAAGCGGACTGTGGCAAGTCGTTCACCTGCACCGCCATGGTGCTCAGACGATCGGTCAGCTGCTGGCGATAGGCGAGGGCCTGATTGACGTAGGCCACGATGCGATTCGAGTCGAAGTTGACGTTGGTGAGGGTGGCGAAGAAGGCCTTTGGCACGAAGGCATCGATCTCGCGATCTATGATGCCTTGCTCACGGGCGGCCAGCGCCCAGGCGCTGAGCCCCTGCAGGGTATAGATGAGCACATCCTGCAGATCCGAGGTTTCAGCCGTCTTGCCGCACATACCTTGTGCGTAGGCACAGCCGTTGCCAGCCGGGGTACGAATTGTTTGTTCACATTGCACACAAAACATCATGCCTCTCCTAATTGGACATTTCAGTTGTCTGTTTTGTGGCGATTCTATTCCTACGGCTCAGAACTTAATAGGCATTCAATTTGCCAATTCATTTTTCATTGATGTAGATCAAAAACAAAAAAGCCGCCCAAACAGGGCGGCAAGCGGGTGGATAAAAGGAGAGACAACTCAGGTTTGCAACAGAACATAACAATCAGACGGATTGGGCCGTAGTCTGGTCAGGAGCTTTCGGCTCGGTACTTACTCAAGCCAGTATACGTACGCTGTAGTCGGCTTGGTTCACTATCAGGCCAGATAAGCGCGCAGCATCCAGACCAGTTTTTCCTGCTGCTGCACATAGTCGGAGAGGATGGAGGCAGTGCCCTCATCACCAGCTTCGGCTGCTTGACCCAGAATACGGCGCTGGGCGACCAGCAGTTCGCGGAAGCTATCCAGCAGGGATTCGACACAGGCGCGGCCATCGTGCAGCCCTTTTTGCTCTGGGATGGCAGAGACTTTCAGGTAGTCGCTGAAGCTGTGCATGGGCACGCCATCCAGGGTCAGGATCCGCTCGGCCAGCGCATCGACTTTCAGCAGCAGGTCGTTGTAAATCTCTTCAAATTTCAGGTGCAGTTCGAAGAACTGGTTACCACGGATATTCCAGTGGAAGCCGCGTACGTTCATGTAGAGGATCTGGTAGCTGGCCAGCAATTTGTTCAACTCGGCTGCCAGGGCTTGTGATTGAGCAGTATCAAGACCAATCGGGCTTTTCATCATTCACCTCCAGATTTGGAAATCGGTTTTAAATTCTCTTTCGGAACGCAGTCAGAATAACGCCTTGCAAAATGCAGGGACAATTGCTTGTGCCTAACTGTTTGATAGCTAACGGCTATCAAACAGTACGCAGCAACGGGGGCAATGGATGAGGATTAGGGGAAGTATTTTTCCAGCAGCGCCATCAGGATGGCCTGACACTCGCGGTCCGGTTTGCTATCGACCTTGCTGGCGCGAAAGTGGAGCTGAAAGGCGCCCAAGACGGCGCGGCTCTGCTCATCCCACTGGCCGCTCTGGGGCAGGCCATAGCCATAGCGGGCCAACTGCTGCTGCCACATGGCCGCATCCCAGTCGGGCAAGGGGCTGGCCAGTAACTCGGCTACCCGACCTTCATCGGGCCAGGCGCCGACCCCGTACGTCAGATAGAGCTGGCGCCAGGGGAAGTGGGGGCCGGGATCCTGCTTGCGCTCGGGGGCGACATCGCTGTGGCCCAGCACCTGGGTCGGTGGAATCTGGTAGCGGGTGACCAGCTCCCGGCTGAGGGCGCCGACGGCGGCAATCTGCTGCGGGGTATAGGGTTGCCAGCGCCGTGCATCGGGGGCCAGCGGCTCATCTTCTGCTGGATAGCCGAGGTTGACGATCTCGATGCCAAGAGAGCTGGCATTGAGCCCGGCATATTGGTGCCAACGGCTGCGTCCCGCATGCCAGGCGCGCGCGCTGTCTGGCACCAGCTGATAGACGGTGAGCGGTGTTTTGTGGCTGTCGCGGGGGATCAGGTAGTGGGCGCTCACCTTGTGCTCCGGCTCGGTCAGCAGGCGCAGGGAGTTGGCATCATCTTCATCGGTGTAGTGCAGGATAAGAAATGCGATGCGCTCGTTCTGATTGGCGCTCTGATAGCGGGTCGAGAGCTGATATTCGGACGGAGTACAACCACCCAGCAGCAGAACCAGTGGCAGAAAAAAGAGGGGAAGAAGACAGCGCCAGCGCCATCCCCCTGCCACAACCAGTCTGCTGAGCGTGGGAGGAGTGAGTCGCTGGCACATGTCGAAGGCCCGGTCTGGTCAGTCGCGCGGCTGGTTAGCCGCGGTATTTGGCCGTGAGGCCGATCAGGAAGTTGCGCAGGATCTGATCCCCGCAATCCTGATAGTGCTTGTGATTCTTGGAGCGGAACAGGGCACTGAGCTCGGACTTGGAGAGGTTGAAGTCGGCGAGCTTGAGGGTGCCGAGCATATCCTCTTCCTTGAAGTTGAGACCGATGCGCAGCTTGCGCAGGATCATATTGTTGTTGATCCGGTTCGGGATCACCTGGGCCGGTGCATCTTCCCGCACGCCGCGGCGGGCGATGATGAAACCGTCGAGGAACTGGCTCAGGGCCGAGTCGGGACAGGCGACATAGCCTGCCTCTTGCTCTTCACCTTCCGCTGCCTCTTTCATCAACCAGCTGTGCAGCTGGGCGTGAGTGACCGTCAGGTTGCCCTTGGCAAACATCTCGACCATCTGGTCGTTGCTGATGGTGAGGGCGTAGCGCAGACGGCGCAGAATATCGTTGTTGGTCATGCTGACTCCTGTGTAAACGGCGCAACTTTACCATCTGGCGGCCCTCGCGTCAGAAAAAGCGGGGCCGCTACAGTTCAGGTCAAGCTCATCAAGCCTTGCCGAGATAGCGGGGCGCCTCCTGGCGCACCAGTTCCAGCGCATCTTGCAGCTCCAGCAGCTCGGGTTCCAGCTCGCTCACCGGCACGCCGTCACGCAGCTGTTGCTCCAGCTGGGAGAGCAGCCGTTGCAGTCCCGGTACCCCGGAATAGGCACAGCCGCCGTTGAGGCGATGGAGCTGGGCCAGCACCTCGCTATCTTCAATTTCGCCAGCCAGCGCGCTATCCAGCACCGGCTCGACCTCGTCAAAACTGGCCAGCAGCATGGTCAGCATCTCTCTGGCGAGATCCTCTTTCCCCGCCGCCTGCCGCACAGCCAGTGCCCAGTCGATCTGCTGGGCACCATCATTCTGGTGGCGACGATGGGCAAAGTCGGTGATGAGCTGGGCCAGCATGCTCTCGTCGATGGGCTTGGCCAGATAGTCGTCCATCCCCTGCCGGATCAGCCGCTCCCGTTCGCCGGGGATGGCGTGGGCGGTCACCGCCACGATCGGGGTGGTGGTGTTGAGGGATTGGTTGCGGATCGCCTGGGTGGCGCTGATGCCATCCATGATCGGCATCTGGATATCCATGAAGATGATGTCGAACGGCTGGCTCTGGGCCTGTTTGACCGCCTCCTTGCCGTTTTTGCACACCACCACCTGACTCACCATATCCTTGAGCATGGCGGCGATCAGCTTGAGGTTGGCGGCGTTGTCATCCACCGCCAGCACCTTGATGGGCTGCAACTGGCGCGGCGCAGGTTGCGCAGGCAGCTTCTGGCGGCTCGATTCCGGCGAGAGCAGGGCGTGCAGCAGCTTGCGGTGGTTGACCGGTTTGGAGAGACAGTGCTGGGCGCCATGGGCCAGCATCGCTTCATAGAGCGCCGGCTCGTGGCTGCTGAGCAGTACTATGGTGTTCTGCTGCTGGCCGTTCAGTCTGTCGAGACGGCCGAGCACCTGCTGCGGCGTATGCAGGGTGCTGCTGCCGATGATCACCATCTCCTGCTC
Source organism: Aeromonas sp. FDAARGOS 1405 (assembly GCF_019048265.1). NCBI lineage: Bacteria > Pseudomonadati > Pseudomonadota > Gammaproteobacteria > Aeromonadales > Aeromonadaceae > Aeromonas > Aeromonas sp. FDAARGOS 1405. The sequence continues at coordinate 528,373 of NZ_CP077311.1, read as the reverse complement.
GCTCATCTCGGGCCAGGGATCATCGCTGGTCAGTGGGTGCACGTCGAGGTGCCACTCCGCCAGCAGGGCGAGCAGGGAGGCTTGCGCGAAGGGATCCGGCTCCAGCAGCCAGAGCCGTTTGCCACGGATCCGATCCAGCGGCAGTTGATCGGTCTGGGGCAGGGGGGAGACCTCCACATCCAGACTGAAGGAGAAGATGGAGCCCTTGCCGAGCTCCGATTCAAAGCGGATCTGGCCGCCCATCTGCTGCACCAGCTTCTGGGTGATAACGAGGCCTAGGCCTGTGCCGCCATAACGGCGGGAGATGGAGGAGTCGGCCTGATTGAAGGCCTGGAACAGCTGATGTTGCTGCTCCTGGGAGATGCCGATGCCGGTATCGCGGATCTGGACGTTGAGCCTCACCTTGTGGTTGCCACTGCCGGTCTGCTCGATATGGACATCTACGTTGCCCTGTTCGGTGAACTTGATGGCGTTGCCGGTGAGGTTGGTCAGCACCTGTTGCAGACGCATGGGGTCGCCGGTGAGGTAGTCCGGTACATCGGCATCCACCCGCAGGGAGAGCTCCAGTTGTTTGTCGTGGGCGCTGGGGCCGAGCAGGTGCATGGTCTCGTTGAGGGTGTCGCGCAGGCTGAACGGGATATGTTCCAGCTGCAGCTTGCCCGCTTCCAGCTTAGAGAAGTCGAGGATGTCGTTGATGATGCCAAGCAGGTTGCGCGCCGACTTCTCGATGGTCTGCATGTAGTCGGTCTGGCTCGGGGTCAGGCTGGTTTTCAGCAGCTGGCGGGTAAAACCGATGACCCCGTTGAGCGGTGTACGAAGCTCGTGGGACATGTTGGCCAGAAACTCCGACTTGACCCGCGCCGCCTCCTGCGCCCGCTTCTTGGCCATGTCGAGCTCGACGTTCTGGATCTCGATCTGCTCCAGGGTTTCGCGCAGGTCAGAGGTGGCCTGATCGATATTCTGCTGCATCTCTTCGTGATATTCGGAGAGCGCCTTGGCCATGGCATTGATGCCGTTTTTCAGCATATCCAGCTCGCCGGTGAGCTGGCCGCTGACCCGGGTATCGAGCCGCCCCTCCCTGATCTTGTGCACCGCCTGCACCATGTTGGTGATGGGCTGGGTCACGCTCTTGACCAGCCGGAAGCCAAACAGGGTACTGAAGGCGACCCCGATGAGCACCATGATCACCGCAAAGAAGGTGTCGCGGTATTGCAGCAACATGGCCCTGTCGGTCGCCATCTGCATCGAGATGTAGCCGATCATCGGCGGCTCTACATCGCTGGGCAGCGGGAAGCCATCGAGGCTGGTTTCAGCCTGGATCGGGGTGCGCAAAATGATGTCGTCCCCCTGAAACGTCACGCTGGTCAGATCCGGAATGGGCTCGCCATCGGGCAGCCTGAGCCGGGTGAAATCCCGGTGGTAGTTCGAGGTGACGAACAGCTGGTTGTCCTGGGTGAAAACCGCGATGGATTTGATGAAGGGGGAGTTCTTGCGGTGGGTCAGGCCAATCAGACGCTTGAGGGATTCGCGACTGTGCTGGGTCATCCCGTATTCACTGGCGATCGCCAGCGGTTCGATGATGTTGATCCCCTGATCAATGAGGTTGTTTTCCAGCTGCTGGTAGCGGTGGAAGGTGAAGTAACCGGCCATCAGGCCACCGATGATCAAGGTCGGCAGGATGGTGAAGGCGAGAACGCGTGCTCTCAGGCCATATTTGGTCATACGAACAGGCCACCAGTGAACAGGGTTGGCGATAGGGTTGATGGCAATACACGGGCTCTGTGGCCGTATTTGGTCATACTATTATTCTTGTGGGACAATACCCGGCAGCAGATTCCACAATCATGACATAGCCACCTATAGGCACCAAGTTTTATGGCCCAGTTTTTCAAGCCCCAAAAGAAGTCCCCCCAGCTCCAACGCATTGAATTTACGATAGACACCCTCGATCACCACTGCGTCGGTATCGGTCGCCATCAGGGCAAGGCGATCTTCGTCGAAGGGGCGCTGCCCGGCGAGACCGTCAAGGCACGCATCACCGAAGAGAAAAAACAGTATGGTCACGCCGCCTTGCAACAGGTGGTGACCCCGGCGGCCAATCGTATCGCCCCCTTTTGCAGCCACTATCGCGAGTGCGGCGGTTGCAGTGCCCAGCACATGTCGGTTGCCGATCAGCAAGCCGCCAAGGCGGCCGGACTGGTCAGCCTGTTCGAGCGGTTGGGCAACATCAAGGCGCCGGCGCTGGAGCCGGTACTGACCGGTGAAGATCGTGCCTACCGCCGGGTCTGTCGTCTGGCCATCAAATTTGACAAGAACGGTCGCTGCACCCGGGTCGGTTTCCGCCGCCGCAACAGCAACGATCTGGTGGAGATCGACAGTTGCCCTGTGCTGGCCGAACCGCTCTCTGCGCTGATTGCCCCGCTGCGTGAATGCCTCAATCGCCTCAAGAGCCAGCGCGAGCTGGGCCATGCGGAGCTAATCCAGGCCGAGCAGGGGATCATGATGCTGCTGCGTCACACCGGCCGCCCCAATGAGGCGGATCGTGCCCTGCTGGTGGAGTTTGCAAAAGCGCAGGGGATCGACCTCTATCTGCAGGCGGCCGATGATCGCATCGAAGCGCTGCAGCAACATTTTTCCCCATCCTACTCGCTGGATGGCCTGTCTCTTGCATTTGCTCCCGGTGATTTCATTCAGGTCAACGGCCCCATCAACCAGAGCATGGTTGAGCAGGCGCTGACATGGCTCGGGGCGAGCAAGGATGACAAGGTGCTCGATCTCTTCTGCGGTATCGGCAACTTCACCCTGCCGCTGGCCCGTCAGGCTCGCGAAGTGGTGGGTGTGGAAGGTGAACTGGCCATGGTGCAGCGGGCCGAAGAGAACGCCCGTCGCAACGGCATCACCAATGCCCGTTTCTACAAAGCCGACCTGAGCGATGACATCGTCGGCATGTCCTGGGCGCGGGAAGGGTTTGATCTGGTACTGCTGGATCCGGCTCGCCCCGGCGCGCTGGAAGTGATGGGACACGTCGTGAAACTTTCACCCAAGCGGGTGGTCTACGTCTCCTGTAACCCGGTCACCCTGGCGCGGGACAGCCAGGTGCTGGTGAAAGGGGGTTACCGTCTGGTGCGCCTCGGCATGCTCGACATGTTCCCTCACACCGGTCATCTGGAGTCCATGGCGCTGTTTGAACGGGAGTAAATGACTCATCAGTACGGCGATGCGGATGTGCAATCCGGCATGTCTGCGGCTGTTTGAGCAGGTGTGTATATGAAGTAATCCTGCTTCGGTACGGCGATGCGGATGTGTAATCTGGCATGTCTGCGGCTGTTTGAGCTGATGTGATTGGGGTAATCTAGACCCTCGTCGTTCGGCAGGGCCTGTGGGTGCACTCTATTGTCTTTCTGGACAATATGCCTTGAAAAGTGCGCTGGATATCCCCATTTGAGGCAATCTCATGAGGGGGGAAAGTGACAGCTTTCGGCCCGATAATTTAAAGGATTGATACCATGGTTGCGGTTCGCGATATTCATTTGAAAGACAACTTCACCCTGGAAGAGTGGGTCAGCTCGCTCTCCTTGAGTGACAGTGAAAAGGATCAGCTGCGAACCGTCTACCAGTATTGTCTGACGCTCGGTGACGAGGCGCTGACCAGCAAGCTGCTGGTGCGCGGCATCGAAATGGTGGGCATTCTGCAGATGCTCAGCATGGATATCGGCACCCTCAAAGCGGCCATCATCTACCCCTTCGTCGAAGCCGGTCTCATCAGCCAGGAGCGGATGGACGAGGATTTCGGCTCCAAGATCGCCAAGCTGGTGGAAGGGGTGCTGGAGATGGAAGCCATCCGCTCCCTGCAAACCCTCCATCGCAGCGAAACCTCGCCGGAGCAGGTCGACAACGTGCGTCGCATGTTGCTTGCCATGGTCGAGGATGTGCGCGCCGTGGTGATCAAGCTGGCGGAGCGGATCGCCTGCCTGCGGGAAGCGAAGACGGCAGATGAAGAGACCCGGGTGCTGATGGCTCAGGAGATCACCAATATCTATGCGCCGCTCGCCAACCGTCTGGGCATCGGCCAGCTCAAGTGGGAGCTGGAAGATCTCGCCTTCCGTTACCTGCACCCGGATACCTACAAGCAGATCGCCAAGCAGCTCGACGAGAAGCGGCTCGACCGCGAGCGCTATATCCGCGAGTTTGTGCAATCCCTGCGTAATGGGCTGAAAGAGGCGGGAGTTGACGCCGAGGTGTACGGCCGCCCGAAACACATCTACAGCATCTGGCGCAAGATGCAGAAGAAGCACCTCGAATTCAACGAGTTGTTCGACGTGCGCGCGGTGCGGGTAGTGACCAAGCGGCTGCAGGATTGCTATGCGGCGCTCGGTATCGTCCATACCCAGTTCCACCACATTCCCCGCGAGTTTGACGACTATGTCGCCAACCCTAAACCCAACGGCTACCAGTCAATTCACACCGTAGTGGTGGGGCCTGAGGGCAAGACGGTCGAGATCCAGATCCGTACCGACCAGATGCATCAGGATGCCGAGCTCGGCGTCGCGGCGCACTGGCGCTACAAGGAAGGGGCACAGGCTGGCGGCAAGGCCAACACCTTCGAAGACAAGATCGAGTGGTTGCGCAAGCTGCTCGCCTGGCAGGAGGATCTCTCCGAGAGCGGCTCCCTGCTGGAAGATCTGCGCAGTCAGGTGTTCGAGGACAGGGTCTACGTCTTCACCCCGAAAGGGGATGTCATCGACTTGCCGGCGGGCGCCACCCCGCTCGATTTTGCCTATCACGTCCACAGCATGATCGGCCACCGTTGCATCGGCGCCAAGATTGACGGCCGCATCGTGCCGTTCACCTACGCGCTGCAGACCGGCGATCAGGTGGAGGTGATCACCCAGAAAGAGCCGAACCCGAGCCGCGACTGGATGAACCCCAACGCCGGCTTCCTGCGCTCCAGCCGGGCGCGGGCCAAGGTGGCGACCTGGTTCAGAAAACTGGATCGGGACAAGAATATCGTGGCCGGTCGCGAGCTGTTCGAGAAGGAGCTGGATCGCCATAACCTCAGCATGTCCAAGATCGACAAGGGCAACATGCTGCGCCGCTTCAATCTGGAGAGCACCGACGATCTGCTGGCCGGTATCGGCAGCGGCGATATCCGCATCAACCAGGTGCTCAACTATCTCGACACCTGCTACAACAAGCCGACGGCGGAAGAGGAAGATCGCCGCCTGCTGGAGAAGCTGGAGCAGAAGGCCAATGCGCCGATGCGCCACAAGCCCAAAGACCACATCGTGGTGGAAGGGGTCGGCAACCTGATGACCCATATTGCCCGCTGCTGCCAGCCCATTCCGGGGGACTCCATTCAGGGCTTCATCACCATGGGGCGCGGGGTGTCCATCCACCGGGAAGATTGCGAGCAGTTGAAAGAGTTGTCACGGCGCAACCCCGAGCGGCTGATCGATGCGGTGTGGGGGGAGAATTACTCCGGCGGCTATGGCCTCACCATCCGGATCATCTCCAACGATCGCTCCGGCCTGCTGCGCGATATCACCACAGTACTGGCCAACGAGAAGATCAATGTGATGGGGGTGCGCTCACGCTCCAACGTGCGCGAGCAGACCGCCGAGATCGACATGGAGCTGGAGATTTACAACATCAACGCCTTCAACCGGGCGTTGGCCAAGCTCAGTCAGCTTAACGACGTGATCAGCGCCAAGCGGCTTTGATATCGAACCGACCGGCCCCAGTGGCCGGTCTGCATTTACGACCCTTTTTGAACGAATCGAAAGCGAATATCCCATGTCCCAACGTTATGACCTCTCCCAACTGTTCGACATGAGATTGCTCGACTGCGCGGTCTGATGTCGCTTCATCCCCATTTAACGAATCGAAAGTGAGTAGCCCATGTCCCAACGTTACGATCTGCCCCAACTGCTCGACATCATGGCTCGTCTGCGTGACCCGCAAAACGGCTGCCCATGGGATCTGAAACAAGACTTCCAGACCATAGTGCCGCACACCCTGGAAGAGGCCTACGAAGTGGCCGATGCCATCGAGACCGAGGATTGGCAGGGGCTAAAAGGGGAGCTGGGGGATTTGCTGTTTCAGGTGGTGTTCTACGCCCAGCTGGGTAAAGAGCGGGGCTTGTTCGACTTCGCCGATATCGTCGATACGGTGAGCGAAAAGCTCATTCGCCGTCACCCCCACGTTTTTTCCGATGCAGATCTCTCCAACGAGCAGGCGGTAAAAGCGAACTGGGAGGCAGAAAAAGCCAAAGAGCGAGCGGCCCTCGACAAAGAGAGCGTGCTGGATGATATCCCGCTCTCGCTGCCTGCCCTGACCCGCGCCGCCAAAATTCAGAAACGCTGCGCCACCGTCGGTTTTGACTGGAAGACCCTGGGGCCTGTGGTGGACAAGATCCACGAAGAGATCGACGAGGTGATGGAAGAGGCATTGATGGCCGATGTGGACGAGGCGCGGGTGAGCGACGAGCTCGGCGATCTCTTGTTCGCTACCGTCAATCTGGTGCGTCATCTGGGCAAGGATCCGGAGCAGGTGCTGCGAGGCGCCAACGCCAAGTTCGAACGTCGTTTTCGTCAGGTTGAGCAGATAATCGCCGCAGAAGGCTTGAAAATGACCGATTGCACCCTCGAAAAGCTCGATGCCGCCTGGGACAAGGCGAAGGAAACCGAGCAAAGTTGATTTGGCGCAAGATGGGGCGGCAAGGAGCCTGATAGATTTTTGCTCATTGTTTGGGAGAGGGGTTTTTGGTATACTGTTTCCCCGTCCTGCTTCATCCCCGAAGCACCCCTTAAAATTCCCTAAACTTCTTTCAGGTTCAGCATGACGACCAAATATATTTTTGTTACTGGTGGCGTTGTTTCATCCCTCGGCAAAGGCATTGCCGCAGCTTCTCTGGCAGCCATTCTGGAAGCCCGTGGTCTGGATGTGACCATCATGAAACTGGACCCGTACATCAACGTGGATCCGGGCACCATGAGCCCGACCCAGCATGGTGAAGTGTTCGTAACCGAGGACGGGGCCGAAACCGATCTGGATTTGGGCCACTACGAGCGTTTCATCCGCACCAAGATGACCCGTCGCAACAACTTTACCACCGGACGTATCTACGCCGACGTACTGCGTAAAGAGCGTCGTGGTGACTATCTGGGCGCCACCATTCAGGTTATCCCGCACATCACCAACGCCATCAAGGAGCGGGTGATTGCCGGTGCCGAAGGCCATCAGGTTGCCATCGTCGAAGTGGGCGGTACCGTAGGTGACATCGAGTCCCTGCCGTTCCTCGAAGCCATTCGTCAGCTGGCCGCCGAAGTGGGCCGCAACAACGCCATGTTCATGCACCTGACGCTGGTTCCTTACCTGGCTGCTGCCGGTGAAGTGAAGACCAAGCCGACCCAGCACTCCGTCAAAGAGCTGCTCTCCATCGGTATCCAGCCGGATGTGCTGATCTGCCGCTCTGACCGTGCCATTCCGGCCAACGAGCGCGCCAAGATCGCCCTGTTCTGCAACGTGCCCGAGCGCGCCGTCATCTCCATGAAAGACGTCGACTCCATCTACAAGATCCCGGCACTGCTGAAATCCCAGAACCTGGACTCCTACTTCACCGAGCGTTTCGGTCTGGAGTGCAAAGAGGCTGACTTGTCCGAGTGGGAACAGGTTATTTACGAAGAGGCCAACCCGACTGGTGAAGTGACCATCGGTATGGTCGGCAAGTATGTCTCCCTGCCGGACGCCTACAAGTCCGTCAACGAGGCGCTCAAGCACGGTGGTCTCAAGACCCGTCACTCCGTCAACATCAAGTACATCGACTCTCAGGATATCGAGACCCGTGGCGCCGAGCTGCTGGAAGGTCTGGACGCAATCCTGGTGCCGGGTGGCTTTGGTGAGCGCGGTGTGGAAGGCAAAATTCTGGCTGCCCAGTATGCCCGCGAGAACAAGATCCCCTACCTGGGTATCTGCCTCGGCATGCAGGTTGCCATGATCGAATTCGCTCGCAACGTGGCGGGCATGGAAGGGGCTCACTCCTCCGAATTCAAGAAAGATTGCGCGTACCCGGTCGTCGGCCTCATCACCGAGTGGGTTGATGAAGAGGGCAATATCGAGACCCGTACCGAGAAGTCCGATCTGGGCGGTACCATGCGTCTGGGTTCCCAGCTCTGCCACCTGGTCGAAGATTCCAAGGTGCGTCAGATGTACGGCAGCCCGACCATTTACGAGCGTCACCGTCACCGTTACGAAGTAAACAACAAGCTGCTGCCGCAGATTGAAGCGGCAGGTCTGAAAGTGACCGGTCTCTCCGCCGACAAGAAGTTGGTGGAAATCATCGAGATCCCGGATCACCCCTGGTTCGTGGCTGCGCAGTTCCACCCGGAGTTCACCTCAACTCCTCGTGATGGCCACGCTCTGTTCGCCGGTTTTGTGAAGGCGGCAGGCGAGTATCAGAAGCGTAATTTGAAGTAATTGAAAATAAATGCGGTTGGGGCACTGTGCCACAGCCGCTTTTTTTGGCATATTTTTGTTGTTTTTTTACGAAACCTGAGGAAATACACATGTCCAAGATCGTTAAAGTGATCGGTCGTGAAATCATCGACTCCCGTGGTAACCCGACCGTTGAGGCCGAAGTTCACCTGGAAGGTGGTTTTGTTGGTATGGCAGCCGCTCCGTCTGGCGCGTCCACCGGTTCCCGCGAAGCGCTGGAACTGCGTGACGGCGACAAGAGCCGTTTCCTGGGTAAAGGCGTGCTGAAAGCCATCGAAGCCGTAAACGGCCCGATCGCTCAAGCTCTGCTGGGTAAAGATGCCAAGGACCAGGCCACTGTCGACCAGATCATGATCGACCTCGACGGTACCGAGAACAAATCCAAGTTCGGCGCCAACGCCATCCTGGCTGTTTCCCTGGCTAACGCCAAAGCTGCCGCTGCTGCCAAAGGCATGCCGCTGTACGCCCACATCGCCGAGCTGAACGGCACCCCGGGTGTTTACTCCATGCCGCTGCCGATGATGAACATCATCAACGGTGGTGAGCACGCCGACAACAACGTCGACATCCAGGAGTTCATGATCCAGCCGGTTGGCGCCAAGACCCTGAAAGAAGCCGTTCGCATGGGCGCAGAAGTGTTCCACAACCTGGCCAAAGTGCTGAAGTCCAAGGGCTACAACACTGCAGTTGGTGACGAAGGTGGTTTCGCTCCGAACCTGAAATCCAACGCCGAAGCGCTGGAAGTTATCGCTGAAGCCGTTGCCGCTGCCGGTTACAAACTGGGCACCGACATCACCCTGGCTATGGACTGCGCTGCTTCCGAGTTCTACGACGCAGAGAAGAAAGAGTACAACCTGAAAGGCGAAGGTCGTGTCTTCACCTCCAACGGTTTCTCCGACTTCCTGGCTGACCTGACCACCAAGTTCCCGATCGTCTCCATCGAAGATGGCCTGGACGAATCTGACTGGGAAGGTTTCGCCTACCAGACTGCTGAACTGGGCAAGAAAATCCAGATCGTGGGTGACGACCTGTTCGTAACCAACACCAAGATCCTGAAGCGCGGTATCGACAACGGCATCGCCAACTCCATCCTGATCAAGTTCAACCAGATCGGTTCCCTGACCGAAACTCTGGCTGCCATCAAGATGGCCAAAGACGCTGGCTACACTGCCGTCATCTCCCACCGCTCCGGTGAGACCGAAGACGCTACCATCGCCGACCTGGCTGTTGGTACCGCTGCTGGCCAGATCAAGACCGGTTCCATGAGCCGTTCTGACCGTGTTGCCAAGTACAACCAGCTGATCCGTATCGAAGAAGCTCTGGGTGCCAAAGCTCCTTTCCGCGGTCTGAAAGAAGTTAAAAACCAGGCTTAATTTGCTGGTTTGCCAGCCTCGGCTGGAATGAAAAAAACCGGAACCCTTGGGTTCCGGTTTTTTTATGCCTGATCCTTGCCACAACAGCCTGAGAGGTGAGGGGCTGTGGCTCTGGTGTCGGGTCAGACAAAGGGGAGCATGCGCTGATAGCGCCCTGCATGCGCCTTGAAGCCCAGCTTTTCAAACAGGGCGATAGAGCGGACGTTATCTGCATCGATATCTGCGGTGAGGCGGGTGACTCCCAACGTGCTGGCGTGGGCGAACAGCAATCCCAGCGCCTCCGACATAAACCCTCTGCGCCAATAGGCCGCATTGAGCAGGCAGCCCACCTCGCAGCTGTGGCCCGCCTCGCTGAAATTGTGCAGGCCGCAGGTGCCGATCACCTTGTTCTCCTCCCGCTCGACAATCGCCCACTCCAGCGACTCCCCCGTTTGCTCCAGCCGCACCACGCTCGCCATCATCTGCGCCACCATGGCGGGTGAGGTAAAGCAGGGATCAGAGGCAAACTCCATGGTCAATGGATTGCCATAAATCTCGAACAGATCGGCTGTATCGTGCGGGCCAATGGTGCGCAGCGCAATCCGTGTGCCGGTTAAGTCGGGCTTCATAAATCTCCTTGGCGCGGGTGTTAGCCAGCAAAGATACAGGTGAATACAGAGATCATGTGAAAGTCGGTCTCTAAAGGAAACTGCTGCTATCACGAATATTGTTATCGTGAAAGTCCGATTACATTATTGCTAATAAAAACTATTGGCCTAATTTTTTTTGTTATTCTCACATGTTGCCTGATAAATTATTTGACTGTAACCAAGAGCTAGATCTTCAATAAAATCTTCCCCAATTGTAGGAAATCCATATACGAGAGGCTCGCTTTCTATGATCTTGAATAGATCATACAGGTAGCTGCTAGCTTTATTGTAAACATGTACAACTCCAAATGGCCGATTCATTATAATTTCTTTATTTAATTCTTCTTCACTAATGATATTGTATTGATCGCCTGTTATGTCAATTGCAACATCATTTATTTCTAGCCAGTAATGGGTTATGTTTTTATTTTTTCCTGTGGCTCCACTTATACCTTTAATCTCCATATTTGGCCATAACAAAAGAAAATGATAGGCTAAAAGCATAGAAGATAACTTACAACTCATAATTGGAAAGCACTCAATTACTAGCTTTGTGTTTTTCTTATCACACCTCTCAAGTAAACCCCTGAATTTAGTTGCTTCCTCTTCTATTTCAGTGATTGTCGGCAAAAATTGTCACTCCTTGATTACACATTATTCTGGGTATAAAACCTTGCCTGTTTCTGTAATGGTAATTATTTTTTTCTTTTGAAGTACTATGGCAATTTTCTCTTTATCTGCATCAGATATTCCGCCCTGGAATTGAAACATTGCGCCGATGGAGTTTAGAAGGGTACTTTTCTTTGCCGGCTTTAGTTTCAGCAGTCGCTCAGCGACATAGGTGATATTGTTTATGTCATTGGCCGGTCCTTCCGGTTTTCTTTGCACTGGATACTCTTCTTCTTCCTGCTTTCTTGCTAATTGAATTAGAAGTTGGGCAAGCCTGAACTTATCTCGGTAGCTAAGTTCTTCGCATATTTTAGCAATCTCTTCGTATTTCATTACTAGTCTCCATGCTGAGTTATTGAATTTAATATAATGCTAATTTACGTTGCCATTAACTTATTGGTACTAAACTCAAGATCAAAAAATAAAGATAGCCATCGAGATTTAAATGGCAGAGTACTTGATAGTACCTCTCGAATATTTTTATGTACCTAGTGCAGTAAGCCAGTAAGAGCAATAGTCTTCTCCGTCATAAATAGAAGAACTCAATTGTTCGATGTTTTTTGAACCAATTCTAGCGGTACAGTGCAGACTTACCTCCCTGATAGCAGGTAGTAAAAAACAAACCTCATATCTATTTAATTTTTTAACTTTTTCTTCTTTTTCTATAAAAACGAGTCTATCATTTACCAGAGTTTTGATTTTAGCGTATTTTTCAGATATCAACGCGATATTTACATGTGAATTATCAAATAAGTCCATGAGTTCAGAAAAGTCTTTTTTCAGGTTTTCTAGTTCTGTTTTTACGTTCATTTTTGTCATTGCTATTCCTAATAATATGTGTAACAGTGATTAGACATAAAGAGGCGATGCTTTTATGTTTGATCCTTCTGTATGATTATTGCTATATTGTCAATAAGCTGAAAAATTAATTTATAATAATGTTGTAATTTTAGCTTGAAATTATAACTTTGCTTTACCTTTGGCAATGTAAAAGTGCTGTAATAATGAAATTATAACACCACCATTTTTAGCAAAATTTAATTACCTCATAGTTCATTACGGACCTCATATTAATAGTATTTCACTATATTGCTAAAACTGAATTTTAACTGATTCCACATTGCGCTTTGCCTCACCGTGATAAACCGCTTCGATATTATTGCCGTCCGGGTCGAGGACAAAAGCTGCGTAATAGCCGGGATGATAATTACGCTCACCGGGAGAGCCGTTATCTTTGCCGCCGTGGGTCAGCGCGGCCTGATAAAAGCGATCCACCATAGCGCGATTTTTTGCCTGAAAGGCGAGATGGTGGCGACCAGTCAACACCCCCAGCGCGGCGGGGCTGTCGACAGAGGTGACAAACAGTTCGTCTGCCCAGAAGTAGCCCTCACCTGTGCCGCCCAGCGGAATATCGAGGGTGGTGAGAATGGCCGTATAAAAGCGCTGGCTGGCGACCAGATCTTTGACCACCAGCTGGATATGGTCGATCAGCCGACCACGATGCAGGGTTTGTGTTTCCATACACCACCTTGATTTGCATGTTGTGGATGAGTCAGCCGCTTGCCGGTTGGCTGGCTTTGACAAAAAAGGCGGGCATGATTTGGCATGGCTACCGCCCCTGAATTTCAGCCTCCAGTCTGCTGCATTTTACCAACGGGATGGGGTTGGCATGGCTCATGGGAGACTCCGACGAGGCAATTGTTGCCAAATGGCAATATTAACCATGGCGCTGTGGAGAGAAAGCTCAATATTGAGGATTTCTGTTCAAGATCAATAAATTAATCAAATCTCGCCAACGATTGATGACGCGCCGAGATAGCGTGAACAACCATTCTTGAGCTATCCCCATAGAATATTCATGGTCATATCCGGCTTGAACCAGCATAAAACTCTTTGTTATTGTCCGCCTCCCCCGCCGAAATAGCTTATTTATATATAAATCAACAAGATAGCATTATGTGGTGGCGTCGCGGGGGCATCTGCTATCGGGAAGGAGAGTTATGAAGTCGCAGTTCAAAGTGGCGCTGGCCATGTTGGCCCTGTTCGTCGTCCAAGGCTGCACAGCCCCGGATTCATCCGCCAAACGCAATGCACCCGGCCCGTTGCTGACAGTACATTACGAAAGTGCCCCCCTGATCCCCGTCACCATCGCTGGTGAGCAGTACCAGTTTTTGCTGGATACCGGGGCCAGTATCACCTTTATCGATCGTCGTCTGGCCAGCCGTTTCAAGGCGCTGACCTTAAGCGAATTGCCCAGGGCCTATCAGGCTGATTTTGCCACTGTGAACAGCGTTTCGAGCCAACTGGGCAGCGAGCAGCTTGGTTTTGTTGAGCCGCAACCCTTCTCGCTGGGGTCGGTCACCATTGATGACAGCGATCTGTGGGCAACCGTTGATTTCGATCTTTTCTCCCAGTCTCTTGGCAGCCGTATCGATGGCATCCTCGGGATCGACACCATCCGCCGTTTCAACTGGGTGTTTGATCGCGACAGGCATCAGCTCACGGCTTCGCTGACGGCACCGTCGGCAGCCACCTTCGAGCGTTGCATCGGCTATGAAGATAGCTACAACCGCTCCCCGGCCGTGTATCTGACCCACGGCGAGAGCAGCGTGCGCATGTATCTGGATACCGGGGCCGATCAGAGCTATGCCGATCATGCTTTTATCGACTTTATGGCCAGTCAGAAGGCGATCTCTGGCGAAGATGCGATGCCACGCAAAGGGGTGGATGCCAGCGGTATGGTGGAGGGGCGTGAACATATCCTCACCGGCCTGCACTTTGATGAGCGCCAGCTCGGTGAGCTGCGCGTGTCGGAAAACAGCAATGAGCAGTATGGTCTGGGGCTGGATTTTGTTAACCGCTTCAATCGCTTTGCGATCATGCCCGGGCGGATGATGCTCTGCTACGACGCCGACAGCCTGGCGCGAAAAGTGCCGCCAATCCTGCGCAATATCGGGGTGCGTTTTGATGGCGAGCATCTGCAGGTCTACTACAGCGACGAACGGGATCTGGCCCCCTATGGTCTGGCCAACGGCGACATTCTGGAGCAGATCAACGGGGTGGCTTATCGCCCCCTCGAGATCGACAAGGTGCGTGAACTGCTCAGCACCGGCAAGCCGGGGTCGCTCAAGTTGCGGATTGTGCGGGAAGGAAAACCGCTGGATATCGCTATCTAGTCAAGGTGGGGGGCGGCAAGACGAGCCGCGCCTATGAGCCTCAGCCCTTGGTTGGATTTTCCATACAGGTGAGGGTTGGCTGGCCGTAACGCTCCAGCGTGGCGTCGTCCCCCTTGGTGAAGAAGGTGAGGTTTTGCCCTTCATAACGGGCGCCGCTGGCGCTGGGGGCTTCATAGGCGAGCACTTGTTGCTGCTTGTCGCCCTCGCTCAGGTTGATCACCGCGGCGGGCAGCTTGGCATCGTTATAGAAGTAGGTAGAGAGCATGACGCTCTTGCCACACTGGTAGTTGACCGGTGCCGGCACCATCAGCTGGCCGCCGCTGATCTGCAGTTCGGTGATCCGCAGCAGGTAGTTATCCTCCACACACTGGCGCAGATCCTGCCCCTTCCAGCAGTCGTTGCGCCCCTTGATCCAGCCGCGCTGCATGGCGCGCTCGGTCTTGAGCTGTTCGGGAGAGAGCGCAGCAATCGCCTTGGGGTAGAGGGCCGCCAGTTCGTTATCAAGGGCGGCCAGTCCGGCATCCTTGCAGATCAGGGTTTCGACCGACCCAGAGGCTTTGGTGCAGTCAAAGGAGGGGGTTGCGGCACTGGCCAGCAGAGGGGCAAACAGCAGGGTCGCAAACAAGGTCTTGTTCATCGATAGATTCCAGCAATGAGGAGGGCATATCTGCCTACTACAGCACACTCTACAGGGCAATGCAGCAGGGGAGCTGAGCGCACTTACACTGCTGAATGGCTGCCAAGCGGAAAAAACCGACACTCCTCGCCGGAATGTCGGGTTTTTTGTGGCCGCGATAAAGGGGGGAGGCGGGTTGCCCGGTTGATCAAGCCAGCGCCAGTTGCTGACTGCGGGCGCGCCACAGCCGCTCGTGGAAGAAGAACACCACGGTATTGATGGCCGGTTCGATCATCGCCATCACGCCGCCGGTGAGCAGCTCGCCGCTCAGCAGGAAGGCCACTCCGAAGGCCACCGAGAAGTGGACCACCGCGAAGCTGCTGGTCTTGGCCTGCAGGCTGTGATTTGGCTTGAGCTTGTGCCAGCCAAGGTCATGAAAGTAGAAGGCGACCGTGTTGACGGCGGGCTCGATCAGGGCGATCAGACTGGCGGTCAGCAGTTCACCGGTCAGCAGGTAGGCCACGGTAAAGGCGACACCGAAGTGCAGGATGGCAAAGCTGATGGTCTTTTTCATGATGGCGGCTCCCTCTGTTGATGATGAGAGTATCCGCCGAAATGAGATTAAATGAAAACTATTCTCATCTATTGCCGAAATAGAGAGAACCTATCAACGGGCGAGTGGCCGGTACGGTTCAGCGGTTGCCAATCGCAACCAAGGCGATAAAGTACAGGTTCTTCACACTTGCCCATGAAAAAGGATCTTTCATGAATATCAATGCCACCCTGCTTGGCCAGTTCATTGCGTTGCTGATGGTCATCGTCGGCGTCATCGCCTGGCGACTGGCGCGCCGCAAGAGCGAGCATCCGGCGCTGATCACCCTTATCTGCTCCCTGCTCTGTCTGTTTCCGCCCTTTGGCCTGCTGGCCCTGTTGCTGGTTGCGCTGAAACAGGATCTGCCCGCCCGCTCATAGGACGCGCAGGTTCAGGCTGCCGCACACACCGGCCGTACCAATAGCAAAAGCCCCGTGATGGGGCTTTTGCTTTTGAATTCGGTGAGCGCAGCGGGGGCGGGGATTAATCCTCAGCCTTGTTGAGCCACTCCACCTTGTACTGGGCGCCGGCGCCCTGCGCCAGCTTGGCACACAGCGGTTTGAGGAAGGCTTCAATCTGCTCGTCCAGCATCCAGGGTGGGCTGATGATCAGCATCCCCGAACCGTTCATGCCCCAATCCTTGGTCTGACCGGCCACTTCCAGCTCGGCCACTAGGACGTTGCCGAAGTTTTCGCGCTTGATGGCACGCAGCATGTCGCGGGATTTGTCCGCCTCTTGTCCGAGGATCGGATACCAGAGGGCGTAGATGCCGGTCGCCCAGCGCTTCTGTGCCTTTTTCAGGGTGTCGACCACGGCGAAGTAATCTTCTTTGAGCTCATAGGGCGGATCGATCAGCACCAGCCCGCGGCGCGGGGTCGGTGGCAGCAGGGCGATCAGCCCCTCGAAGCCGTCGCGGTGGTGCACGGCCACGCGAGGGTCGTAACCCATATTGGCGCGCAGATCTTCCACCTCGTTGTTGTGCAGCTCCATCAGCGCCAGCTTGTCCTGCTCGCGGGTGAGGCGGCGGGAGAGCTCCGGCGAGCCGGGGTAGTAGTGCAGCTCACCGTTCTGGTTCATCTCCTCGATAACACCCAGATAGGGGGCCATGGCAGACCACTGGGCCCGCTCGTCCCACAGGCGGCCGATGCCGTCGGCATACTCGGCCTTCTTCTGGGACCAGTCGCCGCGCAGGTCGTAGAGACCGCCACCGGCATGGGTGTCCAGCACGATGAAGGGTTTCTCCTTCTTCTTGAGGGACTCGATGATCAGGGCCTGAACGGCGTGTTTCAGCACGTCGGCATGGTTGCCGGCGTGAAAGGCGTGGCGATAGCTCAGCATATTAGATCTCTGAGGGGGCCCTGCTGGGCACCCAGTAACGATAGATAGTTCAACAAATTGCGGCTGTTGCCGCGAAACAGGGAGAGGCTGCGCAGGGTCTGCAACAGGACGCCCTGTTGCAGCCGCTCCAGCTCCAGCTCGTGGGCCAGCATCGACTGATACTGCTGCTCGTCGAGTCGCGTCTTGGCGCTCTGGCGCAGGGCGCGCCACGGGGTCAGCACCGCTTCGGTCTGCACCAGCGCCGGTTGCAGGTCGGTCAGATCGACCACGATGCCGAGTTGATCGAGCCGGTGCAGCAGCAGCGCCAGATTGACGTTGCCCCCCTGCTCCTGCACGGTGAGCCAATCCTGGCTGCGCTCACCATAGACCTTGCCGCTCCAGTGCCAGAAGCCGATCGGCGTCGGCAATTCGTGGATCGCGACCCGCTCGCTGGCCATCAGCTGTTCGTCACGCAAAGAAGGCTTGCTCCATGGTTTCCAGCTCTTCGGAGAGGCTCATCCACTCCAGCTCCACCTCTTCCAGCTGCTCCTTGAGGGGGCCCTGGGATTTGAGCAGTTCGGAGAGCTTGGTTTTAGCGCTCTCTTCGTAGATAGCGGGGTCGGCCAGCTGGCTCTCGATGTCGCCAAGCTTGCCTTGCAGCTTCTCCATGCTCGCTTCGAGCTTTTCCAGCTTCTGGCGCAGGGGACGGGTTTGCTGGCGGAACTCCGCCTCGCGCCGCTTCTGATCCTTGCGCGCCACTGCCGAGTTGGCAGAGACGGGGCCATCGGCCGGTTTGGCGTTGGCCTCTTTCTCCTGCTCGCCGAGCCACTTGTGGTAGTCGTCCAGATCGCCGTCGAACGGCTCGACCCGGCCACCGTGCACCAGATAGAAGTCATCTGTGGTGGTGCGCAGCAGGTGACGGTCGTGGGAGACCACTACCATGGCCCCTTCGAAGCCTTGCAGCGCCATGGTGAGGGCGTGGCGCATCTCCAGATCCAGGTGGTTGGTCGGTTCATCCAGCAGCAGGAGGTTCGGCTTTTGCCAGGTGATCAGCGCCAGCACCAGCCGCGCTTTTTCGCCACCGGAGAAGGGCGCCACCTTGTCGAGCGCCTTGTCACCGTGAAAACCGAAGCTGCCCAGATAGTTGCGCAGCTCCTGCTCGGTCTTGTCCGGCGCGAGGCGGGCCAGATGATCGAGCGGGGAATCGTCGAGACGCAGGGTCTCCAGCTGATGTTGGGCGAAGTAGCCGATGCTCACTCCGGCGCTCACTTCGAGCTTGCCGGAGAGCGGCGGGTTGGAGCCCGACAGCATCTTGATAAAGGTCGATTTACCGGCGCCGTTGCGACCGAGCAGACCGATGCGCGAACCCGGTACCAGATTGAGTTTGATCTTTTCCAGGATCACCTTGTCGCCGTAACCGGCAGAGAGGTTCTCCATGGCGATGAGCGGGGTCGGCAGGGCCGAGGGCTCGCGAAACTCGAAGCTGAATTCCGAGTCGGCGTGGGCGGGCAGGATCTTCTCCATCCGCTCCATCGCTTTCAGGCGGCTCTGTGCCTGACGGGCTTTGGAGGCCTTGTATCGGAAGCGGTCCACATATGCCTGCATGTGGGACATCTCCCGCTGCTGCTTCTCGTACATCGACTGCTGCTGGGCCAGCTGTTCGGCGCGCTGCAGTTCGAAGTCGGAGTAGCCGCCGGTGTATTCGTTGAGCTTGCCGTTCTCGATATGGATGATGCGGCTGATGACCGAATCAAGGAAATCGCGGTCGTGAGAGATCAGCACCAGCGTGCCCTGATAGCCCTTGAGCCACTTCTCCAGCCAGATCACCGCATCGAGATCCAGGTGGTTGGTCGGTTCATCGAGCAGCAGCAGATCGGAGCGGCAGAGCAGCGCCTGAGCGAGGTTCAGACGCATGCGCCAGCCACCGGAGAAGCTGCGCACCGGCGAGCTGAGCTGCTCGTCGCTGAAACCGAGGCCGTGCAGCAGTTCGGCGGCGCGGGCGCGAATGCTGTAGGCGCCTATGGTATCGAGGCGACCGTGCAGCTCGGCTACCAACAGGCCATTGTCATCCTGCTCGGCTTGCACCAGCTGGGCCTCCAGCGAGCGGAACTCCTTGTCGCCGTCGATCACGTAGTCGAGGGCGGAGCAGTCCAGCGCTGGGGTCTCCTGCGCGACGCCTGCAATCTGCCAACCGGCGGGCAGGCTGAAGGTGCCGCTGTCGATGGCCAGCTCGCCCCGTACCAGTGCAAAAAAGGTGGACTTGCCACAGCCGTTTTTGCCCACCAAACCCACTTTGTGGCCGGGGTGAATGGTGGCGGAGGCGTTGTCCAGCAGCTTGCGGCCGCCGCGGATCAGTTCGATTTGACTGGCAACTATCATGGGTGGGATCTGCTTGCTCAAAATGGAGGAGAAAAACTGGCGCGGATCTTACGTGAAATGACGCAGATTTGCACTTTGGTGAGGGGCTTGCCACTGGCTGGCATCGTAAAAACATGCCATAACAGAGAAACCAGTTTGGTAACGGGAGGTTAGCATGCATATCAGGGATATTATGACGACCCGGGTCGCCACCGTTTCAATGGATGATCGACTCCGAGTCATCAGGGATATCTTCGAGCAGGCACACTTTCGCCACCTGCTGGTGCTGGAAGAGGAGGAACTGGTGGGGGTCATCTCGGATCGGGATCTGTTCCGCGCCATCAGCCCCTATCTCGACTCCGAAGCCGAGATGAGCCGCGATACCGAAACCCTCAACAAGCGGGCCCACCAGATCATGAGTCGTCAGCTCGTCACCATCGCTCCCCATCTCACCGTGCGCGACGGCGTCAAGCTGATGCTGGAGAAGGGGGTCTCCTGCCTGCCGGTGCTGGAGAATGGCGCTCTGGTCGGCATCATCAGCTGGAAAGATTTTCTCAAGGTCGCGCTGGAGAGTGACGCGCTGGGCTGAGCCCGGGGACTTAACAGTCATCTGTCACCGTATCTGCTTGTGCCCGTTCTTGAGGGCCATAAGGTTACACGAAATGAATAGAGGGGAGCCAAGGCTCCCCTCTCTCTTATGTGGCTGGCGGCACAGGCCAGCCTCATCATGATTCCGGGGGCCCCTTGCCCAGGCTGGCGGGGGCGCTGCCGGAGAGGTGCGGCTGCAAGTGAGTGCGGATCTCGTGCAGAGTACGCTGATACTGCTGGGCATGTTGATCCAGAAACGCAGGGCTGTGCTTGAGGCGCCGCTCCAGGGTATCGACCAGCAGCGCAACCCTGGGGGCCGCCATGCCCGCCGGCCAGCTGTGCTGTAGCAGCTCCAGCAGTTGCCAGGCATCGCCGGGCAGGGCGGGAAATTCCTCCAGCAGTTGCAAGCCGGCCTGCAGTGCCAGTTGATAGTCACCTTTTTGTATCCCTTGATGACGGGTTTGGCGCAAGCTGGTCAGGCGCTGCTCCCGCGCCGTCAACTGTTGGCCCAGTTCCGTTAGCAGATGGTGAAACAGCTGACGGGTCAGGGGGTGGGGGGCGACACGGTCACGGTAGTGTGTCAGCTGCGCCAGATAGCGCTGGGCATGGTGGGGCAGGCCACAAAACTGACAGACGGCAAAGCCCAATAACAGGGTGAGATGGTTCTCGCTCGCCTGGCTGGGTTGATGGTGGGCGATCAGGATCAGCGCCTCGTCGAAGCGGTAATCCAATCCCTGCATCAGTGCCTGCAGCAGCTCGAACTCCTGCGCGGGCAGGTTTACTGTTCGCTTCAGATGGGCCCACTCCTGTTGCAGGGAGCGGATCCGGTTGCTGGATGGTGTATGCCACAGCACCGCCAGCATGGCGTTGATCATGAAGTGGTCGATGGCCAGCCGGACGCGCTGTTCACTGAAATGGTGAAGATTCAGGGTACTGGCTTGTTCCAGCACCTTCCTCTCGTCTTGCTGTAATAGTCCCAGCATCATGGCCAGCTGATGCCAGCGGGGTTGATGGGGGCGGACTTGTTGCAACTGCACCATGGTCTCCCAGGCTGCCTGCCACTGATGTTGGTGCAACTGACTGGCGAGTTGCAGCTCCAGTCGGGTGGCGGTCGGCAATATGGTTTGATGACGCTGCAAGTCGGTTTCGGCACTCTGCAGTTTGCCCAGTCCCAACATGGCGTAGAACAATCCGGCCCTCGGCCAGCTTGCCCGATACTCGTTGGCACACAGGGCATAATGCTGGGCGGCAGTGAGCTGTTCGCTGGACTGCAGCAGCAGGTAACCCTTGAACCGATCCAGCCAGGGGGCAAGGGGTCGGTTGTCCCGTTGATAGAGCAGGTCTTCACAGAGTGCGGTCGCCAGTTTCCACTCCCGCAGCAGGGTTGGAGGGGCGAGGGTGTGGGTCATCCTGCTCAGTTGTGTCAACTGCTTGAGCGCAGTTGTGAGCTCCCCGGTCATGAAGGGGAGTGGCAGATGGAGGGAGAAGTAGAGGTCCGAGGGGAGAAAATCCTGCTCGTTCTGGTCTGCATCCATCAACAGTAGTACGCAGGCGGGTTGTAGCAGGCCGAGGTAGTGTGCTTCATGCAGCAGGCGGGCGCCGTCATGCCCCAGTTGTCTATTTTGCTGGCAGATAATGGCATCGAATGGCTGTTGTTGCAGCAGGGTGAGTAGACCGCTGCGTTCCTGACCCGGGTGGCTGTGGTGGTGGATCCGTTCAGCAGGGATACCCTGTTCGGTCAGTTCCCGGGTGATGGCGCTACGGAGCAGTGGATCCTCTTCGAGCAGCAGTATCGTCATGCACGCGTCCTTTCAATACTCCACGAGTAGATCAGATTAGACCCAAGAGGAACATGGCGACAACTCTGCGGGGGAGGAAAAGTGACAGTAGTCGGCGCGAGACGAGGAAGGGCATTATAGGCGGTTACCGGGATTTATGTGCTTCGGTGAGAAAGACACACTCTGTTTGACGGATCTGGTGTGAGCCACTCCCCTGTTCCCCCTGCCAGCTTAATTCCAGCTTGCCGAGGCGGCCTAGATGGCGCAGTTCAAATTCGTAGCGCTGGCAGAGGTTGTTTTGGGGCAGACTCGTCATACCCGCTGGCAGGCGGTATTGATAGCGCAGGATCGGCCCATCTTCCAGCTTGCTGGCCACCGGCACCAGCCCCTCTGGCGTGGGCTGCGGCGCCCCGAGCGCACGGCGCAAACTGAGCGGTGCATCGATCGCCTTTTGATAGTGCAGGCCGTTCATGGCCGCCAGCTCCTCTTCCAGCCGTTGCAACTCCCCTTCCAGTCCATTGAGCGCGGCCCCCAGCTGCTGGTGGGTCGTTGACGAGGCGCAGCCACCCAGCAACAGGGTGGCAAGCAGCAGGGCGGCTCTGATGGGGGGCACGGCATCTCCTTGGCAATGACGATGAAGCGTGAAGGTCAGGTCGGCTGGCCCTGACTATAGCAGGGGATTGCTCGGGGGCGTCCCCTGCAGCAGCTGCGCCAGACGGGCCAGCCCTTCGCCGACCCGGGCATCGGTGGCGGGTTGGCTCAGGCTCAGGCGCACCCCTTGCGGAGCGGCAAACTGACCGGCGGCGAAGTGTTCCCCGCTCGCCACGCCAACGTCAAGAGCATCGGCGGCGGCAGCAAACTGTTGGCTGCGCCAGGGCTCCGGCAGCGGTAGCCAGGCGTGCATGCTGCCCGGCTGCCAGCGGGCGGCAGGCAGCAGGTGGCGCAGCAGTTCGCCACGGCGTTTGAGGATCTCCCGCTGCTGCTCGACCAGCGGCATGATCTGGCGCTGACTGACCATTTTGCAGGCGAGCTCGATCAACAGCGGGCTCACCATCCAGCTCGACAGCCGCATGGTCTGGGCGAAGGCGCTGCGCAGGGCAGGGGGCGTCAGCACGAAGCCCACCCGCAGGCCGCCGCAGGCGATCTTGGCCAGACTGCCCAGATAGATGACCCGCTCCGGCGCCAGATTGACCAGAGGGATCACAGGTTGCTGGGGCAGCAGGCCGTTGACGTCATCCTCGATGATCAGCAGATCGTGGCGACGGGCGATGGCGACGATGGCCTCCCGCCGCGCCAGACTCATGATGGCGGTGGTGGGGTTTTGCAGGGTCGGGGTGAGGTAGAGCAGCTTGGCCCGGCGGGTGCGGCAGGCGGCGTCCAGCGCCTCGGGCAGCAGCCCCTCCTCGTCCATCGCCAGTCCCACCACCTGATTCTTCAGCTGGCGGGCATTGCCCAGCATACCGGGGTAGCTCAGCCCCTCGCACAGGATGGTCTCCCCCACGCAGCCGGTCGCCAGCAGCGCCAGCATGATGCCGTGCTGGGCGCCGTGGCTGAACAGCAGGCGATCCTCACTACAGGCCACCCCTTGCTCCGCCAGCCAGTTGACGAACTGCTGGCGCTGATCCGGTCGTCCCGCCTCCTTGTCGTAGCCGAGCAGAGCGTTGAGATCCCCATCCGCCACTTCCCCCAGCATGGGGCGAATGATGGCCGCCCGATCCAGCTGCACCGGCAGGTTCTGCCACAGCTCGATGCGGTGCCCCTCCTCCTGACGGATCACCCACTCATTGGCGGGATCCGTGTTCGCTCCCTTGACCCAGGTGCCGTGGCCCACCCGGGCGGCCAGCAGGCCGCGCCGCTCCGCCTCGCTGTAGGCGCGGGTGACGGTGCCTACGGTGACACCCAGACGATCCGCCAGGGATCTGTGGGTAGGCAATCGGGTCTGCGGTGGCAGCTCGCCATTCGCGATCCCCTGTTCGATTGCTTTGACCAGCTTGAGGTAGAGGGGGCCATCGAAGGCCGCAAGGTCGGGCGTCCAGATTGTCATGGTGGCAATAAATCCATTGATCCAAATTTGTTGTCAATATAGCGTGAATTTCAGCCTGATAACAATCAAATAGCTTGCATTGTATCGATACAATTCAGCGAGTAAGGAGTCACAATATGACGATGGAGTGGTATGTTACCCTGTTCGGTTTTGCCGTACTCACCTGCGGTACGCCGGGGCCCAACAACCTGATGCTGACGGCCTCCGGCGCCAACTTCGGGGTGCGTCGCACTCTGCCACATCTGCTCGGGGTGGGGCTGGGGCAGCCGGTGTTGCAACTGGTGCTGGCGCTGGGGCTTTATCCGCTGTTCGAGCGCTGGCCCCTGCTACGGCTCGGTTTGCAGATCTTCGGCAGCCTCTATCTGCTGTGGTTGGCGTGGCGTATCGCGGTGGCCGGGGCGCCGGGGGATCCGGCCCGGAGGGCCCGTCCGCTGACCATGCTGGAGGGGCTGGGCTTTCAGTTCCTCAATCCCAAGGCGTGGATGATGGGGATCTCCGCCATCAGTCTGTTCAGCCTGCCCGGCGCCAGTTACTGGTCGAGTCAGCTGGCGGTGATGGTCATGTTTGCGCTGGTGGCCCTGCCGGTCTGCTTTGTCTGGGTACTGTTCGGCCATCAGCTGAGCAACTGGATCAGCTCGGATCGGGGCTGGCGGCGACTCAACGGTTCTCTCGGCCTGCTGACGGCACTCTGTGTGGTGATGCTCTGGTATTGAGCCGTGTTGCGCTGGAGGGGGAGGTGGCCGAGAAAGAGGCATTTCTGACTTGTCGCCACGGGGTTGGCTCTGCATATTAGAAGGCTTTCCCCATAACGGGGGCGTTGAATCGACAAGAGGTTGAGATGGATCTGAACTGGTTACTGCCCCTGGCGGGGTTTGCCCTGGTTACCTGCGGCACGCCGGGGCCAAATAACATGTTGCTCACCAGCGCCGGGGCGGCGCAGGGGTTTCGCCGCACGATTCCCCTGCTGGTGGGGGTGGTGGGGGGGATCAATCTGATGATCCTCGCTACCGCGCTGGGGCTTGGTGTGGTATTTGAGAAGGTGCCGCTGCTGCACGATGGCCTCAAGATTATCGGCTCGGCGTATCTGCTCTGGCTGGCGTGGAAGGTGGCGACCGCCAGCGGCCCGGCCGAGGGCAACCGTCCGCTCATTCCCGCCCATCAGGGGGCCATGCTGCAACTGCTCAACCCCAAGGCATGGATGATGGCGCTCTCCGCCATCAGCGGTTTCACTCTGGCGGGGGAGGCTTACTGGCCCTCCGCGCTCTGGGTGTTGGTGATCTTCTTTATTACCGGCCTCTACACCGGGGCATTCTGGGTGCTTTTTGGTGCCCAGGTGCGGCAAATCATTCGCACCGCCCGAGGCTGGCGGCGTTTCAACCTCGGCATGGGGCTGGCGACGGCCGCCTGTGTCGGGATGATCTGGATTTAGCCCGGGGTTGCCCCGGGCCTTTACCGGCTGTCTTGTTGGCCCTGCGGGGCCTTTTTTATCTCGCTCCCGTGATCTTGCCTGCAAGGTGGCGTGGTTCTGCCCTCCCTCGGGATGAAAGGAGTTCCTATGAAATGTATCGGTCTGTTGGGTGGCATGAGCTGGGAGTCCACCGTCAGTTACTATCAGGCGCTCAACCGCGGGGTGCGGGCGCAGCTTGGCGGTTTGCACTCGGCGCGAGTGCTATTGAGCAGTGTGGATTTTGCCGAGATAGAGCGGCTGCAGCATGTTGGTGACTGGCCCGCCACCGCTCGCCTGTTGGTGGCCGAAGCTCAGGCTATCTAGGCCGGCGGCGCCGATTTCTTGCTGATCGGCACCAACACCATGCACAAGGTCGCCCCCGAGATTGAGGCCGCCATCGATATCCCGCTGCTCCATATCGCCGATGCCACCGCGGCCAAATTGCGGGCTGACGGGATCACCCGAGTCGGCCTGCTCGGCACCCGCTTCACCATGGAGCAGGATTTCTACAAGGGGCGTTTGCAGGCGCGCTTCGGGTTTACTGTGCTGGTACCCGATGAGGCAGGGCGGGAGCGGGTACACAGGATCATCTATGACGAGCTTTGTCTGGGGGAGATCCGTGCATCGTCGCGGGCCGAGTATCTGGCGATTATCGAGGGGCTGGCAGCCGCGGGTGCCGAGGCGGTGATCCTCGGCTGCACCGAGATTGCCCTGCTGGTGGGGGATGCCAGAGCCGCCGTGCCGCTCTACGACACCACTGCCATCCATGCCGAAGCGGCGGTCGCGCTGGCACTGGCAGCCGATTAATAAACTGGTCAGATCTCACTATTCATGCTTGTCTCATACCCCTTGCCATAAAAGCGTGTAAAATTGCGCCCTGAATTTTCCCCGGCCAACAAGGGTTGGCTGCGGTTTCCTAGCATGCAAGGCTGACATTGTGACTGAAGTAGATAGATTCGCGGATATTCGCCCCTACCGCGATGAAGAAGTGCCGGCAGCCATCGAACGGCTGATCCAGGATGATGAATTTATCGGCGCCATCGCCAAGTATCGTTTCGGTTCCCTGATGAGCTGGCTGGGTTGGGCCATCCGCCCGATGATCCGCCTGTTCCTGCGCCGTAAATGGTCAAAAGTGACCACGGTGCATCAGGTCCAGATGGGGGTGACTCGCTATATGTCCCGCATGATCGCCACCTCCACCAAGGGGGTGACCTTCTCCGGGCTCGAACATCTGAAGAAGGAGCAGGGCTACCTGTTTGTCTCCAACCACAGAGACATCGCCATGGACCCGGCGTTCGTCAACTGGGGGTTGCACACCCACGGTTTCGATACCGTACGTATCGCCATCGGCGACAACCTGCTGCGCAAGCCCTGCGCCACCGAGCTGATGAAGCTCAACAAGAGCTTTATCGTCAAGCGTTCCGCCAAGGGGCCGCGGGAGATGATGAAAGCGCTCGGCGAGCTGTCGGCCTATATAGGTCAGTCGGTCCACGAGGGGCACTCCATCTGGATCGCCCAGAAAGAGGGGCGGGCCAAGGATGGGGATGACAAGACCGATCCGGCCATCCTCAAGATGTTTTATGTCGACGGCAAGAAGCAGAAGATCGACTTTGTCGACTACATGCGTAGCCTCAATATCGTGCCGGTCAGCATCAGCTACGAGCTGGACCCCACCGACAAGGCGAAGGCGCGCGAGCTCTACGAGAAATCGGTCAACGGCAGCTACGAGAAGGGCGAGTTCGAAGATATCGAGAGCATTGTCGCCGGTATCGTCGGCATGAAGGGGCGGGTACATGTCTCTTTCGGCGCCCCCATTACCGAGGGCTTCAGCGATCCGGACGAACTGGCCGCGCTGATCGATAAGGCTATATGGAGCAGTTACCGCCTCTTCCCCAGCAACTATCTGGCAGCAGATGTGGCTGGCAAGGCCAATACCATCGAACAGGCTGCTTTCCTGACCCGTCAGTCAGAAGTGCCACAAGAGCACAAGGCTATCTGGCGTGCCATGTACGCCAAACCGGTGGAAAACGCCGAAAAGGCTTGAATGAAGCCGGTTGTTAAACGGTTTTGCGAAAAAAACGGGAGCTGATGCTCCCGTTTTTGCGTCTGGTCAAAGTCGAGGGGGAAAGGGTGGTGAATAATATGGTTTCAGCTGGTACGATCACCGTGAAAATGGAGTCCATACTCTTGGCAATCACTGGATGAGTGTGTAACAGTGCTCCAATATGCTGAATATGAACGTTAGCTCTAATCCCTCTGCACGGATCGCCGGGGGTATTATCGAAGGACCTGTAACAGGTCCTTTTTCATTGGGCGGAAAAGATGCCGCATAGATATATCTAACAGGAAGATACTCGCACCATGATCACCGGTAGCCTGAACACTTTGCAGCGGACACCGCTGCCTGCCCCGCTGGATCGCATCATGGTCGAGGTGGTCAAAAGTGTTACCCGCTGGCGCGATGCGCCCCTTGGCAAGAGCGAGATCGACGGTCTCAAGCTGTTCTGTCTGGTGAGCGAGGAGATGACCGAGCCCGCCACGGATCGCCGTGGTGAGTTTCACCGCGACTATCTCGATATTCAGCTGCTGCTGGATGGCGAAGAGTGGATAGGTGTCGGGCCCCATGAGTATGCGGATGAAGGTGCCGACCATCCCCATCCCGACCTCTGGTTTGTCGATGACGAGCAGACCAGCTATCTGGCGCTGCAACCTGGCGATTTCGCCATCTTCTGGCCGGGCGAGCTGCACCGCCCGCTCTGTACCTTCAACCAGCCCGCCAAGGTGAAGAAGCTGGTGGTCAAGGTACACAAGGAGCTGCTGGCTATCGCCTGAGCACTCCCATTGAGGCGAGCCCTGCGCAGCTGATGCGTTGAGACTCGCAAGCATTGAAACCAGTGATATGCACCACAAGTTGCGATCACTCTTTCAAGAGCAAGAATTGAAAAATTGGACGCACCCTCCTGCGACCATAAGCCCCCGGCAGGGGAATCCCATCCTCTTTTGGATGACACGACACTGTCGGCATAAAGCCGAAGCACAGGAAGATGTAGAAAATGAGCAAGTTGGTATTGATCCTTAACTGCGGTAGCTCTTCCCTGAAATTTGCCGTAATGGACGCCGAAACAGGTGAGGACATGCTGTCCGGCCTGGCCGAATGCTTCAATCTGGATGATGCACGTATCAAATGGAAACTCCACGGGGTCAAGGGCGAAGCCATGCTGGGAGCGGGTGCCGCTCACCAGGAGGCCCTCGACCATATCGTGGGTCACATCCTGCCGCAGGATCCGACTCTTGCCGAGCAACTGGTGGCCATCGGTCACCGAATCGTACACGGTGGCGAGCAGTTTTCCCGCTCCGTGCGCATTGATGACGGCGTGATCGCCGGTATCGAAGCCGCCATTCCGTTCGCCCCGCTGCACAACCCGGCCCACCTCATCGGTATTCGCGCCGCGCTGAAAGTGTTCCCGCAGCTGTCCGAGAAGAACGTGGCCGTCTTCGACACCGCTTTCCACCAGACTCTGCCGCAAGAGGCCTACCTCTATGCGCTGCCGCACAAGCTCTACCGCGAACACGGCATCCGTCGTTACGGTGCCCACGGTACTTCTCACCGCTACATCGCGGAAGAGGCCGCAAAAGAGCTGGGCAAGCCGTTGAATGAACTGAACATCATCAACTGCCACCTGGGTAACGGTGCCTCTGTCTGCGCCATCAAGAACGGCGAATCCGTAGACACCTCCATGGGGCTGACTCCGCTGGAAGGTCTGGCGATGGGTACCCGCTCCGGTGATATCGATCCGGCCGTGGTCTTCTTCATGCACGACCAGCTCGGTTACAGCGTTGAGCAGATCAACCACACCCTGACCCGTGAGTGCGGTCTGTTGGGGATGACCGAAGCGAGCAGCGATTGCCGCTACGTCACCACCAACTACGCCACCGACGCCGGTGCCAAGCGCGCGCTGGATGTCTTCACCTACCGTGTGGCCAAGTATGTCGGTGCCTACGCCGCTGCGATGGACGGTCGTCTGGACGCCGTGGTCTTCACCGGCGGTATCGGTGAGAACGCCGCCATGGTGCGCGAGATGGTGCTGAACCGCCTGGCTCTGTTCGGCTTCAAGGTGGACAAAGAGGCCAACAACGCCGCGGTACTGGGTGGCGAAGGTCGCATCACCACCGCCGACAGCCGTTGCGCCATGGTGATCCCAACCAACGAAGAGCTGGTCATCGCTCGCGATGCCCTGAGCCTGGTCTGCTAAGTCAGCCTCGCTTTGAAACAACGCCCGGCCTGTGCCGGGCGTTGTCATTTCTGGCGTACGCCGATTTGACATGGGGGAGGGGAGCGGTACCCTGACCACCACTGTTTTTGCAGCCAGCGGGCTGCCCGGTTCGGGAGAGAGCAATGAAAGAGGCGTTTTTTAACTGGTTGTCGGGCCTTGGGGTGGAGGTGACCAGCCTGATGGCGCTGGTGATCGCACTGGGCTTTATCGTCATCACCTCGTTGCTGCTGCACATGGCGCTGCACCGGGTACTGCTGGTCCGGCTGGTGGGGATCCTCGGCAAGGCCAAGCAGGTGTGGCTGCCGCCCCAGCTGCAACAGCGCCTCTTCAACCGGCTCGCCTTTGTGCTGCAGGGGGCCGTGCTGCTCGGTCAGGCGGAGATCTGGCTACCCCGCCAATCGGATAGCCTCAAGCTTATCGAGATGGTGGCCCAGCTCTGGATTTTGCTGTTCCTGCTGCTGGCCTTCTTCGCCCTGCTCGACTGCCTGTTGTCGGTGAGCCGTTACACCCGCCTTGGCCGGGATTTGCCCCTGCGCGGCATCTTCCAGGGGGCCAAGTTGGTAGGCAGCATTCTGGTGGGCATCCTGATGATCGCCCTGCTGCTCGGCAAGTCGCCGCTGTTCCTGTTCAGCGGTCTGGGTGCCATGACCGCAGTGCTGATGCTGGTATTCAAGGACCCTATCCTCGGGCTGGTGGCGGGGATCCAGCTCTCCGCCAACCGGATGCTGAGCGTCGGTGACTGGCTGCAGATGGACAAGTACGGCGCCGATGGCGAGGTGACCGACATCGGGCTTACCACGGTCAAAGTGTCGAACTGGGACAAGACCATTACCACCATTCCTACCTATGCCCTGATCTCCGACTCTTTCAAGAACTGGCAGGGGATGACCGAGTCGGGCGGCCGCCGCATCAAGCGCAGCGTCAATATCGACATGACCAGTGTGCGCTTTCTGACGGCCGAGGAGCAGTTGCAGCTCAAGCAGGCCCAACTGCTGGCACCCTATCTCAGCCGCAAGGAGCAGGAGCTGAGTGCCTACAACCAGCAGCTGAGCGATGCCCTGAGCTGCCCCATCAACGGTCGTCACCTCACCAACCTCGGCACCCTGCGCGCCTATCTGGATGCCTACCTGCGTGCCCACCCCGGCATTCGCAAGGACATGACCCTGATGGTGCGCCAGCTGGCACCCACGTCAGACGGTCTGCCGCTGGAAATTTACTGCTTTACCGCGACAACGGCATGGGCCGATTACGAAGGGATCCAGGCCGATATTTTCGACCATATCTTCGCCATCATTGAGCAATTTCATCTGCGGTTGCATCAATCTCCCACAGGTTACGACATGCGTGCCTGGCAACGGGGATAAACAGGGAAATGGGGCGGGTCGGGGACGCGGAAAAAACCGCATATTAATCATCGACCCGTCGCCACTTGTCAGTTGAAATTTGCCGTGCAGAGGAGAAAAATGGCGGCCTTCTCTTCGCGCCCCTGATCCCCTCTTGATCAGCTGCCAGCCCAGAGACGTCACTTCAAGTCATCATCATGGGAAAGTTATGAAGCTCCTTCGCAATAGTGTGGCAACACTCTGCTACAGCCTGCTGCTGACCGCTGCGCCGGTTTTCGCTGTTGAATATGCTCTGCCTGCGGCCAACAGCCGTTTGGTAGGGGAAAATCTGGAATACGTGGTTCCGGCCGAAGAGAACGGCCAGCCGCTGGAGGCCATTGCGGCCAAATTCCAGCTGGGGCTCACCAACATGACCGAAGCCAACCCCGATGCGGATCCCCTGCTGGTACAGACCGGCGAGAAGCTGGTGATCCCCCAGCAACTGATCCTGCCGGATGCACCCCGTGAAGGGATCGTGCTGAACGTGGCCGAGATGCGCCTCTACTACTACCCCAAGGGTAAAAAAGTGGTGGAAGTGCTGCCCATCGGCATCGGCCAGCTCGGCACCGATACTCCGGAAAACTGGGTGACCAGCGTGCAGCGCAAGAAAGCGGGCCCGACCTGGACCCCGACCGCCAAGATGCATGCCGAATACGCCGCCCGTGGCGAGAGCCTGCCTGCGGTATGGCCGGCCGGTCCGGACAACCCCATGGGTCTGTTCGCCCTCTACATCGGCAAGATGTACGCCATTCACGGTACCAACGCCAACTTCGGCATCGGCCTGCGGGTGAGCCACGGCTGTGTGCGCCTGCGCAACGATGACATCGCCTATCTGTTCAAGCAGGTACCGGTCGGTACTCGCGTCCAGTTCGTCAACCAGCCGATCAAGGCCTCTCTCGAGCCCAACGGTGTCCGCTATCTGGAAGTGCATCAGCCGCTGTCGCGCAGCGAAGAGGAGTTCAACTCCAAGCTGCCGGCACCGCTGCCGATGACCCCGGCGGTGACCCGCTTCATTGCCCACGCCGACAGCGACTCCCAACTGGTGAAGCAGGCGCTGGAGCAGCGCAACGGCATGCCGATGGCGATCAACCGCTAACGGCAAATCCCCGTCACGACAAAGGGCGAACAGCAAGCTGTTCGCCCTTTTTGTTTCTGCTGCGTTGACTCAGCTTCGCAGCAGATTTGCCTGCAGCTCGCTGCCGAGCTGATCGAGCAGCTGGTAGCGCGCCTTGTAGCTGGCCCGCTTGCGGGAGGGGATCTCCTCCAGCGTCTTGCGGGGCACCTCCAGCGGCAGGCTCATCCAGAGTTCATCCTGCACGCTGCCCTGATGCTCCTGCCACAAGCCGTCGAGGTCGAACTTGACCCGATCGGCGGTGCGCTTGCTGCTCTGATAGACGTGGCTTTGGGTGCGGATCCCGAGCAGGCTCTTGCACGCCAGCCCCCGGGCCAGCTCGGCGGCCATATAGACCAGCAGGGACATGGGGCGCAGCCCGCCGCACGCCTTGGTGACCTGCTTGATCTCCTCGCTCTGCCCCTTGCCGCCCTGCAGCGAGCAGATCTCGAGGGTCGGGTTCGGCGCGGGGCGCAGATTGAGGGCCATGTAATAGAGCGCCGCGTCACCCAGCTTGAGGGTCAGGCTCATCTCCCCCTCTTTGCCCATGTGGGTTTGGTAATCCAGTTGCAGGGTCAGCGGTGCCGTCAGCTTGTCGCTCTGCCACTGGGCCAGCAGCAGGCCGCGCCCGCTGTAGATTGCCAGTTGTTGCGCCTTGGGCAGCTGACGTGCCAGCTGCTGGTAGTGGCCGCTGATAAGCCCGGCTCGCAGGCGCTTGCGGAGCCCCTTGTGGCGATAGGGGTGGATCGGCTTTTCCAGAATATCGGGGAAGCGGCTGATCGCCTGCGCCAGCAGCGGTTGCTCCTGCTGCTGGCGATAGAGTGCGCGGGCGCCGGGATTGAGCCAGAGACGCCCCACATACTTGGCCCGTCGGATGAGATGACCCGACTCCTCCACCGGATGAAGGCGGCGGGCGAGGGTTCGCAGGTGTGACAGATGAGATGACATGGTGCCGACCTCTGACTGGTGTGATGAGACAGGGCGGGGAGTGTAGGAGCGGGGCGCTGGCTTGTAAAAAAATGGATAGTAACAAAATGTGAAAACATAACGCTCAATAGCCGCCGTTGCGGCGATATGGCAGCCACGGCCACGGCAGGAAATCTGGCGCCATCCTCTTGATGTGGCAGATGATTTGATGCGCAAAGGTTTTTATTGTGTTTTGTGTTTGTTAAAAGTGGTTGAGCTGGCGCGAACGGCTGATTAAGCTAGGCCGGTTTTTTAGGGATGAGCCCGTCACCAGAGCGGGCATAAAATGACACAAAACGGAGTTTCGCATGACAGCTAGCACACCCATGTTAATCACCTTCCTGGTGTATATCCTCGGAATGGTGTTGATCGGCTTCGTCGCCTATCGCGCCACCCGCAACTTTGATGACTACATTCTGGGCGGCCGCCGGATGGGGAGCTGGGTGACCGCTCTCTCCGCCGGCGCCTCCGACATGAGCGGCTGGCTGCTGATGGGCCTGCCCGGCGCCGTCTTCGTCAGTGGCATCTCCGAGAGCTGGATCGCTATCGGTCTGGTCATCGGCGCCTACCTCAACTGGCGCTGGGTAGCGGGTCGCCTGCGGGTACATACCGAGAAGAACCGCAATGCCCTGACCCTGCCGGACTATTTCACCTACCGCTTTGAAGATCACAGCAAGGTGCTGCGCATTCTCTCGGCGCTGGTGATCCTGCTCTTCTTCACCATCTATTGCGCCTCCGGCGTGGTGGCCGGTGCCCGTCTGTTCGAGAGCACCTTCGGCATGGATTACAACACCGCCCTCTGGGTAGGTGCCGCCGCCACCATCACCTACACCTTCTTCGGCGGCTTCCTCGCGGTGAGCTGGACCGATACGGTGCAGGCGACCCTGATGATCTTCGCCCTGATCCTGACCCCGGTCTTCGTCATCATCGCCGTCGGCGGGATAGACAGCGCCATGATCGAGGTGGCCGCCAAGAGCGCCACCAACCTCGACATGTTCAAGAATCTGGATGTGATCGCCATCATCTCGCTGATGGCCTGGGGCCTTGGCTACTTCGGTCAGCCCCACATTCTGGCCCGTTTCATGGCGGCGGACTCCCACCACTCCATGGCCAATGCCCGTCGCATCAGCATGACCTGGATGGTGTTCTGCCTCGCAGGCGCGGTGGCCATCGGCTTCTTCGGGCTGGCCTACTTCGCCCGCTTCCCGGAAGTGGCGGCTGGAGTGACCGGCAACCCGGAGCGGGTCTTTATCGAGCTCTCCAAGATCCTGTTCAACCCCTGGATCGCCGGTGTGCTGCTCTCCGCTATTCTGGCGGCGGTGATGAGCACTCTAAGTTGTCAATTACTGGTCTGCTCCAGCGCCATTACCGAGGATCTCTACAAGCCCTTCCTGCGCAAGAATGCCTCCCAGCGTGAGCTGGTGTGGGTGGGTCGCCTGATGGTGCTGCTGATCGCCGTGATTGCCATCGCCGTTGCCATGAATCCGGAAAACCGGGTGCTGGGGCTGGTGAGCTACGCCTGGGCCGGTTTCGGTGCCGCCTTTGGTCCCGTGGTGCTGCTCTCGGTGCTCTGGCCGAGAATGACCCGCAACGGCGCGCTGGCCGGCATGCTGGTCGGTGCTATCACAGTCATCGTCTGGAAGCAGTTCGGCTGGCTGGGGCTGTATGAGATCATTCCGGGCTTCCTGTTCGCACTGCTGGCCATCGTGGTGGGCAGTCTGCTGGGCGAAGCGCCCTCAAAAGCGATGCTGGAGCGTTTCCGCGATGCCGAGGAGGAGTACAACACCCCGGCCGAGAGCGCGGGAGAGCCGGTCGCGGTGAACTGATCCCCCTTACCGCTTTCTGATTGAGAGCCCCGCCCCCGGACAAGGAGCGCCCTGGTTGGCCATCCTTGCACCGGTTTGGCGGGGCTTTGTGCTATCTGATTCACTCTTGGGCACTTTTTTATGTTCGGCCAGTGGCTCCCGGGTGCTCGCTTTCTTTTGTCTTGGCACCGAATATGGGACACTAGGCCGCCTGAAGGAGACCTAGTGCATGCGGCTATTCACCCTGATCCTGATCCTCCTGCTGGGGGGACTGCAATATGACCTCTGGCTGGGGAAGAACGGGCTATCCGATTATCAGAACCTGTCGGAGGCCATCTCGCAGCAACAGCGGGACAACCAGACTCTCAAGGATCGTAACGACCTCATTTACCGCGAGATAGATGATCTCACCTCTGGCCTCGAGGCCATCGAGGAGTTGTCGCGCAACGATCTGGGTTACATCAAGCAGGGGGAGACCTTCTACCGGATCATCCCCAAAGAGAAAGACAAAGAGACAGCGCCGGACGATGAGCCCTACGATGACTGATGCCAGCCGGGTATCCGGCCTGACGGCGATCGTCCCTGCCGCCGGTATCGGCAGCCGGATGGGGGCCGATTGCCCCAAGCAGTACCTGCAACTGGCGGGTAAAACCATTCTCGAACATACCCTGGAGCGGCTGCTCTCCCACCCGGCTATCGCCCAGGTGATCGTGGCGCTGGCACCCCATGACCGCTGGTTCGAGGCCCTGCCCGTGGCGGCCGACCCGCGAATTGTGCGGGTAGAGGGAGGCGCCGAGCGCGCCTTTTCCGTCCTCAATGGCCTCCATGTGGCGCAAGGGGAGTGGGTGCTGGTGCACGATGCGGCCCGCCCCTGTCTGACTCACGGCGATCTCGATGCGCTGATTGCCGTGGCCATGGGCTGTGGCGGCGCCATTCTCGGCAGTCGGGTGCGCGATACCATGAAGCGCTCCGATGGGGAGGGCAATATCATCGCCACCGTCGAGCGCGAGCAGCTCTGGCATGCCCTGACGCCGCAGATGTTCCCGACCCGTGCCTTGAAGCGGGCGCTGGAGGAGGGACTGCTGCTGGGTGCCACCATCACCGACGAGGCCTCCGCCATGGAGCGGGCAGGATTTGCGGTGCGCATGGTGGAAGGGCGCGCCGACAATATCAAAGTGACCCGGCCAGAAGACTTGTCGCTGGCGGGGCTGTTTTTAAGCCAGCAGGCATAAGCCCCTCAGTCAGAACAGACCGTTCAGAGCAGAGTGTCTCTAACAAACAGGCCCGAACAAGGAGTTAGCATGATCCGGATTGGACATGGTGTGGACGTACACAAAATTGATGGGGTTGGTTTCAGCATGTTGGGAGGTGGCCGCTGATGATGCGCATTGGTCATGGTTTTGACGTGCACAAGATTGATGGGGTTGGTTTCAGCATGTCGGGAGGTCGTCTCTTATGATGCGCATTGGTCATGGTTTTGATGTACACAAGTTTGGCGGGGTTGGCCCCTGCATGCTGGGTGGCGTGCCGGTTCCCTACGAGCAGGGGCTGATTGCCCACTCCGACGGCGATGTGGTGCTGCACGCAGTGAGCGATG
Organism: Aeromonas sp. FDAARGOS 1405; assembly: GCF_019048265.1. Taxonomy (NCBI): domain Bacteria; kingdom Pseudomonadati; phylum Pseudomonadota; class Gammaproteobacteria; order Aeromonadales; family Aeromonadaceae; genus Aeromonas; species Aeromonas sp. FDAARGOS 1405. The sequence goes on along the minus strand of NZ_CP077311.1, from coordinate 492,158 downwards.
CCCTGTTGGGCGCCATTGGTGCCGGTGACATCGGTCGCCACTTCCCCGATACCGCTGCCGAGTTCAAGGGGATCGACAGCCGCATCCTGCTGCGGGATGTGTTTGCCCGGGTACAGAAGGCGGGGTATGCCATCGGCAACCTGGATGTGACCATCATCGCCCAAGCGCCCAAAATGGCCCCCCATATCGACGCCATGTGCGCCGTGCTGGCCGCCGACCTGCAATGTGATTTGAACCGGGTGAACGTCAAGGCGACCACCACCGAACAGCTTGGGTTTACGGGGCGCAAGGAAGGGATCGCCACCGAAGCCGTCGTCCTACTGGTGAAACAATAATGCTGGAACAACTTGCCTATCTGCACGGGGTGCCCACTGCCCGCGGTATCCTCAAGGCCGAGGCCGCCGATTTCGTGGTCAATGAGGATCTCGGCTTCGAGCCCTGCGGGGAAGGGGAGCATATTTTCGTCCGGGTGCGCAAAACCGGCGAAAACACCGCCTGGGTAGCGGGTCTGCTGGCCGATGCGGCCGGGGTCAACCGCAATGCGGTGACCTGGGCGGGCCTGAAGGATCGCCACGCGGTGACCGAGCAGTGGTTTGGCATTCACCTGCCGGGCAAGGCCGAGCCGGACTTGTCGGTCATCGAGAGCGACAGCATCCAGATCCTGCAAGCCAGGCGTCACAACCGCAAATTACGGGTCGGCTACCTCAAGGGCAACCATTTCACCCTGCGTCTCACCGGTCTGGAACAGGCCGACGGGCTGGAAGCGCGCCTGCAGGCCATCGCCACTCAGGGCGTGCCCAATTATTATGGTGAGCAGCGTTTTGGCCGCGATGGCAACAACCTGGAAGCGGCCAAGGCGATGTTTGCCGGCAAGCGGATCAAGGATCGCAACAAGCGCTCCCTCTACCTCTCTGCCGCCCGCAGCATGCTGTTCAACGCCATCGTCAGCGCCCGTATCGAACAGGGGCTGGCCCATCAGCTGCTGGCCGGTGATTGCGTGATGCTCAAGGGTAGCCACTCCATCTTCAGCGAAGAGAGCGTGACCCCCGAGCTGGAAGCGCGTCTCGCCTCCGGCGATGTGCAGCTCACCGCGCCCCAGTGGGGCCGTGGCCGTCTGGCCAGTCAGGGTGCCGCTGCCGAGTTCGAACAGGGCGTGCTGGCTCCTTACAGCGATTGGTGTGACGGGCTGGAGAAAGCCGGGCTGGAGCAGGACAGGCGCCCCCTGCTACTCAAGCCGGAGCAGATGAGCTGGCAGCTGGACGGCGAGGCGCTGACCCTCTCCTTCTTCCTGCCGGCGGGCGCGTTTGCCACCAGCGTGGTGCGCGAGTTAATGCAGGCCGAAGAGGCCGATCATGGTTTCAGGAATCAGACCGATGCGAATTCTGGTCAGTAATGATGATGGTGTGCATGCCGAGGGCATTAGAGCCCTCAGCGAGGCGCTGCGCGCCTGTGGCGAGGTCATTGTGGTGGCGCCGGATCGCAACCGTAGCGGTGCGAGTCACTCCCTGACGCTGGAAGTACCACTGCGGGTCACACACATTGCCCAAAGCGGTTACTATGCGGTGAAAGGCACGCCGACCGACTGCGTGCATCTGGCAGTCAACGAGCTGGTACGCCCGGAGCCGGACATGGTAGTGGCCGGCATCAATCACGGCGCCAACCTGGGAGATGATGTCATCTATTCGGGGACGGTCGCCGCGGCCACCGAGGGGCGCCATCTTGGTTACCCCTCCATCGCCATCTCGCTGGTGGGCAAGACCCACTTCGCCACGGCGGCCCACTATGCGGCCCTGCTGGTGAAGGGGCTGATGAAACACCCCCTGCCTGCCGATCAGATCCTCAACGTCAACGTGCCGGACTTGCCCCTCGAACAGATCAAGGGGATCAAGACCACCCGCCTTGGCAATCGCCACCGGGCGGAGTCGGTGATCCATACCGAGGATCCCCGTGGCCAGCCCATCTACTGGATTGGCCCTCCCGGCAGCCAGCAGGATGCCGGTGAAGGTACCGATTTTGCCGCCATCGAGCAGGGCTATGTCTCGATTACCCCTCTGACCATCGACATGACTGCCTATGACAGTCTCGCCGGTCTGGGGGCTTGGTTAGATCTGCAGGGATGAGGGTGGTGTGATAGTACAGCGCCTGTTAAATCAGCTCATTGCACAGGATATTCGCGATTTTCGCGTGCTGGCGACCATCGCGAAAGTGCCACGTCAGCTATTCGTGGACGAGGCCATGGCACACAAGGCGTGGGACAACACCGCCCTGCCCATTGGCCACGGCCAGACCATTTCGCAGCCTTATATGGTGGCGCGAATGACCGAGTTACTGATGCAAAACAATCCGGCCCATGTGCTGGAGATTGGCACTGGCTCGGGTTACCAGACGGCGATCCTCGCCCATCTGGTGGAGCATGTGTATACCGTTGAGCGGATCAAGTCGCTGCAGTTCCAGGCCCGGCGCCGGCTGCGCCAGCTCGATCTGCACAATGTCTCGGCCAAGCACGGCAACGGCTGGTTGGGGTGGCCCAACAAGGGGCCTTATGACGCCATTCTGGTGACGGCCGCGGCGAGCGAGATCCCGACGGCACTGACCGATCAACTGGCCGAAGGGGGGCGACTGGTGTTGCCTGTCGGTGACAGTCAGCAGACCCTGCAGCTGATTGAACGATCCGGCTCCCAGCTGACCAGCCGAATTCTGGAGCCGGTACGTTTTGTTCCCCTGATTGACGGAGATGTTGAGTGAAGTTGTTTTCCCGTTTGTATGTACTGGTGATGCAGTGGGCCCGCCACAAGCATGCTCCCTGGTATCTCTCCATCACCGCCTTTATCGAATCGGTATTCTGGCCGATCCCGGTGGATGTGATGCTGGCGCCGATGGCGCTCGCCAAGCCGCACAAGGCGTGGCACTACGCTACGCTGGCTACCGTATTCTCGGTGCTGGGTGCGCTGTTTGGCTATGCCCTTGGCTACGCCTTGTGGGATCCGGTGGTGCTGCCACTGGTGGAGTCTGTTGGCTATCAGGGAAAGATCGAGATCGCCCGCCACTGGTTTGAGCAGTGGGGGATCTGGGTCATTTTCATTGCCAGCTTCACCCCGATCCCCTACAAGGTGTTTACCGTGACGGCTGGGTTGTTGCAAATGGCTCTGTTGCCTTTCATCATCACCTCCCTCATCGGTCGTGGCATGCGCTTTTTCCTGGTTGCTGGCCTGATGCGTTGGGGGGGCGAGAAGATGGAACGCAAACTGATGCACTATGTAGATGTGCTCGGTTGGCTCTGTATTGGTCTGGCCGTGGTGGCCTATTTCTGGTTTAGTCGTTAAGGATCCATTATGCGTTCGCGTATTTGGCAGGGAAGCAGTGTCGTGGTGTTGTCCTGGCTGCTGCTTGCCTGCTCCTCCAGTAAAACTGCAGCTCCGGTGGATGGGGTCGGTGATGATCAGTTCGTCTCGACCATTCCGGCTCGCCATAGTGGTGCCCAGGTCAGCGCCCCTATTCAGGGCGGCAGCTATGTGGTGAAGAAGGGGGATACTCTCTACTCCATCGCTTTTAACTCCGGTAATGATGTGCCCTCACTGGCCAGCCTCAACAATATCAGCCCGCCCTACAACATCTATCCGGGGCAGCGGCTGCGCCTCGATGGCTCCAGTGCCAGTGTTGGCAGCAGCCGCAGTACGGGGACCTATCAGGTACGTCGCGGCGATACCCTGAGCAGCATCGGTCGCCAGTTTGGCATGAGTGCGCAGGCGCTGGCCCAGAGCAATAACCTGAGCGCCCCTTATGCGCTGCAACCGGGTCAGGTGCTCAATGTACAGTCCGGTGGCAACACAACCCAGATGGTGGCTGTGACTCGTCCGACAACCGTGACGCCGGTGGCCGTGAGCCGTCCGAGCAGCGGTCCGCGTCCGTTGGCCGAGCCTAGCGGATCTGGTCAGACCACGCCGTTCATCTCTCAGAAATCCGTTGCTCCGGCAGCACCGAAGGAATACGCTCAGGTCAAAGAACAAAAAACAAACAACTCCCAGTCGAGACTTGCTTGGCACTGGCCCGCAAAAGGTCGGATTGTCGAGGGGTTCTCTGTTGCAGAACAGGGTAACAAGGGGATCGACATAGCCGGCCAGAAGGGGCAACCCGTCTACGCCGCCAGCAGCGGTAAAGTGGTATACGCTGGCAGTGCTTTAAGGGGGTATGGCAAGCTGATTATCCTCAAGCATGATGATGACTATCTCTCCGCCTACGCACACAACGACGAGTTGCGGGTGAAGGAAGGGGACAGCGTCAAGGGGGGATCGGTCATTGCCAACATGGGTAGCACGGACGCGCCGGATGTGCGATTGCATTTCGAGATCCGGTACAGAGGCAAGTCGATCAATCCGATGAGCTATTTGCCAAAGCGTTAACCCCAGAGAGACCGTCTTACTCTGGTAACGTCAGGGAGACACACCATGAGCCAAGAACAACTGGTAATGCAGGATGCAGAGTTAGAGTTTGACGCTGAACCCGAATCTCACGAGGTAGAAGAGTTGCAGGAGGTAGCCGCCGAGGCGGACGAGAGTATCTCCGATGAGTTGCTGGCACCTGAGCTGAACAAGGTGATGGATGCCACGCAACTCTATCTGGGGGAGATAGGTTTCTCCCCGCTGCTCACTGCCGAAGAGGAAGTCTACTACGCCCGTCGTGCCTTGCGAGGTGACAAAGCAGCCCGCAAGCGCATGATCGAGTCCAACCTGCGACTGGTGGTGAAAATCGCCCGTCGTTACAATAACCGCGGCCTGGTGCTGCTGGATCTTATCGAAGAGGGCAACCTCGGTCTTATCCGTGCGGTCGAGAAGTTTGACCCCGAGCGAGGCTTCCGTTTCTCTACCTATGCCACCTGGTGGATCCGCCAGACCATCGAACGGGCCATCATGAACCAGACCCGTACCATCCGTCTGCCTATTCATGTGGTCAAAGAGTTAAACGTTTACCTGCGCACTGCGCGCGAACTCTCTCACCGCCTCGATCATGAACCGACCGCCGAGGATATCGCCTTCGCGCTGGATCGTTCGGTGGATGATGTGAACCGCATGCTCAAGCTCAACGAGAAGATCACCTCGGTGGACACCCCCATCGGCGGCGATCGCGACAAGGCGCTGCTGGATGTGCTCTCCGACGAGCGCGGCATGGGGCCTGAGCTGGAGTCACAGGAAGATGATATGCGTAGCAGCATCGTGCACTGGCTGGAGGAGCTCAATCCCAAGCAGCGGGAAGTGCTGGCCCGTCGTTTCGGTCTGCTGGGTTACGAGCCCGCCACCCTCGAGGATGTGGGGGCCGAGATTGGCCTGACCCGCGAGCGGGTACGCCAGATCCAGGTGGAGGGGCTGCGCCGTCTGCGGGAGATCCTGCTGAGCCAGGGGCTCTCTATTGAGGCTCTGTTTAGAACAAACTGAGTCCAGAACCAACTGATTAGCGGAACAAACTAATCAGGGTTATAACGCCAGCCAAATAGCACGAGGGGAGCAACAGCTCCCCTCGTTTTTTATTGCCTGTCGTCTGGCGATGCCGATGCGGTTATACCAGCTCAGCCAGCATGGTGTCGGCGTAGGGCACCAGTGCTTCGCCATTTTTCACTTTGGCGAGATAGTCCGGGTTGGCGATAAGCGGACGACCGATGGCCACCAGATCGAAGCGGTTGGCCTCGATGGCTGCTGCGGCGCGCTCGGCGTCGTAGTTGCCCACCCCGACCAGATTGCCCTTGTAGTGGGCGCGCAGATAGTCGGAGGCGCGGCCACCCAGATAATCGAAGGTGAGGTTGTCATCGAAGATGCCGAGGTGGATATAGGCCAGCGGGCGATCGTTGAGCTTGCCCAGCAGGTAGTCGAACACGGCGCGATCTTCTTGGCTGCCCGCCAGATGGACATAGGCACCCGGGGAGAGGCGAATACCAACCCGATCACCGCCGATGCGGGTGCTGATGGCATCGACCACTTCCAGCGCGAAGCGGCTCATCTTTTCCGGGCTGCCACCGTAGTTGTCGGTGCGCAGGTTGGTGGAGTGGTGCAGGAACTGGTCGATCAGGTAGCCGTTGGCACCGTGGATCTCCACCCCGTCAAAGCCCGCCTCGATGGCGTTGGCTGCGGCTTGGGCGTAATCCTGCACCAGCTGGGTGATTTCGGCCTCGGTCAGGGCACGCGGCACCTGATAGGTCAGCTCGCGCATGCGGGGCACAGTGCCCTCGTGCGCCACGGCAGAGGGGGCCAGCACTTCCGCCTGATGGAAGAAGGGGTGGGAGAGGCGGCCGACGTGCCACAGCTGGGCGAAGATCTTGCCGCCCTTGGCGTGCACGGCGCTGGTCACTCTCTTCCAGCCATCGATCTGCGCCTGAGTGAAGAGACCCGGGGTATTGGGGTAGCCCTGCGCGTCGGGGCGGATGATGACGGCCTCGGAAACAATCAGGCCGATGTCGGCGCGGCGGCCGTAATAGGCTGCCATCTGCTCGGTCGGCACCAGACCTGGGCCTGCCATGCAGCGGGTGAGCGGGGCCATCATGAAACGGTTGGCCAGGGTCAGAGTGTCATTGAGTCGATACGGCTGAAACAGAGTATTCATGATAGGTTGTCCTGAACGGGTTATTCTTGAACGTGCATTCAAGACGTTTTTTGCGTCGGGTGCAAGCTTTTTTTGAATGCGCGTTCAAGAAGGTTGGCCCGAGCGGGCGGCTGGGGTAAACTTGCCGCCCTTTCCAGCCACTCTTTATCGGCGGGCCCTGTTGCCTCTTGCCGGTGAACCATTTCCCACGGGAGGAACCATGCGCATAGCCGAGTTTGATCGGGACGAGGTACTGCGAAATGCCATGGAAGCGTTTCGCGCCAAGGGATATGCCAAGACCACCATGCAGGAGCTGGTGGCCGCCACCGGCCTGCACCCGGGCAGCATTTACGGCGCCTTTGGCAACAAGCGCGGCCTGCTGCTGGCGGCGGTGGATCACTATGTCGAGGGTAAACGCACCCTGCGCCGCTCATTGCTCGACAACCCGAGCCCGCTGGCGGGCCTTGCTGCCTATCTCGACCGGATTGTGGGGGAGGCGCTCTGCGGCTCCTGTCTGGTGACCCGCACCATGATGGAGCTGAGCGAGCAGGATGAGGAGCTGACCCAGCGGGTCAAGGGGATCTATGGCGAGCTGGAGCAGGATCTGGCCGAGTTGCTGACACAGGCGCAGGCCAAGGGCGAGCTGGCCCCGGATAGCAATATCCACACCCTCACCGCCCTGCTGCTGATCAACCTGCAAGGGTTGGTCACCTTCGCCCAGTGCCGTCCCGATCGCCCCCTGCTCGACGACGTAGTCGCCCAGCTGATGCGGGCCCTGCGGGCGTAACGCGATACAGCAGAAACAACAGTGGCTCCCTCGGGAGCCACTGTTGTTTTTGGGAGGCTTACCTCAGCATTACCTCGGCCCCACCAGCTCTTTCATCAAATCTTTCAGCCATACCAGTGCGGGTTGTTGCGCGTGCACGGGGTGCCAGACGCAGTTGAGGTGATAATCCGGCACGTCTTCGGGCAGCGGCAGGCTTTTCAGCGGCCAGTGGGTGGCGAGCAGCTCGGCCACCATGCTGGGCAGCACCAAGAGGTGATCGCTCTGGCTGACGATGGCGGCGGCGGACATATAGCTCTGGCTGTTGACCGAGATGGTGCGGCTAAAGCCCTGACTCTTCAGATAGCGGTCGAGGCTCGCCTCCGAGGTGCCAAGGGGCGAGTGGAACACATGGGGCATGGCGATAAGCTGCTGCAAGGTGATGCGCTCCATCCACTGGGAGGGGTCATCCTCGGCCCCGGCGGGGGCCGATTTGGCAATGGGCAGATCGGCGCGCACCAGCCCGGCCAGCGGCTCGGTGAGCCAGGTCTCCTTGCCCAGATACCCCGGTACCTGCATGTATTCGTCAAAGCCCAGCACCAGATCGATCTCGCCGCTTGCCAGCTCGGCTTCGGGCAGGGTGTCGCGCAGGATGCGGATCTCGATGGTGACCCCCGGCGCCAGCCGTCTGAGCCGCTGAATAAGCGGCGGGATCAGCACGCACTCCACGTAATCTGTGGTGCAGAGCACGAAGCGCCGCTTCGACTGGCTCGGCTCGAACTCTTCTTCCTCGGTGAGCTGCTGCTCCAGCAGCCGCAGTGCCTGCTGTACCCCGAGGTGCAGCCGCTGGGCGCGCGGGGTCGGCAGCATCCCCTGCGGGGTGCGTACCAGCAGCGGGTCGCCGAGAAAGGTGCGCAGCCGGTTAAGGGAGTGGCTCATGGCGGGCTGGCTGATAAAGAGCGCCTCGGCGGCGCGGGTGACGCTGCCCTGCGTCATCAGGGCGTCAAACGCGAGCAGCAGATTGAGGTCGAGTTGGTGCAGTTTCATGGGGGGATTATTCGTCGTGTTTATGGGGCAATCCATCCTATTCATTTGATGGATGGGGGCGCAACGTCTTAATCTGCGACCCACTCTTATTTTTCCGGGTTCCCGCGCCGCATCGGGCGTAATCGGGGGCCTCAATCCATGCAAGGAGCCTTGCGATGAGCATCAAGACCATTAACTCCACGCCGGCCGCCGACGGCTTCACCATGCCCGCCGAGTGGGCGCACCAGCAGGCCGTCTGGATGATCTGGCCGTTTCGCCCGGACAACTGGCGCGTAGCCGGTCGTTTCGCGCAAGAGACCTTCGCCAAGGTGGCCGATGCTATCGGCGGTGCCACCCCTGTCTTTATGGGGGTTCCGGCCCAGTTTATGGAGAAGGCCCGCGCCATCATGCCCGCCCATGTCACTCTGGTTGAAATGAACAGCGATGACTGCTGGGCCCGCGATACCGGCCCGACCATTGTGACCAACGCTGCCGGCGAGTGCCGTGGGGTGGATTGGGGCTTCAACGCCTGGGGCGGTCACAAGGGCGGTCTCTACTACCCGTGGAATCAGGATGAAGAGGTCGCTGCCCAGATGCTGGCCCAGCACGGCATGGCTCGCTACGACGCGCCGCTGATTCTGGAAGGGGGCTCCATCCATGTCGATGGCGAAGGCACCTGCCTGACCACCGCCGAGTGCCTGCTCAACGAAAACCGCAACCCGCACCTGACCAAAGAGCAGATCGAAGCTCACCTGCGCGACTATCTGGGCGTCACCAGCTTTATCTGGCTGGACGAAGGCGTCTACATGGATGAAACCGACGGCCACATCGACAACATGTGCTGCTTCGTGCGTCCGGGTGAAGTGGCCCTGCACTGGACTGACGATCAGAACGATCCCCAGTACGCCCGCTCCGTAGCCGCTCTCAAGGTGCTGGAAGCGGCGGTCGATGCCAAGGGTCGCAAGCTGAAAGTGTGGAAGCTGCCCCAGCCGGGCCCGCTGTTCTGTACCGAAGAGGAGTCTGCCGGTGTCGAGAGCGGCAGCGGTGTGCCGCGCGAGGCAGAAGGCCGTCTGGCCGGTTCCTACGTGAACTTCCTGATCACCAACGATCGCATCGTCTATCCGCTGCTGGATGCCGCCACCGATGGCGAAGCCCAGCGGATTCTGGAAGAGATCTTCCCGGAGCACACCGTGGTCGGCGTACCGGCCCGCGAGATCCTGCTGGGTGGTGGCAATATCCACTGCATTACTCAGCAGATCCCCTCAGGGAAGTAAGAACCTGTTCCAAGCCAGCTGAGGTTGGTATTCAAAGCCCCACGCAGTGGGGTTTTATCCCTTGATAGTGTGATGGTCGCAGGTGCTGATGCGGCGATCATCATGACAAACAGTCACCCTTTTACAGGAGATCCTAAATGATCGAAGTGACCGAGGTTTCCATTGCCGAGCTGCGTGCCGCGCTCGAATCAGGCCGCACTACTGCGGTCGAACTGGTCAAGGCCTATCTGGCCCGTATCGAGGCCTACAACGGCCCCGAGACTGCCACCAAACTCAATGCCGTGGTGGTCGCCAATCCCGATGCGCTGAAAGAAGCCGAGGCTTCCGATGCCCGCCGTGCCCGTGGCGAGACCCTGGGGCCGCTCGACGGCATCCCCTACACCGCCAAAGACAGCTATCTGGTCAAGGGGCTGACCGCCGCCTCCGGCAGCCCGGCCTTCAAGGATCTGGTTGCCCAGCGCGATGCCTTTACCGTTGAGCGCCTGCGTGCCGCCGGTGCCATCTGCCTTGGCAAAACCAATATGCCGCCGATGGCCAATGGCGGCATGCAGCGCGGCGTCTATGGCCGTGCCGAGAGCCCCTACAATGCCGCGTACCTGACCGCGCCGTTTGCCTCCGGCTCCTCCAACGGCGCCGGTACCGCCACCGCCGCCAGCTTCTCCGCCTTTGGTCTGGCGGAAGAGACCTGGTCGAGCGGCCGTGGCCCTGCCTCCAACAACGGCCTGTGCGCCTACACCCCGTCCCGTGGCGTCATCTCGGTGCGCGGCAACTGGCCGCTGACTCCGACCATGGATGTGGTGGTGCCCTATGCCCGCACCATGAACGACCTCTTGGAAGTGCTGGATGTGGTAGTGGCTGACGATGCCGATACCCGTGGCGATCTGTGGCGCATGCAGCCCTGGGTGCAGCTGCCCAAGGCGTCCGAGGTGCGTCCGGCCTCCTATCTGGAGCTCGCTGCCAAGGCCGATGCCCTCAAGGGCAAGCGCCTCGGCGTGCCGCGCATGTTTATCAACAAGGATGAACTGGCCGGCACCAGCGAAAACCCCGGCATCGGCGGCCCGACCGGTCAGCGCATCCATACCCGCGAGACCGTGATTGCCCTCTGGGAAGATGCGCGCAAGGCGCTGGAAGCCGCTGGCGCCGAAGTCATCGAAGTGGACTTCCCGCTGGTCTCCAACTGCGAAGGGGACCGACCCGGCGCGCCGACCGTGTTCAATCGCGGCATCGTGAGCCCGGAGTTTCTCAACGACGAACTGTGGGAGCTCTCCGGCTGGGCGTTCGACGACTTCCTGCGCGCCAACGGCGATCCCAAGTTGAACAAGCTTGAGGATGCAGATGGGCCGAAGATCTTCCCCCACGATCCGGGCACCCTGCCGAACCGCGAGGGCGATCTGGCAGCGGGCATGGACGAGTACGTCAATATGGCCAAGCGCGGCCTGAAATCCTGGGACGAGATCCCCACAGTGCCGGATGGCCTGCGTGGTCTGGAGAAGACTCGCAAGCTCGACCTGGAGGACTGGATGGACGGGCTCAAGCTCGACGCCGTGCTGTTCCCGACCGTCGCCGACGTCGCCCCGGCTGATGCGGATGTGAATCCGGCCTCCGCCGATATCGCCTGGAGCAACGGCATCTGGGTGGCCAACGGCAACCTCGCCATTCGCCACCTCGGCGTGCCGACCGTCACCGTCCCCATGGGCGTGATGGCCGATATCGGTATGCCGGTAGGCCTGACCTTCGCCGGTCGCGCCTATGACGACAACAACCTGCTGCGCTTCGCCTCGGCCTTCGAGTCCACCGGCAGCAAGCGTATGGTGCCGCCGCGCACGCCGCCGTTGGGGTGAGTGCTGTTGTGAGTTAATTTTCTTGGGGTTTACCGGTAATAAGAAAAACAAACCCATCCGTAATGCGGATGGGTTTGTTTTTGAAAAAATCACTTTGAATTTTTCTGCAATAGTTTTGTTGTAAAACCATCTTTGAAATGAAAATAACTTGCAAGTAAAAAAATAAATAGCTGAAATACACCCAATTCGAACGTGGGTTTAGATAACATACCAAAATAAGATGCAGCAGATACTAATACAAGAAGAAATCTCTTTGCCGTATACCAACCAAAATGCTCCTCACTGGTATTACATTTTGTTCGAGCTATCGCTTTAGATACTTTCGATGTAATTTGACCAAAGATGAGACATGATGCTAAAGACCAGTCGGGGGATATGATTATTTCTTGCCAAGAGGATAGATATAGCTTTACTGAAACAAGCAGCATGAAAGGAATTAAAATATACAGATATTCTGTTTTTAATTCAGCGTATGTGGCTTTTCGCTCTTTAATATCAAGCGTCAATTTCATATTGATGTCCACTGTATCTTTCTATATTGTCTATAGTAATTATCTTTGCATTCCTTATTTCTGGATGGCCATGTCCTTTGGTTGGGGTGTAAACATCATATTTATTTCTAGCTTTAATAATATCTTTGGGGCCAATGGCAGGGATTAGTCCTGCTTGGTATCGTTCTAACCATTCTTTTTGCAATATTCTAGCGGGGAAAGAACGATTTAATAATGTACTACGGAATGACCAAACTGAGTTGCCTTCATTGACAGAAATTTTGACATACAATCTATCATCGGTTTCATGAGACTTTGTATCACCTTGGAACATTTCTCTAGGATTACCTAAGAAGCGCCAACTTGTATTAATTTTGCACTCGGAACGATTACTTTCTCCATTTTTAAATGTTACAGACTCACCGTTTCTTATTTTTTGATTGGCATTTGAGAATTTGCTTAAAACAAAAGATAGGTTTTGTCTATCTATGTAGGGGTCTATCATTTGTGGCGGAATGTTTTGTGCTAGAGATGACTCTAATTTGGCTGCTAATTGTTCAACTTGCTCTTCACTCTCAGTTGACTCTTCATCGATAAGTTCTTTAAATAACTCATTCCCTGAGTTATAGAAAGCAGCCTCAAGGAGGTTATCTATTTTATCTGATATTACAGATAGCTTGCTTAGAATTGAACCTTTCTCTATGTCATTTAATTGAAAACTGAAATCTGTATCTAGTCCAATAGAACTACTAAGCAACTGACCAAGGTCTTGATAGGCATTGATATATGATGCCATTGCTTCGAATACTTCGGCAGGATTGCTCCTGTCTTTTAAATAGTCCAGCTTTATAGATAGTTCTGTTTTCACAGTGCTTTCCCGGAAAATAGTTTCAACATGTTTTTGTCATCAAATGAGCATCATAGCTAGAAATATTTTTTAGGGAAGTTACTTCCCGATCAAATTCGACATAGATCAATAAATTATCTCGAGTATTGAGCTTTCGTATTGCCATTTACCACCCCTCATCCCCAGCCCTTCTCCCGCAAGGGGAGAAGGGGGCAAATATGCGCCTCTGATGTGGTCTGGCAACCGGGCTTGGAATTGGCACGGGCCATCCCCTCTCCCTCGGGAGAGGGTTAGGGTGAGGGGCCGCTATCTGTGTTGCAGGTTCGAATAGCGAAGCGTATTCGGACGATCGCGAAAGGGAGGTCGCCGAGAGGCCGCATGTGTTCAGTGTTTTCGGCTTCTCTTGCTATCAGGCTATTCGCGGTAAACTACATGATGTGGCTTATTGTTACCTCCCCCCTCATCCCCAGCCCTTCTCCCGCAAGGGGAGAAGGGGGCAAATATGCTCCGCTGATTGTGCGTTGGCTCTGTGGTGCGGGTGAATATGAGTGGCTTGGAATTGGCACGGGCCATCCCCTCTCCCTCGGGAGAGGGCTAGGGTGAGGGGCTGCTATCTGTGTTGTCGTTTCGTTTTGAGCCTTTACCTCTCTCCACTTCCCGTACCGTCGATCGCCATATTGGTCGTGGCTCGTCGCCGATTCCCCCTGTTTTTTTCTGAATTCCCCCTGACTTCCCCCAGACTTCACCTTCTCTTCACACAACCTCATTCTCCCCTCACAAATCCCCCGTATCTTCTGCCCACTGCTTAAAAGGCCCGGCTTGCCACAGGGGTGGCGAGGGGGTGGTTGGTTCGAGGGAGCAAGATGATGAAAGGTTGGATGAAGTGCGGGTTGGCCGGAGCCGTGGTGCTGATGGCGAGTTTCTGGGGGGGCAGCGTGCGGGCGGCGGGGATCTCCCTCAAACAGGTGAGCGGCCCTGTCTATGTGGTGGAGGACAACTACTACGTCAAAGAGAACTCCATGGTCTATTTCGGGGCCAAGGGGGTGACTGTGGTGGGGGCGACCTGGACGCCGGATACCGCCCGCGAGCTGCACAAGCTCATTAAACGGGTCAGCAGCAAGCCGGTGCTGGAGGTGATCAACACCAACTACCACACCGACCGGGCGGGCGGTAACGCCTACTGGAAGTCCATCGGGGCCAAGGTGGTGGCGACCCGCCAGACCCGGGATTTGATGAAGAGCGACTGGGCCGAGATTGTCGCCTTTACCCGCAAGGGGCTGCCGGAGTATCCGGATCTGCCGCTGGTACTGCCGAACGTGGTGCACGATGGCGACTTCACCCTGCAAGAGGGCAAGGTGCGCGCCTTCTACGCGGGCCCGGCCCATACGCCGGACGGCATCTTTGTCTACTTCCCCGATGAGCAGGTGCTCTATGGCAACTGCATCCTCAAGGAGAAGCTGGGCAACCTGAGCTTTGCCAATGTGAAGGAGTATCCGCAGACCATCGAGCGGCTCAAGGCGATGAAGCTGCCGATCAAGACGGTGATCGGCGGTCACGACTCACCGCTGCACGGGCCTGAGCTGATTGATCACTATGAAGAGCTGATCAAGGCGGTTCCGCAGAGCTGACCCGCGCTGTTTTTAACAATGCCGCAGCTTGTGGCAAGCGCAGCGCCGGTATGAAACGCTGCACACCCTCTATGCAAAAGGGCCCGTTACGGGCCCTTTTGCTATCAGATCAGCCACTGCCACCAGGTGAGGCCGATGCTCATCACCACGGCAAAGCCCACGATGGCGATCACCAGACCGATGCGCATCCACTCCGCGCTGGTGTGATAGCCCATCCCCATCAGCAGCGGGATGCGGGCGTGGGAGTAGGTGGCGAGGTTGCAGCCGACGTTGGTGATGGCGGCGATGCTGAAGATGGCTAGCTCGGCAGGTACGCCGACCGCCAGCAGGGCCCCGGCAATGACCGGCGCCAGCGCCACCACCTTGGCGGTGGCCGAGGCGAAAGCGTAGGAGGTAAAGAGGTAGAGCCCCATCACCACCAGCAGCATGGGAATGGTGCCGAGCCCGCCGAGGGTGCTGTGCATAAAGCCGGAGAGTTCATCCCCCAGCCAGCCGGTAAAGCCGACCCGTTTCAGGTTGTCGGCCATCCCCATCAGCACGCTGAACCAGATCAGGGTATCGAAGGCGGCGCTGTTGCCCTTCACATCGTTCCAGTTCAGCACCCCGAGCAGCAGCAGGGCGGCCAGACCGAGAAAGGCGACCGTGGTGGCATCCAGCCCCAGATTGCTGCCGCCGACCCAGAGCACCACCAGACCGACAAAGACCCCGAGCAGGCTTTTCTCATGGCGGGAGAGGGGGCCCATTTTGGCCAGCTCCTCGCGGGCGAAGCGGGGGGCATCCGGCGTGTCGCGGGTCTCGGGGCGGATCACCATATAGAGCACCAGCGGCATGATCAGCAGCAGACCGATGGCGGGCGGCAGCAGATAGAGCGCCCATTCGCGAAAGCCGACCGTCAGCCCGGCGACGCTGGCGGCAATGCCGACCAGCGCCAGATTGCCGGCAAAGCCGGTGCTGAAGGCGACCGCCGAGGCGTCGTTCATGGCGCTGACGCTGGAGAGCAGGAACTGCCCCAGCTTGCGGTCATCCTTGTTGATGGTCTTGGCCAGCGAGTCGGCAATGGGGGCGACGATGGCGGCGCGGGCCGTGTTGCTCGGGGTGGCGGGGGCCAGAATAAAGTCGGCAACCGCCAGACAGTAGGCGGAGCGCAGGGTGGACTGGCCAAAGCGGCTGAGCAGCAGCAGGGCGATCCGCTTGCCAAGGCCGGTCTTGGCAAAGGCGCTGGCAATCATGAAGGCGATGACGATAAGCCAGATCAGCGGGTGGTTGAAGTCGACCAGCGCCCCTTCGATGGCCGCCTTGGGGGTCGCTTCGCCACCGGCATGGAGCACGGCGTAGAGCCCGAGGGAGAGGATGGCGATATAGCCGGTCGGCGCTATGTTGGTGACGATGACCAGAATGGTGGCGATAAACAGAATGGCGGTGTGGTAGGCCGCCGGTGCCAGTCCGGCCGGGGCTGGCAGCTGCCAGCAGACGATAGCCAGCAGCACGGTCACGAGTGCGGCGAGCTGGGCGAGAGTGAGTTTTTTCATAAGATTCCTGTCCGGAATGAGTGGGGAGGGAGCGATTGAGGCCGCTTCGGCCCTACTATAAGAGGGGTAATGGTGGATGCCAAATCCATCAATTACACCAAATGAGTATTCGATTAATTGCGGCTGGTTATTTGGGCTGCTCTGGCCTTGTGGAGATGGGGTGGTGCAGGGCAACTGGCGGGTCATCAAAAGTGGTGAACAGCAAAACGCCCGGGAGCGGGCCTTTTGCCCTTGGTTGTTGTGAGTGCGCGGGATTAAGGCTGTTCAAGGCGGGTGGGCTTTCATAAGATGGCGTTTAGTCATTCCCCGGAAAACCATAAATTTTCGTTATGCAATACGCCTCTCTCGCCCGCCTCAAACAGGCCTTTATCACCGGGATGTGGGCCTCGCTGGTCAGCATCGTTATCGGCTTCGCCTTCAAGGTGTGGCTGGCGCAGTGGGTCGCCAAGGGGGAGCTGGCGCTGTTCAACAGCGTGGTGGATTTGATATCCCTCTCCTTTATCCTGATGACAGGTTTTCGCTCATCCATGGTGGTGAGCTACTCCCAGACCAAAAACGATCGGGACATCATTAATATCTTTCGCTACTTCCTCATCGGTATTGTGCTGCTCACCTGGGGAGCGGTGATCCCCTATATCAAGCACGGGCTCCATATCCGGGTGGAGTATCTGCAACTGGTGGGGGTTATCTTCGGGCTGGGGCTCAAGGTCTACTTCACCAATCTGGTCGCGATGTACCGGATGTATGCGCTCTCCAACCGGGTCACCTGGCTGGAGCCGCTGGCCAACGGCCTGCTGTTTATGGCCTGCTATTTCGGGCTCGGGATGGATGCGCTTGCCTCGCTCTTCTACGGGCTGACCTTCTCGTCGCTCGCCATCGCCGGTTATATGTATGTTTCGCGGCGCCGGGCCATCGCCACCAGGCCGCTCGCCAAGGTGGCGCTCGGCCCCGAAATGGTGAGCTATGTGAAGAAGAGCTTTACCGCCTCCCTGGAGGCGGGGGCCAGCATCCTGATGATTTACATCACTGTGCTGCTCACCATCCGCCACTTCAGCCTCGACGAGCTGGGGGATTTTCAGGTGGTGGTGCGCCCCATCTTCACCTATATGACCACCTTGTTCGTCTTCCCCATCTACCGCTTTGTGCTGCCTGAGCTGGCGGTTAATCTGCGCAACGGCGATCACCGCCAGATCAGGATGATCCGCAGCTGGATCTTCCGTCTCTCCGCCATCGTCAGCCTGATCTTCTTTGGCTTGATGCTGCTGGCGGGCAAGCCGCTGGTGCTGTTGTTCTTCCCCGCCGACTACGTGGGGGCGGTGCCTGTGCTGTTCCACTTCTCCATCTTCTTTATCTTTATGATGCTCAACGGCTATCAGCTCGCCTACATCAAGGCCCACGGTTACTTTACCCAGAGTCTGCTGATCCGGTTGGCGGGCATAGTGGCGCTGGTCGCCGCCTACTATCTGGTGGCCGAGTTCACTGCCAACGTGGTGGCGATTATCGTGGCGCTGGGGCTTGGCTATATGGTGATGTTCATCCTCTCGACCCTGGCAGAGCGGCAGATCTTGCGATCCCTGCCACTGGTGCTGGCGACCCGCTAGGGTGCTACTCGCCAAGAGCAGGCTCCTGTCAGATAACAAAAAACGCCCGTGCGGGCGTTTTTTTATTGGCGGCGCAGGGGAGGTTTAACGCTTGCCCTTGCCACCCTTGTTGCCAGCGAGGGCCTGCTTTCTGGCGCGCTGCTTCTGAGCCGCCTTGCTGTTGCGACGCGGCTCGGGCTCGAAGCGGGTGAGATCTGGCTCAAAGCCCGGAAACCACTGCTGGGGCAAACGGGTGTCGAGCACAGCTTCCACCTTCTCCAACAGGGGGGCATCTTCCGGACTGAACAGGGTGATGGCGAGCCCCTTGTTGCCGGCACGGCCTGTGCGACCGATACGGTGGACGTAATCCTCGGCCACAAACGGGAACTCGAGGTTAATCACATAGTTGAGATCCGTGATATCGAGGCCGCGGGCCGCCACGTCGGTGGCGACCAGCGCCTGCAAGGTGCCGGTGCGAAACTCCAGCAGCACCTTCTCCCGCGCACTTTGCGACAGATCGCCGTGGAAGGCCAGCGCATTGATGCCCGTCTTGCCAAGCTGCTGGGCCAGTTTGTCCGCCCCCTGACGGGTGCGGCTGAAGATAAGCGCCGGTGCCCACCTTTTCACTTTCAGCATGTGTTCGACCAGCGCCAGCTTGCGATCGCTGTCCACCGTGTAGACCCGCTGCTCCACCTCGGCCGCCGTGGTGTTGCGCGGTGTAACTTCAATCAACTCGGGGTCGCGCAGCAGCACCTTGCAGAGGGCAAACAGGTTGTCGTCGCAGGTGGCGGAGAAGAGCAGGGTTTGGCGATCCACCGGGATCTGTTTGAGCAGCGCCTTGATCTCGTCCATAAAGCCCATGTCGAGCATGCGATCGGCCTCGTCAAACACCAGATGGCGCAGGCTATCCAGGCTCAAGGCCCCCTGACGCAGATGATCGAGCAAACGGCCCGGGGTGGCGATCAGCAGATCCACCCCGGCTTGAAGCGCCTCTACCTGCGCCGCGATGCTCACCCCGCCGTAGACCAGCGTGCTGGTGAGACCTGTCCCCTGGCCGTAGCGCGCGACGCTCTCGGCGACCTGCACCGCCAGCTCGCGGGTCGGCACCAGCACCAGCGCACGGATTGGGCGCGGGGATTCTGCTTGCGGCTGCGCCAGCAACTGCTCCAGCAGCGGCAGCACAAAGGCGGCGGTTTTGCCGGTGCCGGTCTGGGCCCCCGCCATCAGATCCCGCCCTGCCAGAATGACCGGGATGGCACGAGCCTGAATGGGGGTGGGGGCGGCATAGCCGAGCTCGGTCAGGGTCTGCTGCAGACGGGGGGAGAGGGCCAGTTCGGCAAAGGAGGCTGTGGACATAGGGGCACCAGTCGGGGTTATCGCGGCCTGCGGCCACGATGCAATGAGTGATCGTGGCCGCGATGGTAACAGAAGCTGGGGGCGCGGCAGAAGGCGATGATGAGCAAGGGCGCATAGCTCCCGGTTTTGCATGCCGCGCATGGCGGTGGCGCAGGACCTCGTCGCCGCGCTTCTGTTTTACCGCGAGTCGGCAGTGCAAGGGGCATCAGCCATGACACTACTCCACGATCAGCACGCTCTCGCTGGCCAGATGGTGCAGCCACTCCCTGACGATCAGCAGCACGGCGGCAAAGTGCTCGTCGCGTGGCAGCAAGCTGGCGGCGAGGGGATCCCCTTCCGCCATCGCGGCCAGCTGGCCAAAGGCTTGCTCCACCAGATCCCGGTCGAGCTGGTTGTCCCCCAGCGCTTCGGCCAGTGAGGGTTGGCTGCGCAGGGTCAGCTGCAAGCCGGGCGGGATCTGTGGGGCGATGCGCATCAGCTCATCTTCCACCACCATGATGGCCCGCTCCAGTTCGAGCGGGGTGGGTGGCGCATTGCGAAACGGTCCGGGCTGGATGGCGTGGGTGCCAAAGGCCAGCGGGTAGTGTGACGGGGCCGCATCTGGCTGGCTCAGCCAGAGCTGACTGCTCTGTTCACCAATCTCCAGCAGCAGGGTCATCATCTCCGGTACGGGTTGTGTCATGGTGCTGAGCTCCTGTATTGTAAACGTTTTCCCATTCTGCCTTTGATACCCCCGCCGCCGACGTTTTGCGAGCACAATTTCTGCGAGTCGTCCCTCACTTTGTTGCAAACCCCTTGCAAAAAAATCCATTGGTGGCAGTCTGGATGTCTAAATGGCTATCGCCGTTTCGTTATCCTCAGATGATTCAGGAGTTCAGATATGGATATTCGCACCACACCCCGCGCCATCGCGCTCGCCCTCATGCTGGCAAGCGGCATCGCCGCCGCCAACGAAGCGCTGGTGATCCAGACCGATTTCGGCCTCAAAGATGGCGCCGTGTCGGCCATGAAGGGGGTCGCCTTCGGGGTGGATCGCACCCTGCCGCTCTATGACCTGACCCACGAGATCCCGGCTTACAACATCTGGGAAGCCTCCTACCGCCTCTACCAGACCCTGCAGTATTGGCCCAAGGGCACAGTGTTTGTCAGCGTGGTGGATCCCGGTGTCGGCACCGAGCGCAAGTCTGTGGTGCTCAAGACCAAGAGCGGTCACTACATCGTGACTCCGGACAACGGCACCCTGACCCTGGTGGCCGAGCACTTCGGCATCGAGGCGGTGCGCCAGATCGACGAGAAACTCAACCGCCTCAAGGGTTCCGAGAAGTCCTACACCTTCCACGGCCGCGATGTGTATGCCTATACCGGCGCACGGCTAGCCTCCGGCGCCATCAGCTACGAGCAGGTGGGCCCGCTGCTGCCCGCCGAGGTAGTGAAGATCCCCTATCAGCCTGCGGTAGCAGAGAAAGATGGCACCCTCAAGGGCACCATCCCGATCCTCGATGTGCAGTACGGCAACGTCTGGACCAATATCGACGATGCCTTGCTGACCAAGGCGGGGATCAACAAGGGGGATAACGCCTGCATCAAGATCCGTGAAGGGGATGTGGTCAAATATGACGGCAAG
This sequence comes from Aeromonas sp. FDAARGOS 1405, assembly GCF_019048265.1. Classification (NCBI taxonomy): domain Bacteria; kingdom Pseudomonadati; phylum Pseudomonadota; class Gammaproteobacteria; order Aeromonadales; family Aeromonadaceae; genus Aeromonas; species Aeromonas sp. FDAARGOS 1405. Next base: position 471,632 of record NZ_CP077311.1, on the reverse strand, counting down.
GCCCCTTACGTCAGCAGCTTCGGTGATGTGCCGGAAGGTCAGCCGCTGGTCTACCTCAACAGTCTGCTGCAGGTGTCGGTGGCGCTGAACATGGACAGCTTCGCTGCCAAGCATCAGGTGCAATCCGGTGCCAACTGGCATATCAGCCTGAAGAAGTGCTCCTGACCCGCACATATATAAGTAGAGATAGAAACAGCAACGGGCGCCTCGGCGCCCGTTTTGTTCTCTGGTCATAAAGAAAGGGATCAGAACTCGTTGGAGAGCGCCTTGTACCCTTTGACCAGATCGATATTGGTGTGTGCCACGTCTTCGGAGAACTCGGCGGCATCTACCGAAACCCGCGGGATATGGGTCAGATCGCTCTGCTGGTTGATACGGGTGGTGGAGGGGACGTAGAACTCCGGCGGCAGATCGCAGCCATCGATCACCGAGTTGTGACGCACCACGGCACCGTCACCGATATGGCAGTTGAACAGCACGCTGTTGAAGCCGATAAAGACCCGGTTCCCCACTTCGCACGGCCCGTGGACTATGCTGCGGTGGGCGATGGAGGTGTACTCGCCGATGGTGACGGCGGCGCCGGATTTGGAGTGGATCACCACCCCGTCCTGGATATTGGAGTTGGCGCCGATGACGATGGGTTCCATATCTCCACTCTCATCCACCTCGTCGGCACGGATCACCGCATAGGGGCCGACAAAGACATTCTCTTTGATGATCACCTTGCCGCAGATGATGGCGGTCTTGTCGATATAGGCGGATTCGTCGATGACAGGCAGATGGCCGGAGGGATTCTTGCGGATCATGTTACATCCTGTGGTTGCTTGAAATTATGCGGTGGCGCACCCGGCGCCAGGATGCCAGCTTACGCCTCGTTATTATCCGGTGAAACCCCGAAGTGGTCTGACCCTTGTCGCAAGCCTTGGCGGGAGCACTGTTTCCGCGCGCTGGAATATGGGAGCATTGCAGCCATTCCCTAGTTGGTTGAAATGGATATATATAGATGAAGAAGATGATTGCCCTGCTGGCGGGTGGTTTGTTGCTCTCCTCGGCCGCACAGGCCAAAGGGGAGGCGGGGGAGTTTGATTATTACGCCATGGCGCTCTCCTGGTCGCCCGAGCACTGCGCCGTCAAACCGGCGGATCGGGACCAGTGTTCCCGCAAGCTGGGGTTCGTGCTGCACGGTCTCTGGCCTCAGTACGATCGCGGTTATCCCAGCAGTTGCACCCGCGAACGGCTCGATCCCGATATGGAGAGCGAGTTTGCCGACCTTTACCCCAGCCGTTTCCTCTATCGCCATGAGTGGGAGAAGCACGGTACCTGCTCCGGTCTGAGCCAGCAGGCCTTCCATCAGCTGGCTAGCGATCTGCGCCAGAAGGTGAAGATCCCGGTGGCCTATCAATCCCCGGAAGCGCCGCTGCGCAAGAGCACCTTCCAGCTCAAGGCCGATCTGGCGAGCGCCAACCAGTGGCTGGCGCCCGACAACATCACGGTGGCTTGCGCCGATGGTGGCCGCTTCCTGCGGGAGATCTACATCTGCGTCAATAAAGAGGGGACGGATGCGGTCACCTGCTCCGCCGAAATGCAAAAGCGTGAGCGTCGCTCCTGTGGTCAGCCGGACTTCCTGCTGCG